>NZ_JBSGTG010000022.1:0-164776 GCF_053607285.1 Streptomyces sp. NPDC055140 | reverse complement strand
CGGCGGGAAGGGAAAGGCCACAAGCAGGCTTTGCTTGCCCTGGCTCGTCGTCGCGTCAACGTTCTGTGGGCGATGATCCGTGACGGAGTGTGCTACCAGCAGTCACTTCCAGTTGCGGCTGCGGGTTGACATCAGCATTGGGAAGTCCCGTAACGATCTCCGTGGTGTGGGCTGGACGGAAACCTGTCGGTAGGACCGTGGACGGCCACGGGTGAGTCCGGGACCATGGCCTGCATGTCAACCTGGACTATCAAGGCGGAGCCCGTCATTGGCACGGATGTCGACGAGGTGACGCGTCAGTACTTCACCGAGATGGGGCGGCGGGTGCTGGAGCGTTCAGCCACAGAGGCAGAGCTTCGAGCGGTGCTTGTTGAGGACCCTCACCATGACCTCAGCCCGCCTGCCGGCGAGTTTCTCGTAGCACGCAACGGTGAGGGCGAGTTCCTGGGCTGCGCAGGGTTGCGACTGCTGAGGAGTGATCCTGAGACTGCGGAGCTCAAGCGGATGTACGTGCGCCCCGCCGGGCGGGGAGCAGGATTGGGCCGCGGCCTCCTCCTCGCCGTCGAGGAATCTGCTGCGAGGCTCGGTGCCACCAGGATTGTGTGTGAGACCAACACCCAACTTGCTGAGGCACGAGCTTTGTACATCAGGCACGGCTACAAGGAGACCGCGCCATACGAAGGGCATGGCAAGGCGGATCACTGGTACGCCAAGGTACTCATTGAAGGCCAGGAGATCGAGCTCGAGTCGGCCCCAGTGAGACGATCTTGCTGTGGCCGGTGTGATCACGGCGTCTGAGCCGACTTGGATAGCCCCGTTCACCGGGCTGAGTTCGCGGGTCTTCGGGAAGTTGGTGAAGCAGCTGCGCCAAGAGAATGCCGACACCCCGGCCCGGGGCGGCCATGGAAGCTGCCGCTGGAGGATCGCGTGCTGCCGGTAGCCGCATACTGGCGCACCAACCTCACTCTGCGACAATTGGCCCCACTGTTCGGGGTGTCAAAGTCCTCCGCCAACCGGGTCATCGACCACCTCGGCCCGAAGATCGCCCTAGCGGCAGCGCAAGCGGTTCGCCAAGGACACCGTCCTCATCGTGGACGGCACCCTGGTTCCCACCCGCGACCACGCGGTCGCCGAGCAGTCCAAGAACTACCGATACTCCACCAACCACCAGGTCGTCATCGACGCCGACACCCGCCTGGTTGTCGTGGTCGGCCGTCCGCTGCCCGGCAACCGCAACGACTGCAAGGCGTGGGAGGAGTCCGGCGCGAAGGCCGCCGTGGGTAAGTCCCTGACGATGGCCGACGGCGGCTATCCGGGCACCGGGCTCCTCATGCCCCACCGCCGCACCCCGGGCGAGGAGTTGCCCGCATGGAAGCAGGAGCATAACCACTCGCACAAACAAGTCCGCGCCCGCGTCGAGCACGTCTTCGCCCGCATGAAGACCTGGAAGATCCTCCGCGACTGCCGCCTCAAGGGCGACGGCGTCCACCACGCCATGCTCGGCATCGCCCACCTCCACAACCTCAACCTCGCCGGCTGAACACGGAGCCAGGACGCACAGAGCTGCTGTCCGGGCTCGGGGAGATCAATTACGGGACTTCCCAATGCTGATGTCAACCCGCAGCCGCAACTGGAAGTGAGTGCTGATAGCACACTCCGTCACGGATCATCGCCCACAGAACGTTGACGCGACGACGAGCCAGGGCAAGCAAAGCCTGCTTGTGGCCTTTCCCTTCCCGCCGCTTGCGTTGGTAGTACACCTTGGAGTCAGGACAGGACTTGAGGCTGGCCATCGCCGACAAGTACATGGTCCGGAGTAGACCGCGGTGATAGCGGCGGGGTCTGCGCAGGTTGCCGCTGACACGGCCCGAGTCTCGGGGCTGCGGGGCCAGACCGGCGAAGCCGGCCAGGCGGTCGGCACTGCCGAAGGCGTCCATGTCGCCGCCCGTTGCGGCGATGAACTCCGCGCCGAGCCTGGTGCCCATGCCGGGCAGGCTGAGGATCACGTCGGCCAGCGGATGTTCGTGAAACCGGGCTTCGATGAGGGCGTCGAGTTCCGCGATCTCCTCCTCGAGGGCCATCACTGCCCTCGCGAGGCGAACCACCATCGCTGCGGCCACCGTCTCGCCGGGCAGCGCGGCGTGCTGAGCCTGGGCGGCTTCCACCACCGCGTGAGCCAGTGCAGCGGCACCTTTAACTTTGCGGTTCTTGAGCCAGGTCTCGATCCGCTTCGTGCCTGCTCGTCTGATTGCTGCCGGAGTCTGGTATCCCGTCAGCAGCATCACCGGACCTTTGTTGGTCAAATCCAGTGCCCGCTCCAACGCGGGGAAGATCTCCAGCAGTTGGGCGCGGAGCCGGTTGATCTGACGGGTGCGATCGAAGACGAGGTCCAGACGTCTGGTCGTCAGCGTGCGCAGATCGATGGCGATCTCGTCGCCGGGCCTGAGCAGTCCCAGGTCCCGGCGGATGCGTGCCTGGTCGGCGATGACGAAGGCGTCCTTCGCGTCGGTCTTTCCCTCGCCCCGGTAGGTTGCCGAGGCGCGGTGCACTGTCAGGCCGGTGAGGTAGGCGACAGACTGGCCGTGAGCGGTGAGCAGACCGATCAGGAGAGCAGCACCGCCATGGTTAAGGTCGACGGCCCACAACACGTCATCGGATATCGCCAACACGTCGCCGAGCAGTGTCAGCAGTTCGGTCTCGTCATTGCGGATCCGGCGGGACAGCAGCCGCTTGCCCTCCGCGTTGATCGCCACGGCGTGGTGATGTGTCTTGCCGATGTCCACACCGGCCCAGATGTCGGGCACGTTTCCCTCCGCCAGCTCGTCGCACATGGAACCCGCAGACGACCGCGCCGGCGTTGTCCTACAGCAGCGATCAAGTCGCGTATCCCAATTGGCGGTCGGGTCGTCGTGGGGCTTCGGGCGGCCAAGTCCCGTAAGCCATCCAGCGGCTCAACCTTTACAGCCATACCCGAAGCCCCCGGGCCCTCCGATCCTACGAACGACCAGAGCAGGCCCACGCCAAGAAGGTAGGACAACCTTTGTAGCCCGTGTCTCCTCGAACAGGTAATGCGTCACCCCGGTCATGCATTCATCACCTCCTCGCCAAGCGGCTCACCCCGCTGGCCCAGGCGTTTGGCCCAGGTTTCCAAGTTGAAGAGC
The DNA here is from genome assembly GCF_053607285.1 of Streptomyces sp. NPDC055140. Taxonomy (NCBI): domain Bacteria; kingdom Bacillati; phylum Actinomycetota; class Actinomycetes; order Kitasatosporales; family Streptomycetaceae; genus Streptomyces; species Streptomyces sp. NPDC055140. The sequence continues at coordinate 161,615 of NZ_JBSGTG010000022.1, read as the reverse complement.
CAGCCGGCGAGGAGGGCTCCTCGGACTGCCGCCAGGCGGTCCGCTAGGGGCGGATGTAGGGCCGGGTCATGATCTCCATGTTGTGGCCGTCCGGGTCCTCGAAGTACGCGCCGCGACCGCCGAAAAGACGGTTGATCTGGCCGGGTTCGGTGTGGCTGGGGTCGGCGTAGTAGGTGACCCCAACCGCCTCCAGGCGGGCGATCATGGCGTCGAACTGCTCGTCGGGCACGAGGAATGCGTAGTGCTGCGACTGGATCGGCTCGTCCCGCTTCTCGTAGTAGTCGAGCGTCACGCCGTTGCCGAGGTCGACGGGCAGGAAGGGCCCGAACGGAGCACCGACCTTCAGCCCCAGGATCGCGGTGATGAACTCGGCCGACAGGTGCCGGTCCCTGGCGTAGATGGCGGTGTGGTTCAGCTGGACGGCGGTCGCCGGCAGCGCGGATTCGTTCGGGTGCTGCTGGTCGTATGACATCAGTGGTGTCTCCGGGTCTTTGGATCCGCTGGGATGGGGCGCCGCATGCGGGCGCCGATGCAAAGACGCGGAGAAGGGGGCGGGCCTCTCGCCCGCCTCGCGCTCACGCCGAGGCCGGGAACCTCACTCGTGAATGGCCCATGGCCGACCCGGCAGTCACCCACCCGACCCTAGTGGTCAATCATGGCCTGAGGCAACGCCGTTGTGCCCCAGCGACTCCACCGAGGCCCGGCGGCAAATGAGCCGCCGTGGGTCTCCGTCGCGCCGGTCATGAACGGAGCCAGATGAGGAGTGCAGCGGGGCTCGGACTCGAACAGGTCACTGTGCACTCCAACCCCCGAGCGATCCCGGCCTACTCCCGCGCCCAGACCCCGGTGACCACTGGTCAGATCGGCGCCGTCGCGGGTCTGCCGGTCATCGTCACGAACCGGATCACCGCGGGCAAGTTCCTGCTTCTCAAGAACAACTCGATGGGCCTGCTCTACAAGCGCCGGCCGATCGTCGAGACCGATCGCGACATTCTCAAGCGCACGACCGTCGTCACGACGAACCTTCACTACGCCGTGAAGCGCCTCGACGACAAGGGTGTCTGCGTCGGCACCCTCTCTGCGACCTGATCAGCAGCACGCCTCAACTCACCTAAGGAGGGGCGGGTTGCTGTTGCGCCGCTACCATGACACCGACGAAGAGCCGGACACCACCGAGCCGGACACCACCGAGGACGCCCCGCAGGCCAAGCCCGCGGGGCGTTCGCCGCGTAAGAAGGGTGATGCCTGATCCCCCGTACCGAGATCACGGCGCAGGCCGTGTCCGCCGCGGTGCCGCTTGCCGCGGTGACCCTGGGCGCGGTCGACAGCACCAACGGCAACCAGTGGCGCTACACGGGCCGCCGCAAGCTCATCGTGCGTAACGCCGCTGCCTCGGCGATCACGGTCACCATCCGCAGTAATACGCGGGTCGGTGGCCTTACCGTGCCGGACCGCACGGTGAGCGTCGCGGCCGGCGCCACCGCCTATATCCCCGAGGGGCCCGGGGCGTTGCAGGTCGACGGGTTCGTGTACTGCGACTGGTCGACCGGGGCGAGCGTCACCGCCGGTCTCATCGAAGACACCACGAGATAGAGGCGGGCAGTGGCGTCAGGGGCCGCTTAGAGCCATGATCACGTGCTCGGCGTGCCCATGCAGTGCCGCAACAAGCACCTCGCCCTGGGCCGATGTGCACTCCATGACCAAGAAGCGGCCATTGAGACGTGTGCTCTCCTTCAGCCCCAGTTCCCGTACACGTGCCACTTCCAGATCAGGGGGCAACATCAACGGGTTCTTTTGACGCGGACGAGGCTCCCAGGACCAAGCCCCGGACTCGATCACAAAGTGCCCGCGTGTCCATCTGGGCGCTTGAGGGTCTTTCAGGACACAGACGACCTTGATGCGCCGTCCATCGATGAGGTGACTGGTGATCTTGCGTTGCTGCCGACTGAGGTGCGAGGCAGCAAGCCCTGCACCACCGGCGAACAAGCCGAAGAACACCGGAATCTGATCCATGCGCGCATTGAAGCAGGGCCGAGAGCAATGGAGGAACCCTTTTGCGCATCGCGTATGCCACCGCCGACCAACTCGCCGCGTGGACCGGAAAGCCTGCCCCGTCGGACGCCGACCGGCTGCTCACCCACGCGTCCGAGGACATCGACGACGCCCTGTTGACGGCCGTCTACTGCGTCGACGACGCAGGTATGCCGACCGACCCCGACGTCGCCTCGCCCCTTGCCGACGCTACGTGCACGCAGATCGAGTACCAGCAGGCAACCGGGGACGACGGGACCGGGGCCGCGGGCCGATGGGACTCCGTGTCCATCGGGCCTGCGTCCCTGTCCGGCCGGTCCGACACGACGCCGGGGCCGACCGGCCTCGACCTCGCCCCGCGGGCGCAGCGCTGGTTGCGCCGCGCCGAATTGCTGCCGGGGTGATCTGGTGAGAGTCCCCGGATGGCTGTTGCGGCACGAGGTGACCTCGAGCCGTACCTCGGTACGTCGGCGTACCGGCCCCGCTACGGGCCGCCCGTCACCGCTGCCCGCGCCCTGGTCGACGAGACCGTGCGGCAAGTGCGCGACCGGACCGGCGCCGAGGTCGTATCCACCGCGCAGATCATTGCCGCGCCCGGCGTCGACTGCCCGCCCGGTTCAGGCCTCACGCTCCCCGGCGGGCGCCGCACCACCGCCATCAGCACCGCACAGCACACCGCGTCGGGTCTGCCCGTGCCGGCCAGTACGGAGGTGAATGCCGAGTGACGCAGCGCGGACAGTTCCGGTGGAACGGCGACGCGGCCCTCGGCGCCGAGCACGTCCTCGCAGGCTGCCCGGACGTGCTGGCACAACAGGTCGGCGCCGACAGTGAGTTCGTACGCCGAGCGGGCCGTGACGTCGGGGTCGGCGCCGAGGCCGTACAGGTCGAGTGACTCACGGATGGGACGGATCAGCTCAGCGAGGCGATCCCGTTGCAGCTCGGTCATGTACGGCTGCCCTGTCAGGGCTGTGACGTCGACGCGCAGTGCCCTGGCGCATGCCGCGATGAAGTCGGGGGACGCCGGCTTGTGGCCGCCCTCGACTTGGTGGAGCAGGCTGTGGGAGAAGCCGATCGCGCCGGCGAATCCACGTTGCGTGTATCCGCCGAGCTTGCGGGCTTCTGCGATGCGGGGGCCCCTGCGTGGTCGTCTCTGGGCATACTGGAACTCCGTTCCTGACTCACCATTTGGAACGGTACTCGCGCTCGCTCCCTGGCGCTGGACCGGCAATCGCCCTCGTTCCCCTCGGAGCGGGGGCGGTTGCGTGTGATCAACGGTGCGGGATGAGATGAGGGCATGACCTCACGGACCTTGTACCTGTTCGCGTCAGCCGCGCCCCCTGCGTTCGACGTGGCGCGGGTCATCGAGACGGCGCAGGCCGACGGGTGGGACGTCTGCCTCGGGCTGACGCCGACCGCAGCGCGTTGGCTCGACGAGAGCCTCGACGGACTCGCAGCAATGACCGGTCACCCGGTCCGTAGCGAGTACAAGTTGCCGGATCAGCCGGATGTCTGGCCCGAAGCCGACGTCATCCTGTTCGCCCCAGCTACCTTCAACAGCATCAACTCGTGGGCGCTCGGCATCACGTCGTCGTTCGTGGTCGGCGTCGTCGCCGAAGGCATCGGCAAGGGCATTCCGACAGTGACGATGCCGTGTGTGAATGCCGCGTACGCCCAACACCGGCAGCTCGACCGAAGCGTCACCGAACTGCGCGAGCAGGGCGTCACGGTCCTGTACGGCGCTGGCGGGTTCGAGCCCAACCCGGCAGGATCCGGGAAGCCGAAGGCATACCCGTGGGATGCGGCGCTTGCGGCCGCGCGGGGGCTGGCCGAGCGGGCATGACGAAACGGCCCCCATCGCCCGAATGCGATGGGGCTGCGTTGACGCTAGAAGGTGGCGTCCTGTCCGGCGTGGCGGGCGGGCCAGGTGGCGTCGGCCTGGTTGCCCATCGCGTCGTAGGCTCAGGTCTCGCTCCAGTTCGCCGCGCGCACAGCGGTGACGCAGCCTGCGGGGTCGAGGTCAAAGCGGCGCGGACCGGGCGTGGAGGTTGTCGATGCCGGTGAGGTGTCCGTCGGCGCGGTGTGTGCAGTAACGGCGCCTCCATGCGCGTCATGCTTCTCCGTCCCAGGTAGGACGCGTCCCGCACGGCTCAGCCTTCCCGACCCGTGGACACCGTCTTCACCTGCGTGAACTCTTCTGCCAGGGTGATCACTTCATCCTGCAACCATTGTGCCGAGGAGTCGCGATGAGCCGCCGTGCGTCCAGACAACGTACTGCCACCCTGTCCGCCCTGGTCTGCCTGCTGGCCGTGACCGCCGCCGCGCCCGCCGAGCCGTCGGGGGTGGACCGCCCCGCGAAGAAGCAGCAGGAGAGCCTGCTGGACACCGTGCCGAAGTCCAAGGTGCTGCGCGTGTGCACCACGGGCGACTACCGACCGTTCACGTACAAGGACCCGAAGGACGGTTCGTACAGCGGCATCGACATCGACATGGCCCAGGACCTCGCGAAGAGCCTGGACGCCAAGGCCCGTTTCGTGGACACCACATGGGCGAATCTCACGAAGGACCTGGCGGGCGGGAAGTGCGAAATCGGCGTCGGCGGCGTCTCGATCACGCTTCCCCGCGCCCGCCAGGTGTACTTCAGCGAACCGACCCGCGAGGACGGCAAGACGCCGATCGTGCGCTGCGCGGACAAGGACAAGTACCAGACGCTCAAGGACATCGACCAGGCCGGGACGACCGTGGTCGTCAACCCGGGTGGCACGAACGAGCAGTTCGCCCGCGCGAACATCAAACAGGCCACCATCAAGGTCCACCCGGACAACACCACGATCTTCGACGAGATCGTGGCGGGCCGGGCGGACGTGATGATGACCGACGCGAGCGAGACGCTCTACCAGTCGAAGCTCCACCCCGAGCTGTGCTCGGTCCACCCCGACAAGCCGTTCACGTTCGCCGAGAAGGCGTACGCGACGCCGCGCGGCGACAGCGCCTTCCAGGAGTACGTGACCCAGTTCGTGCATCTGGCGACGCACGACGGGACGTACGCCAAGTACGAGGCGGAATGGATGAGTTGAGCCGAGTCGTGCTCCTCAGGCACCATCACAGTCACCCGGCTCGACCGGCTCTTCCACTCCGTCCAGAACCTCATCATCGTGGGCATCGAACTACGAGGCCGCGGTATCCGCATCCAGGCCGTCGAGCAGAACGTCGACAGCAACACTCTCGAAGGACGCGACTTGATGCCGCCATGGCAGATAAGTCAAGACGTCCCCTCAGCGAGCTTCACCAAGGCGAGACAGTCCAAGCAATGATCACTGGTCACGAGCCATGGGGCCTCACAGCAGAGATAAACGGATACGAGCCCGTGGACGCCTAGAGATCCTTAAGGATGTGGGTTATGTGGGGTCGTGACGGCTGGCGTGGGCTGCGCTATGCCGGAGGAATGAGGTATCCCGATGGCGGAGGGCTGACGGCTGAGGAGCGGGTTCGGCGTGCGCAGGTCCGGTTGGCGGCCGCTGATCTGATCGAAGCGGGGGCCAGTGACCGGGAGGTGGCCCGGCAGTTCAGAGTGACCCGGATGTCGGCGAACCGCTGGCGGCGGGCGTTGGCTGCGGGCGGGCGACAGGCACTGGTCTCCAAGGGCCCCGGCGGCGCCCGCTGCAAACTCGATGCGAGTCAACTGCGTGCACTGGAAGCGGTGTTGGATGCCGGCCCGGCAGCCGCGGGCTGGAGCGACCAGTGCTGGACCCCGGCAAGGATCACCGAGGTCGTGCGACACCGATTCAGCGTCGAGTACACCCTGGCCGGGATGGACCTGCTGCTGTACCGCATCGGCTGGAGCGTGCAGGTCCCCTCCCGCAAGGCCACCGAGCGCGACGAGGCGAAGACCGCCACCTGGAAGGACGAGCAGTGGCCCGTCATAAAAAGACGGCGACGGACCTGGGCGCCCGGCTCTGCTTCGAGGACGAAGCCGGCCAGGGGCTGAGGCCGCCCAAAGGCCGAACCTGGGGCCGACGAGGCCACACACCCGTCGTGCGCGTCACCGCCGCGGCACCAAACGCGTCTCCATGGCCGCCCTGATCTGCACCAAGTCCAGCCACCGGACCCGGCTCATCTATCGCATCCACCTCGACCGCGGCCCCGCCAAGAGCCGGCACAAGGGCTTCACCGAGACCGACTACGCACACCTACTGGACGCCGCACACCAGCAACTCGGCGGCCCGATGAGTCGGGCGAGCTGAGCGCGAGGTCAGGTCGGGTTCTTTTCGGCCGTGAACGCCTCGGTCTCGTAGCGCGCCATCGCCTCGCGGCGCTCCTTCAAGTACTGGGCTTCGACGTCCTCGGGCGTGACCCCGATCTTCGCCATGATGGGGTTTAGGACCCTCTCGCTGAAGCGTTCGTCCGTCTGAGTGAACAGTTGGCAGTCCGTTTTCAGGTCTGCGCACAGCTTGGCCCGGCTCGCCTCGGTGATCGTCTCTTGGATGCGCTCGCGCCAAAAGTTGTGAACCAGGTCGTTACGCCGCTTCAAGCTCCTGGTGAGGTCGTTGCCGACCTCCGGGTAAACGCTGGTGTGCGCCTCGACGCGCTTGATGAGTTTCCCCATCATGTCCTTGAAGCCTTGAGCCCAGGGATCGCGCATGAGCTGCTCTCCCTGCTCCCTCGCCGTAACGAGCTTGGTGAGCGCGAGAGCATTGACGAGAGAGTGTTCGAGGACGTTGGCCTTGTAGATGGCCAGCCCGAAGAGGGCATACAGGGTCTTGTGATCCGTGCCGTTGTCGTACTCGTCGTCCGACTCCGGCTCCTCGCGCCAGGTCGGCTCACGCCTGACCACATACAGTCCATCCATGTCGTCCAGTGTGCTGGTAGGGCGAGCCAACGCTTACTGCATTTTGACGACCTGGCTGCCAACGCCCGTGAGCCTGCCGACCCTCGAGGGCGGAGGTGCCGGACCGCAGCCCGGGCACGCCCCCTATAACGGCGACTGGCGCTATCACACATCGACAACTCGACTCGTTATGTCGGTCATAGATGACCGACGAGCTGTCCGCTCATTGCAGGGGCTCAGATTCCAGAAAGGTACGCATCTCGACGGCGAGACGGCGCATGTCTTCTCCGGGAGCGTGGCTGGTCGTCGCCTCGAAGCGCCATTCTTCGTCAGGGAATCGGTCGTGTAGCGCCCACCTCAACCGGACGTGTGAGCCTGCATGCTCGGCCGCCAGCGTCAGGTCATCCTCAAGAGAGCGCCATGCCCTAGTTCCGTCCCATCCTCGGAACTCTTCTGCCAGCCCAGCAAGGAAGACGTCAAGACCGTCACCGTCCCAAGTCCTCACCATGACCTCGATCTTCACCGACTCGCCTTGAGCCGTCACCAGGAAGTCGAGCACCATATGTGATGACGTCGGTCGTCTGTCTTGTCTCGCCGATCACCGTTCGGCGAGCGGCTGGAACCTGGCTATCAGCGTCCCGGCAGCGTCTCCTGCAGCCAGTCGAAGACGACGTCGCAGTGCTGCTGTGGGGCCATCGGGGAACAGTGCAGCTGCGCGCCGGTGGCCGCGGTGAGCTTCACGTAGTCCTTGGGGGACGTCAGTTTGTCGAACATCGTCCGTGGCTGTCCGGGATAGAACTGCTCGTCCTCGTAGTCAAGGACCAGGGTGGGCATCGTGATGCGGTCTACCACGCTCGTGATGGTCAGTGACTCGATGCTTTTGGCGGGGGTGTAGAAGTCCGTGAAGACTCTGCCCTCGCGGGCAGCGAGCATCGCCGGGATGGAGAAGGGCTCGAAGCGCTTCTTCATCGTCGCGGCAGCGGCCGCAGGCAGGTCGGGGACGACTTCTTTGTTCCAGATGTTGTTGGTCTGCGCCTTGTTCGGGGTGAGGATCTTCCGAATCTCCGGCGGGAAACCCAGCCAGGGTTCCAGGCATCCGGGCATCGCCACCAGGGCAGCGATGCGCTTCTCGAAGGCCGCGGCCCGGGGGGCCAGGTTGCCCGCCATGCTCAGCCCGGTCAGGGCGATCCTGTCGGCGTCCACGTCGGAACGGGCGACCAGCCAGTCGACGAGCGGCGTGACCACCGTCTCCCAGCGCGGTGTGAAAACCACCCGGTCCACAAAGAGCAATTGCCCCTGGCCCGGCCCGTCGTACACGAGGGCGTTCCAGTCACGCTCCAGGGCGGCCGAAACGCCGTAGGCCCACATGTCGACGTTCTGCCCGTCGCTGCCGTTCGTGAGGATCACGGTGGGGCGCTGTTTTCCGGAGTCGTCAGGGCGGAAGAACCACACAGGCAGCGGGGTCTTCCCGTAGGGGATGTCCGCCGCCACCGGCGCTGGGTCGCACAGCTCACAGAACTTGTCCCAGGCGCCGCGCCCGGCCCTGTACAGCTGCTCCTCAGTCTCGGGGGTGTCGGAGCCGAGGACGAAGAACAGAGCCTGGGCGTAGTACTGCGCCGCCCGCAGAGCGCGCAGGCGCCTGGTCTGCCGGTCGGGCTTGCTGCCCTCGGGCGCCTCCATCAGCTGGTCGCCGAGCTTCTTGAAGGTCTCGACGTACGTCTGCGCGGAGAGGCCGGCCTTGTTGATCGTGTTCACGGCGGTGAGCACCTCGCCCACCTCGCTGCCGCCGAACCCGGCCCCGCCGAGGGCCCAGAGGCCACTGAAGTTGAACGCCGGGTCCCGGAAGAGCGTCATCACCCCGGGCGTGGCACCCGCCGACGAGCCGGTGGCCGACGCCGTGGGCCTGGGTGCGACCCCTTGTGCGGAGGTTCTGTTCGAGGAGGTGCAACCGGCAGCCAGCGCGACCCCGGCCCCACCGACGAGCCCGGCGAGGGCGGTGCGCCGGCTCAGGTGGGATGCGTCCTGCGATTCGTGGGTCATGCCAGCTGACCGTATGGCCCGCGCCGCCTGCACCTCCCGGCACGACACAGCTCGTTCCCTCGACTGGAACATCCGGTCAGCGACCCCGTGCCGCGATCCGGTCGGCCACCATGGAGAGAGGCACGGCCGCGGCCCAGCTGTAGATCGCAACGGCGGGCGAGACTCGTGCGATCCCCACCGAGAGCAGAAACACGACGGCCTGAGCAGGGAGTGGGACGCGGCGCCAGGGCGCGCCGACGGAGTGGCTGGTGCGCAGTTCCATCGCATAGAGCACCAGTGCGGCCGTGCCGATGACGGCCCCGTACAAACCCGGACCGAGGAACTGGTCGCCGTAGTCCTCAAGAACTTTGGTGGGAAAGGGAATCGACGACACCAGCAACAGGAATGTCACGTTGAGCCAGAACAGGTACGAGTCGATCGGCCCCGCGTTCCGCAGCGCCGCGTGGTGGGCCCGCCAGAACAGCGCGATCACCACCGCACTCAGCAGGAAGGCGCCCGCCTGCGACTGGACTTCCTCCAGTGCCTGGTGCAGTTCCGCCCCGCGAAGCCCCTCGGGCAGCTTGATGTCCAGCACGAGCAACGTCATGGCGATGGCCACCACACCGTCGGTGAGAGCGAGCATCCTGCCCTTCGATACAAGATCCACCTCGGGTTGGCCGAATGGCCGCCCTTCACTTTCGTTCATGGAACCTGTCGTAGCACCCGCCCTCCGCAGGCGGAGCCAACCAGGCACGTGTCGTCCACTCGCCGCGGTGAAGGTGCAGGGCGAGGGGCGGGAACACGTGCCGGCCCAAGGCCGCTACGTCGACCGCGTGTTGCGCGTACACCGGAACAGCAGTGATCTCGCTGTTCGCGCTCTGCTAAGCGTCAGTCTTCGTCATCCGACGAGGAGCCCCGTCGTACGGAGAACACCAAGACCGCCACAAGCGTCAGGATGACCAGGACCGCGATCAGTCCCCAGATTCCGGACGACCATCCCGCGCTTGTGTGACGCTTGAGGGGCGCCAACCCGCCGTGTCCAACAGCGAAGATCCCACGCCCCATATCCCCCAGGTTCATGGGCGCAGCGTATTGCTGCCTACGATCCGCGGCTAGATGTATTGAGCATGAGCGTTGTTGACACGCGCGGGCCTTGAAGAAGGCGAGGGCCTCCGTGTGTGGTGGAGGCGTCGAATCTACAGCGCACGGCAGCGGTGCCAGATCGAGCGGGGACCCGCGGGGAACAGCGAGGAGCAGCAGGCACCACCAGGTGATCGATTCCAAGGGGTCAGTGGTCATAGGCGGTCAGTGAGCGCAGGACGGGCTGTCCTGTGTGGTCGTTGTGCCAGATCGTGGCGGTCAGCGCGAGGATGCGCTGCATGACGCGGGCGACGACACCGCCGGGCGTGCGCCCTCGGTGCTGTTCGAGATCGAGTTGACCCTTGAAAGTTTCGTTGACCGACTCGCTGATCTGCCGCAATGGCTTGAACAGTGGTGCTCCGGGCCGTTCCGGCTCGCCCTTGCGGGCTGGCCGGAGCAGCCGGATGTCCTACTCGGCCAGTTCGTGTTCGAAGCCCCGTCCGAAGTAGTTCTTGTCGCCGATCAGCGCCAGGGCGGGACGTGCGGCAACGAGGCCCGCTTCGGCGGCCAGGAGGTCCAGCAGAGTCTCGCGCTCGTGTGCCTTGGCGCCGGTCAGCGCGAACGCGACGGGAAGCCCCTGGAGGGTGCACACCAGGTGCAGCCGCAGCCCTCAAGAGAACCGGCTGTGACTGGCGCAGTACCCGTACTCGGCCCACCCGGCCAGGTCGGAGAGTTTCACGGTCTCGAGGGAGCGGCCGCATTCGACCGGTGCGGAGTCGACGATCCACACGTCGTCGCTCCACACCGAGGTGTCGGCGGCCGGCAGCCGGGTGACCCGGCGGAGCAGTTCGGCGCTCTTGCGCAGCCGCTTTGTTGTAGCCGGGCTGCTTGGGCAGGTACGGCAAGAGATGCCTCAGGTGGGAACGGGCGTGGCGGAGCCATCTGGCCTCCGAGGTGAAGCCGAGCATGGCCTGCACCACTGCCAGTGTGACCAGCTCGGCGTCGGTGAGCTGCGGGGCGATCCCCACGGCCGGCCGCCAGGGCGCGAGATGCGGAGACGCCTTCAGCAGGTCATCTGTCTTCGCATGGAGTGCGGTCGCTAGGGTGTCCAACTCTGGCTTCACACACTGACGTTGGATGCCCTCGTCCCATGCGCGCAGCCGATCCCTTGGAATCGATCACCTAGTGGTGCTGCGTCGGGAAACCAGCGGACAGACGTCGGCCGAGCGGGCTGAGGCGCACCGTCCGCGGATCGGGACCGACCGGAGCCGGGCGGCCCGGTGCGTCGGCCCGGGCCGCTCTAGCGACGCCGCGTCAGTAGCCCTGGCGCACCTCGTGGTTCACGCCCGCGGTCCCGGCCCGCGTGCGTGCCGAACGCCGCTCATGCCTCGGCGGATGCGCCCGTCGCCGCCGCGATCAGGGCGGTCGCCGCCGCGCGGGAGGCCGCGGCCACCGTGGAGTCGTGGTCCATCAGGGCGGAGATGCCGGCGCCGTCGTAGAGGAGTTGGAGCTGGTGGCCCAGGGCGTCGGGGTCGGCGGCTCCGGCCTCGGCGGCGAGGCGGGTGAAGAGTTCGCGCATCCAGCCGCGGAAGGCGTTCGCCGCTTCCTGGACCAGCCCGCCGGGGCCGGCCTCGGCGCCGGCGCGGATGAAGGCGCAGCCGTGGAAGTCGGGCCGGTCGAACTGCCGCCCCTGGGACTCGAAGACCGCCAGCATCTGCTCGCGGGGCGTGTCGCGCTCCGCGACGGCCCGGGTGATCCGGTCGGCGGTGCCCGCGTGCCGGGTGTCGAGGTACGCCCGGACGAGCTGCTCCTTGCCGCCGAAGGTGTTGTACAGCGACGCCTTGGCCACGCCCGCGTGCTCGATGACCCGGTCGATCCCGACGCTCTGCACGCCCTCGGCGTAGAACAGCTCGTTCGCGGCGGCGAGCAGGCGCTCACGCGCCGACGGCTTCGCGGTGCTCTGGACACTCGCCATGACGGTCACTCCTTCAGACAGACCTGTCTACATTATGCCCCCGGCCGCGCCCCTCCGGCCGAGTCCCAACCGAGTCCCAGCCGCAGGCCACCCCTCAGGCGTTGCCGCCGACCCGCTCGACCGGCAGGACCGCCGCCCCGTCCCGGCCGCCGCGCAGCAGCCCGAGCAGCGCGAACGCCGCGAGGACGATCAGGGCGACGCCGTACTCCTGCGCGGTGGCGGTCAGTCCGCCCGCGTGGACGACGAGGAACCCGGCGATCACGGCGGGCACACCCATGCCCAGGTAGGAGACGACGAAGAGCAGCGACAGCACCCCGGAGCTCTCGTGCGGCCGGGTCAGCGGCATCACCGTACGGATGCCGCCCTGGAACCCGCTGCCGAAGCCGACGCCCGCGATGGCGGTGCCGACGAAGAAGCCTGTGGAGGAGGAGCCGCGGATCGAGACGAGGGTGAGGGCCACCCCGGCGATCAGCGCGAGGATGCCGGTGAGCATCACCGTCCGGGTCGCCGCCTTCCGCAGGACCAGCACCGAGACGGCGGCCACCCCGGCGAGCACGAACAGACTCAGCCCGCCGAGGACTTCGGACCTGGAACCGGTCAACTGCCGTGCGAGGGACGGGCCGAGGGACCCGTACAGCCCGGCCAGCGCCCAGACGGCGAACAGCACCGGCGCGGCCACCAGCATCGGGCGGCGTACGGCGCGCGGCAGCTTGATCTCCGGCGCCAGGCTGGCCACCGCCCCCGGCTTGCGGATCGCCGTCTCCGCCATCAGCGCGACGGCGACGGCCTGGAGGACGAATACCGCCAGCAGCCCGAGGTAGACCAGATGCGTGGGGGCGGGCAGGAACTGGACGACGAGGCCGGAGACCAGCGCGCCGGTCGCCGTGCCGATGCCCGGGACGACCGCGTTGGTGATCGTGCCGCGCGGCCGGTCGATGTCCATCATCCCCGCCCCGATCGCGCCGAGCGCGGCGCCGGTCGACAGTCCCTGGACGATCCGGGCGACCATCAGCCCCGACACGCCGTCGGCGGTGGCGAACACGACCATCGAGCCGGCCTGTGCCGCCAGCGCGGCCAGCAGCACCGGCCGCCTGCCGACGTGGTCGGAGAGCTTGCCCATGGTGAGCAGCCCGAGCAGCACGGCCACCGCGTAGACGCCGAAGACCACGGTGGTGGTGATCGGGTCGAAGCCCCATTCGGCCTGGTAGACCGCGTAGAGCGGGGTCGGCGCGCTGGAGGCCGCCAGGAACGAGATGGTGATCGAGGCGAGTACGTACAGCGCCACGTTCGGCGGCAGCCGCCGGCCCCGCGCGGATACGGCAGCGGGGTCGGATCCGGAAGCGGATCCGGCGTCGGCGTGCGCCGCATCCGAGGTGCGCGCCGGTTTGGACGCCGGGACGACCGAGAGATTCGTCATGACCATTCCCGTCCGAAGTATGAGTAGACCTGTCTGTCTAATCAGGAGCTAGATTAGACAGACAGGTCTACTCAGGTCAAGCGGGAGAGGCGCGCGTCGCTCGGGGCGCGCTCACGGGCTCGCGGGCTCACGGGCTCACGGCGGGCTTCGGGCCTGCGAGGCCGGACCTTCCGCTCCGAAGCCGCCCAGGTGAGCTGCTTCACTTCCATCCGGGCGGCCGGCGCGTCCTTCCGGCGTGCCCTCGCGCTGACCGCCGCGATCTGGCACAACGACCACACAGGACAGCCCGTCCTGCGCTCACGGACCGCCTATGACCGCTGACCCCTTGGAATCGATCATCTAGGGGCGCCGTGCGCGAGTGCCGGCCGGTTCGTGGCGAGCGTCGTGGGCTCCCATCCCGTCCACCATCGACCCAGGCAGAACCGAGCAGTCGCGGCCCAGGGCGTCAAGGTCGTTCGTACAGTGGCGCGCTCCACCTGGACGCCATGAACCACGCCCGCTCCACGATGTGTGGGCCGAAGGCGGACGGATGGGAGCTGGGGTGAGTGGGATCATCACGTATAAGGCTGGGGGAGGACATGACGAACACCAAGGAAGATCGATGGTGGCTGCAGGGTCTCGGGCTCACGGCCGGAGCGGTCTGGGCCGGCGCCCGTGCGTTGGGTGGTGGCCGACCGCCACTGCTGCGGTTGGGCCTGGGCATAGGGGCGATCTGTTTCCTGGCTGGACTTGCGGGACTCATCATCGACCGAATTCGGGCAACCAGGCGAGGCCGCGGAAGTTCCGCGGTTGATACTGCCGTGGGCGAGCCGCAAGAGCCTTGATAGGTGCGGTTTCGAGGGTGCCTCCACTCCCATATCAGTCACTGTCAAGTGGCCGTTGATGTCTGACATCAACGCCTGACACCAACAGCGGTGGACGAGGGCGGATCCGGGCGGCCCCCCGCGATCACTCAGGTGCCATTCGACGGCCGAACATCAGCGGCGAGAGCCCGCGTTGATCGACCTGACAAGGATGAGTCCACAGGTTCACATCCCGCGACCAGGCCAGTGGGCCCTCCTCGTCGAAGAGGCCGCTTGGCTCGAGTCGGGCAATGAGACTCCAACGCCCCAAAGTGATCGCTACGGTGGACGTCTCGACGACGAGGGGATCTCTCGTGGCTGACTATGCCGCGCACGCGCACAAGGCTCAGGAGTTGCTTGAAGCAGCTGAGCGAGGGGAGAAGGGGCGACTCTCCGCCGAGACCCGGGTACGGATGGCCCAGGTTGAGGCGCTCCTTGCACTTGCCGCCGCGATAGACAAGCAGGAGAGAGCGGCATCCCGTTGAAGGACGGCCCCCTCAGCTGTACAGCAGTGCCGTACCGCAACCCCAGCAACCGCGCCGTCCGGTAACGCCCTTGAGGGGCCTCGTAGCGGCGCCGGTATGGCCGTCGTTGACCGCTCCGGCGAGAGCTACGGATCAGATGCTCCTCTGCACTTCCGCTGCAGGCTGCCGCTATCGGATTATCGCGTCCTACTCGTCTTCTTTGTCCCGGCCATCTTCGAAGACGAGGAGCGGTTTGGCGCCATGAGCGGGTGTTTCGGCGAATGAGATGGCTTCAGCGAAGCGTTCGAGCGGGAACGGCTGGCCTTGGGGGATGCTCAGCACTTCATCAGCGACGAGGCTCCGAACCTCGGACAGCGCGCGCAGCGCATCCGTAGGTGAGGCAGTGCCGAACCAGCGGTTCAGCCAGAAGCCACGAACTGCTTTGGTCTCGTAGATGACCGAGCGCGACAGCAGCGGAATCGTCAGCGCCGCCGGGTCAGTCTGCCGATGCGTAGAGAGCGCGCCGTAGACGACGAGCTCCCCTCCCGGAGCCAATGCCTGGAACACCTGGGCACCTACGTGTCCCGCGACACAGTCGATGGCTTTGTGCACGCCAGCCGGTCCTGCAATCTCAGTCACACGCTGCAACAAGTCCTCGTCCTCAGTGCAAATGACCTCGTCGCCACCAAACGCCTTGATCTCCTCAACGGCATCGCGCCGCCGCACCACATTGATCGTGCGAATACCCAGATGCCTGGCCAGCTGAATAACGAGTCGCCCGACGGTAGAGCCCGCCGCCGTCTGCAACAACCACTCCCCCGGCTGTACGTCGAGTTCGCGAGCCACCAGGAGCAGCGCAGTCAACGGGTTGACAGCGAGCTGACAGGCGCTGGAGTCGCTCAGACGATCGGGGACCCGCAGAAGCCTATGCATATCGGCAACAAGATATTCCTGCCAGGTGCCGGCCACACGTGGCCCGGGTACCGCCGGGACAGCAACGGCCACCACACGCTCGCCAATCTTCAGTCCCTCGGTATCCGGCCCCAGTGCCTCAATACGGCCCACGCATTCCATGTGACCCCCCACAGTGGGAAACTCGGGGGAGAAACCGTACCGACCACGCAACACGTGCAGATCGCTGGCGTGAATCGGAGTCGCCTTCACACGGATCAACGCCTGGCCGGCTTCTGGCGTGGGAACAGGCCGGGATTCCAGCCGAAGGACAATGTCCGGCTCGCCAACCTCTCCGGCTACGAGCGCGCGCATGGATTGCGGCATGAGTGACCGTTCCTCTCAGCACCCCACGAACTCGGCGGACGTTCCGGCCAGGAGCGGAACGACGCAACCTCCGGCGGATCTCGACGCCATATGTACAGCTCGCCTCGCCTGATCGAACGCCAGGTGTCACCCCTCCACTCCCCCAGCTTGCGCTCCCTCGCGAGCGCTGTCATGTCGTACGCAGGCTTGACCTCGACGCTAGGTTCGCGACGTACTGAGCTTGTTCCGCTTTGGCGGACACCATCGGCGTGGTGGTCGGGCGGCGTGTTCGGTCACGTAGCCGGCGGGACTGCGGTAACCGAGGCTGCTGTGCAGTCGGCGCAAGTTGTACCAGCTCTCGATGAAATCGAAGATCGTCGTGCGGGCGGCGGCCCTGCTGGGCCACACGGTGGTGTCGAGCAACTCGCTTTTGATGGTGGCGAAGAAGGACTCGGCGAGTGTGTTGTCCCAGCATTAGCCGGTGCGGCCGACCGAGAGTTGGATTTCGAACTCGGCTGCCAGGGCGGCGAATTGCTGATCGGTGCACTGGGCGGATTCAATCGGTCGTCGCAACACCTCGATAGCGCGGACGATGTCGTGGCTGACGGGCTACCGCAGACTCAGCCCCCGTTACGAGCGCCAACCCGCCAACTACCTGGCATTTCTCAGCCTCGCCGCAGCCCTCTGCTGCTACAGACGGCTCCTCAAACTCACCATGTAGGACACCGTCTAAAGCCGGTGTCGCGCACCCGTCCCTGCAGGCGATGTCCAGCACCCGGCGGGCATTGAACTCCTGCACGACACCCATGTGCGAACCCAGATCCCTGCGGTCGGAATCGAGCGGATCGTAGATCTCGGCCAGCCGCGGGTGTCTATGCGGCCGAAGGCATGCGGAGGACGCGGAAGGGGTGCCCTCCCCCAACAGCGGAAGGGCACCCCCAAGGACGGTCAGCGGTGGTCGTAGCGGTCGTGACCCCAGCGGCCGTCACGGTCGTCGCGGTCGTGACCCCAGCGGCCGTCACGGTGGTGACCCCAGCCGCCGTCACGGTGGTGACCCCAGCGGCCGTCACGGTGGTGACCCCAGCGGCCGTCACGGTGGTGACCCCAGTGGCCGTCGTGGTCGCCGCGCCTGTAGTCGTCACCGTGGTCGTTACCACGGTCGTGCGTGGCATGAGTTACCACCGAAGGCGCGGCGGCGGCGCTGGCGCCAGTGGCGCCGCCCACCAGGATGGCGCCCGCCACTCCCAGCGCGGCGGCAAAACGGGAAACCTGCATTCCATGCTCCTTTCACGGCAGGTGCCTAATGCGCCTGCCTGGGTCGGACACATCCATGTTCGCGTCCACAATCCACCGTTACGTCCGACTCGCCAGCAAGGACGCCTTATGTAGCGAAAAATCGTTGAATCGGGAACCGACGCCTGGCGTGTCGCGTCACGCGCGCGTACGGGTGGCCCCCCGTCCACCAGGGCGAACTTGCACCTCACGATCCCGCCGAGTTCGCGCTCCCCTACGACACACCTCTCCGCGAGTACCTCCACCAGCAGCAGCCCCCGCCCCGACTCGTCCCACAGCACCGGTCCGGCGCATGTGGGTAGGCATCAGTGCCCGTGGACTATCCGTCGACAGGGAACCGTCGAGTACGCAGAAGCGGCCCTGCGACCAGCAGCGACGCCACAGGCCCAAAGGGCCCCCGGAGCCGTGTGCGCAGGTTCGAATGCTGCCGGGGGCACTCGCCCAGGATCAGCAGAAACCTAGTGCTGACCAGGGCGGATGCCGACATGAGAGAGCGGGAACCAGTCTCGCTGGGTCCCGCTCTTTGTCGTTGTTGCGCGCTGATCGCGATAGACCTGCGATAGGGCCGTGAACGCTGCTCACCACCTCAGCCCAGGGGGACCGGCCGGCAGGGGAGGTGTGTTGACTGCACCATCGTCTCTGATCATGGAGCGAGATGATCTACGCCTGCAAGGAAGTGTGTATTGCAGGACGTGCATCGCCAGTTGATCGAGGGCCAGGCCGATGTGCCCCGTGTCGGTTCGGTCGTTGAACTGGAATCCATACCGCTGTACGCCGTCCTGGACGGTGACGGAATCGTCGTCGCCCCCCGTCGTTCCGTACCTCCGGGGTCTCACCCTGGACGACAACCGGCCGTTGACCGTCAGGAGCTACGCGTTCGATCTCCAGCGCTGGTTCCGGCTGTTGTGGTTCCTTGGCACTCCCTGAGACCGGGCGACGCTCAACATGATCGGACGCAGCTGCGAGGAGATCGCCAAGACGAACCCGGCCTTCGCCGGCACCAAGTTCACCCCGCACGACTTCCGCCGGCTCTTCGCGACCGACATCGTCAACGGCAGCCTGCCCACCACATCGGCACGGCCCTGCTCGGACATCGGAACCTTCAGACCACACAGGGTTACGTCGCGATCTTCGCCGAGGGCATCGTCAAGCACTACCAGGAGTTCCTCAACAACCGCCGAGCCCTCCGTCCCGAAGGCGAGTACGTCGACGTCACGGCCGAAGAATGGGGGGAGTTCGAGGAGCACTTCGACAAGCGCAAGGTCGAGCTCGGCCACTGCGCTCGCCCTTACGGATCACCCTGCCAGCATGAGCACGCATGCATCCGATGCCCGATGCTGCAGGTCAACCCGAAAATGCTGCCCCGACTCGCCTAAGAAGTCATCTCAATTGGTGGCTGCGCCTCCGCACGTGAGAGTCAGGCTGTCCGGCCCAAGCGCCATGGCTTGACCGTGATGTGAGACTTGCAGCATGGACATGGGGCGAGAGTCGCGGTGGGAAAAGGACGCAATGACGGTGGAGATCGTTTTCGCCCTGGTGACTGCCGTCGCGCTGGCTGCGGCGGTCTTCGCCGTCGCTCTGACTCTCGCACTAGCCTTTGGCATCTCTGGTTCAGCGAAGAAGGGCGTGTTGGTGGGGGGTGCACTGCTCGGAGCGACGGCCGGAATGTGGCGTCTGGTACGGGTGCTGCTTCGGTTCGACGAGCAGCGCCGAATGGGCCGCTGACTGCGGGCTTCTCCTTGATGTCGGTAGCCTGCCGGCGTGGGGATCGTTGAGCGGCTGGTGCCGGACGAGTTGTGGCAGTTGTTCCAGCGGGTGGTGCCGGAGGCGCCGTCGCGACCCCAGGGCGGTGGCCGGCGTCGGCACGGCGACCGCGAAGTGCTGGCCGCAATCGTCTTCGTGGCGACCTCAGGCTGCACGTGGCAGCAGTTGCCGACCGCCTCGTTCGGACCCTCCGGCGCGACTGCTCACCGACGCTTCACCGAGTGGACGAAAGCCCGCGTGTGGGCCAAGCTCCACCGCTTGGTCCTCGACGAACTCGGATCCCGCGGAGAACTGGACTGGTCCCGGTGCGCGATCGACACGGTCAACATGCGGGCCCTTAAAAGGGGGAACTGACAGGCCCGAATCCTGTAGATCGGGGCAAGTACGGGTCGAAAATCCACTTGATCACGGAACGGACCGGCCTGCCCCTGTCCATCGGCATCTCGGGCGCCAACACCCACGACAGCCAGGCACTGATCCCACTGGTGAAGGGCATACCACCGATCCGCTCCCGCCGGGGACGCCGACGGCGCAGGCCCCACAAACTTCACGCCGACAAGGATTACGACTACAACCACCTGCGGCGATGGTTATCCGACCGAGGTATCCGGCACCGTATCGCCCGCAAGGGCATCGAGACCTCGCAACGACTCGGCCGCCACCGCTGGACCATCGAACGCACCATGGCCTGGCTCGCCGGATGCAGACGTCTGCACCGCCGCTACGAACGGAAAGCCGACCACTTCCTCGCCATCACCAGCATTGCCTGCACCCTGATCTGCTACCGCAGACTTACCAAATGAGATGACGTCTAAATCGAGAAGGACTTGATCCTCCGCCGCAAGCGCGCCGAGGACGGATTTTTCGTTTGTCCGTTCACTTCGAGCAGTGGTGCGGGAGGCGCAGAAGGGCCTACTGCACGTCCGGGTCGCGCGCGATCCAGCCTGGTGAATCGAGCCGGATCGCACTGTCCCCAACGAGCGATCGGAGTGTTTCCTCGAGTGCTGAGAGCGACGCTGCACCCACCTGTTTCTCCCACTGCTCACGCAGCTCGTCAAAGATCGCTTCGCCCTGTTGCAACATTGCGAGTCCGTGCTCGGTGACGCGAAGTCGCGTCCGTCGACCGTCGGCCGAGTCAGGTTGGCGCGCTACGTAATTGCGTTCCTCCAGTGCGGCGATCGTCTTCGCGGCTGCTTGTCTCGTCACCGACATTCTGCGGGCGAGTTCGGAGGCGCTGTCGGCGCCGGACAAGATCGAGTGGAGGGCAAAGTCGTGCACCGGCCGTACGTCTTCGTACCCGCGCTCGGCGAGCGCGGCGGTGGCTCGATCCGCCAGAGTCCGGAAGCTGGCGAGCAGGAGCAGGGCGAGATCGGCGCCTGATCTGGACATGCAGCCAGCATACGATCACCTTTGACAAGGGCAACCTGGTTGCCTATCTTGATTGGCAACCAGGTTGCCTATTTGGGAGCTTCTCGTGACCACAACCACGCCCTCCGGCGCAACCCTTCCCGGCGTCACGCATCACCTGGCCGACGTCAACGGAACGCAACTGCACTACGTCTCCGCCGGCACCAACGGCTCTCCGATCCTGCTGGTGCACGGCTGGCCGGAGACTTGGTGGGCGTTCCGCAAGCTGATTCCGCTGCTCGCGGAGACTCACCGGGTCTTCGCCCTCGACCTTCGCGGGTTCGGCGACTCCAGCAACGCCGACACCGAGTACGGTGAGGCGGTCGCAGCCGAGGATCTGCACCATCTCGTCGAGCACATCGGCGCGGGCCCCGTTCACATCCTTTGCCAGGACATCAGCGGCGGCACAGGCTTCCGCTTCGCGGCAACGCGCCCCGAGGACGTCATCAGCTTCACCGGAATCGAGACGGCTCTGGCCGGTTTCGGATTCGAGGCTCTTGCCGACGTGAACAACCACGGTTCTTGGCATGTCGGGTTCCTCGGCGCTCCGGGCATACCCGGAATGCTCCTTCCGGGTCACGAGCGCGAACTCCTGGCCGACTGGGCCTTTCCGCTGATGAACGGGACGGAGGGTTCCATAGGCGAAAGCGACGTCGACGAGTTCGTTCGAAGCTACGCACGTCCGAACGCCTGGCGAGGTACGGAGGGCCTTTACCGAGGCCTTTTCTCCGACGAAGGCGCAACCAAGGCTCTGGCCGAGTCACACCCGATCGCCGTGCCGGTACTCACCGTTGAGGGTGCCGGCCACGGAAGGATCACCGAGATGACCTTCCGTCAGGTATCCGCCGGTGAGGTCACCGCGGTGCATCTTGAGGGGGTCGGCCACCTCATCGCGCAGGAAGCTCCTGAAGCACTCGCGGCCACAATCCTGGAGTTCACTGGAAGAATCGACAATAAGTAGGCCCGAGCACCAGCGGGTTTGGTCACGGCACCCGCGAGGCGCGAGAGCTGCTGGCTGAATGCCTCTGGACCTCGGAGCCGGGTGGGACCGCATCAGCAATCGCTCGCGCCCTACCGGTCCGGGCTCTGCGACTGTCGGGATGGGGTTCGCGCAGCGGCCCGCCGCCGACTGGAGGCTTGGGGCGTGGACGAGGAAACGGCGTTCACCATCGACGAGACAGGCCGAGGGCTGTTCATCGTCGCGAGCGTCGCGGACCAGTGGGGCACCCGCTACCAAGCCGCAGGGAAGTCCGTCTGGGCAGAGCAATCGGTAGGGGTATCGGCGGAGCGCCGAAACGGTGCCGGGCGTCCTATGTGAGCGCGGCAGGCGGGGCCCGCTGTGCGGCGTCCCGGATCGCGAAATGCGCCGCCGCGTCGACCGCGACGCGCACTGAGCCAGGCCTCATCGATGCCCATGTAGCGGCGGGCTGCCATCCATTCGTCGTTGTGCTCGGCCAGCACCGCGCTGACCAGCCGGATCAGGGCGGTTCGGTCGGGAAAGATCCCGACCACGTCGGTGCGGCGGCGGATCTCCTTGTTCAGCCGTTCTTGCGGGTTGTTGGACCAGATCTGCCGCCAGATCTCACGTGGGAATGCAGTGAACGCCAGGAGTTCGTGCTGGGCAGCGTCCAAGTGGGCGGCAGCCTTGGGGAACTTGGCGGCCCCGCCGGGCCATGCGGGCCTGCGAAACCGCGAGAGGCCATGCGTGCCCCTCTCGTGCCCGATGAGGCGGCGACTGTCGGGGAACAGCGGGGAACGCTGGTCAGCGAAACCCCGAACGTACAGGTCAGCGTCTTGCCAGCTCAGCCCGCACCCGCATGCGCGACCTTCCGAACTGGGGCTCTGGGTGACTGGGGCCGGAGGGTCCTTCCGAGGCTGGCTCGGGGGACCGTAAAGAGGGTGCGTGAGGGCGAGGGTGCCTTCATGTGCGTCGGATGACCAGCACGGCCACGTCGTCGAGATGGTCTACCGCGACCGCGGCGTCGAGGACGCGGTCGGCGGTCTCCTCGGCGTTCAGTCCGTCGTGGAGGGCTGCGCCGGCCAGTGTTCCGGCTCGTTCCAGTCCGGCTTCCAACGTGAGGCCCGGTCCCTCGACCACGCCGTCGGTGACCATGAGCAGCGCGCTGTCCGCGTCCAGGGTGAAGATCTCCTCGCGGTACTCGATGTCGGGCACGACTCCCAGGACCGGCCCGCCCGGCAGCTCGTGGATGCTGTGGCTGCCGTCCTTGCGCACGCACAGCACCGGCACATGGCCGGCGCTGGCGCCGGTGACCTGTCCATCGCCTGGGTCGATGTGCAGCATGGTGCAGCTGGCGAATCGTGTCGCGCCCATCGTGACAAGCAGCTCGTTGGTGCGCGTCAGCACGGTTGCGGGATCCGGTTCGTGGGCGGCGATCGCACGCATGGAGGCACGTACCTGTCCCATAACTGCGGCGGCGTCCACGTCGTGCCCTTGGGCGTCGCCGATCTCTATTGCGACCGTGCCGTCGGGCATCGCGAAGGCGTCGTACCAGTCTCCGCCGATGTCCAGCCCATCGCGGCTTGGTCGGTAGCGGGCGGCGACCTCCAGGCCCGCGAGATGCTCGGGCAGCGTGGGAAGCATGGTCTTCTGCAGCGCCGTGGCCAACTCGACTCGTGCCTGCTGCAACCTGATGCGCCTCAGTGCCTGGCCTGCCAGGTCGGCCAGAGTACCCATGAGGGTCATCTCGTCCAAGGACGGCCGGTATCCGCTGCCGTAGGTCACCAGCCACGCCCCGAGCGGTTGATTGCCTGCCTCGCTGAGGGGGGTGATCGAGGTGGCGTAGTCGGAGCCGAGTCGGCCGAGCCGCGGAAATTCGGCCCCGTGCGGCCAGCGGTGGATGTAGTCCTTCCGGTCGGGGATGAACTGCGGCTTGCCGGTGCGGATCGACTCGGGCAGGGCGCTCGGATGGTCCAGCGGCAGGCCGTCCAGGACGTCGGCCTCCCACATGGCTATCCCGGCATCGGTGGAGACGCGCAGGCGGCCTTCGTCGACGAGTGCGAGCAGGGCGCCGCTGGCGCCGAAGGTTGCGGCGAGCCGGGTCAGGGCGACCTGCTGCAACTCCTGCTCCGTGGCTGCGGTGATCAAGGCGGAAGAGAAGTCGGCGATGTCTTTGGCGCGTTGTCGCTCGGCAGTCAGTGCGGCCTGCGCCTTCTCCTTGCGCTTCTCCTGCTTGGTGTCGTCGCGGACCAGCCCGAAGATCCGCTCGGGGCCGCCATATCCCAACTGGAGCCGACGGGTCTGGGCGGCCAGTTGGTGCCAGCCCTCGTGCGGGGGGAGGTACCGCAACCTCACCCAGAGGGACTGCCGGGTGGAGGCCGAGCGCACGAGCTGCCGCAAAGCCTCATGGTCGTCAGGGTGCACCGCCGATATCACTGTGGAAAGCGACGTAGTGGGATCCGGGAAGAGCGCGGCCACGGCGGGTGCGCCACCGAGCCACTCCAGCTGGTGATCATTGGGTGAATACATCCACAGGCCGAGGTGGGCGGCCGTGGTGGCCATCCGGAACGGGATCAGCAGGCTGGCCAGGTCGTTTCGCGCATCCAGGGCGTGCACCCAGACCAGTTGCTCGTCATCGGTGGGATCCTTGACCGACCGCGCCTCGATCAAGCTGGCAACGGGTGCTCCGCCTCGCGCGGGGAAGTCCAGCACCCGCATCGCGACCGTCTTCGTCTTGACGGCGTGGGCCACGAGACTCTCGGCCGACATCCGCTGGCCTGCGGGCCACAGATCACCGAAGTCACGTCCCAGGCACTGCTCCGCAGACCTGCCCAGCGCTGTGGCCATCGCGGCGTTGAGGCTGCGGATAGCGCCGTCCAGCGTCAGAAGAGCCGCCGGGTCAGCCCCTCGAAGGAGTTCGTCCGAGGCGTCCATCTGTGACTCCCTGGCAAATGCCAAAACAGCCCGTTCAGTCATTTTCGCGCATTTTGCCGAGATGTCTCGATGGAGGGTGTGTCTGACCGGCTGCGTCGAGTGACGGCGGCAGGGAACACGCTGGAAACGACAGACAGCCGCCCGTGAAGACGGGGCGACGGAGCTCGGTTGCGGTACAGCAGCGGAGTACGGCAACCCCAGCAATGACCCACGGCCTGTAGTCCCTTGGCCACTGCGACGCGACCGCCATGGCTGCCGTTGACCGGTCCACATAGAGCTACGGATCAGAAGGTCTCTGACATCTACGGCTGACATCAACGACGCCGCACCGAGACGCACCCCAGCGTCATGTCCGGCCGTCGTGTCACCCAAGACAGAACCGAGCAGTCGCAGCCCAGGGCGTCAAGGTCGTTCGTACATGGTGCGCTCCACCTTGACGCCCTGAACCACGCCCGCTCCACGATGTGTGGGCCGAAGGCGGACGGATAGAACCTGGGGGTGAGGGGTGGGTTGGGGTCGCAGCCAGGTGCGCATCGCCTTCGAGCTGTAGCCCTTGTCGTCGACGACGTGATCGGGCCTGACGCGCGGGCGCTCAGTCAAGGACCGCGAGGAGGTCGGCGGTCGGCGGCGCCTCCGTGCCACTAACTCGATCATGAAGAGGGTGGCGTCGCCGCTGGTGCGCCCGCGCCGTTCCCGCTTCAGCGTGTGGGAGAGCCGGCGCAGAACCGCTAGCAGCCCGAAGGACCATCCTCGGCCACGCCCTACAGACCATTCCGACGAGTTTTCCACAGGGCGAACGTTGCCTGATGCGGCACTAGTTCACCTCTCCCCGAGTGGGCTCAGTAACCGCCGTAACCGCCGTAACCGCCGTAACCGCCGTAACCGCCCACCACGATAATGGCTACGCCGCCGTAGCCGTTGTAGCCGTACCCGTTGTCGTAGCCGTACCCGTACCCGCTGTCGTACCCGTACCCGCTGTCGTACCCGTAGCCGTAGCAGTCATCCCACCAGCCGCACCCGCCGGAGAAGTGGCTGGCCGCGGAGGTCGCGTGGGCAGGGGCAGCCGCAGCCGCCCCTGCGGCACCAACACCGGCGCCACCAGCCAGCATCACACCGGCGGCGGCTACAGCGAGGGAACGCTTGATATGAGGTGCTCGCATGAGTCTCTACCTTTCCTTCCGCCACCGAAGTTCGAAGGCGGTGGCCACAGCGCATGCAGAACATACGGTGCGGTTCGCAGAGGTCACAGCTCCAAGCGGGAGCACGTCTCGCCGCTCATTGGTTCCGGTCCTTCCGGAATCTTGCCGCCCGGGCCGTGCCCCGGTTGCGTCTCACAGAATTCACGTTAGTAGCACATACCCTCTCCAGCATCTTGAGTAGAAGTCTGCTCAATTCCGCAGGTCAGCGGTTGGCGGTCAGGGCCGAGCCATGACGTCCCCCTGACGCCGTCCCTCTTCGACGGTGACTCCCCAGAGCCCACACCACCCGCATGGAGTATGGGCACCAGTCGCCATGTGTGGTGGAGATGGGCTGACCGACCGGATGAGCCGTTGGAGGTCTGCCCGATGCCGGAGCTGTTCCGCTGACATCCAGCGTTGACATCAACGGCTATGGACAGCCGCACCGTTCAGCGGTCGCGAACGGCCCAAGTGCGCGCGGGTGGAGCGCGACAGGGAGAAGACAGATCGAACTTACAAGGCAGAGATCTCGGCATCCTCAACAGCGAACCGGATCCCCAAATGCTGCCACCACAGGTGGCGAAGAAGAGTTGCGAGGTACAGCGGTGGTTCTGCTCATCATTGAGACAACAGCTGCTGACCGCCGTCAATGTCGTACGTCGCGCCCGTCAATGCCTCGTTGCACATGATGTGTACGGCCAGAGCAGCGACGTCCTCCGGGACGACGACCCGTCGGATGGGGAGCGAGGCGCGGAGTTCTTCACGCCGTGCATCGATCTGATTGCCCAGGAGTGAGGCTGACAAAGGCGTGTCGACGAATCCGGCAGCGATGAGGTTCACCCGGACCGGCGCCAGTTCGAGTGCCAGGTTCGCGGTGAGGGCGGGAAGCGCCGCGGTGAGCGCTGAGGTGACGGCCCTGCCGATGCCGGGGCGGCGACCGCCCGTGCCACCGATGAACAACAGCGTTCCTGCGTCCCGGATCCTGCCCTGGCTGTACTTGGCTATCCCGAGCGTCATGGCGAGGCGTTCGCCGAAGTGCCGACTGGTCTCCGCCACGTCCATGTCGGCCAGGGGCGCGTACAACGGGCCACCGGCTGTCGATATGACGTGGTCGACCGCGTAGGGCAAGTCAGTCAACTTGGCCCGGCCCTGAAGGGCCGGGTTTGGAGGTAGCGCCCGACTGGCTGTTGGGTGGGCTCCTCCGTCCAGTCACCCTTATGGGGTGGCAGGGACGCGTGACTCACGCCCCGCAGTCCACACAGCCTCGCCCTTGCGGGCGATGTTGTGGGAAGCGTTCCGGTCTGCGTGGGCAACGACCCCGCAGTTCCGGCAGGTGAAGCGGGCCTGGCTTGCCCGGTTCTTCTTGTCGATGTGGCCGCACTCGCAGCACTGCTGCGAGGTGTAGGCGGGATCGACGAAGACCACGGGGACGCCGGCCCTGCGGGCCTTGTAGAGGATGAAGTCTGCGAGCTGGGCAAAGGCCCAGGAGTGGAGTGCGACCCGTTGGGGCTTGCGGAGCCGTACCCTCTGCCGGATTCCCCTGAGTTCTTCCAGGGAGATTCCGGCCGAGGTGCGTTCAGCCTCGGTCACGATCGTCTTGGCGATGATGTGGTTCTGGTTCTTCGCGTGGCGCTGTTCGCGCCGGTTGCGCTTCTTCAACAGCCGCTTCGCGGACTTGGTGCCCTTGGCCTGGAGTTTCCTGCGCAGGTCGAGTTGCCGCTTGCGGTGGCGATTCAGGCCACGCCCGGCAGTTTTGCGGCCGGTGGATGTGGTGGCGATGTTGGCGATTCCAAGGTCCACGCCGATGAAGTGGCCGGGCTCGTACTGCTCGGCCTCAGCAACGTCGCAGGTCGCGATCAGGTAGAACACGCCGTCGCGTTCGATCAGGTCCGATTCGCCCTGCCGGTGGTCCCGGAGCGTCTTGAGTGCGTCAGGCGAGCAGGCGAAGCGGACGTTCTTGATGCGCCCGGAGGTTGTCCAGATGCTCACCGTCTGCGCGTCGTACTGCCAGCTCAAACACCGGTCGTCATACGGCTGCGCAGCCCGGGGCCGAAACGTGATCGGCTTGGACTCCGCCTTGCGGCGACGCTGAGAGCCTTCCTTGCCGAGATTCCCGGCGCGGATGTTGGCCTTGAGCGTCGTGTAGGCATCGCGGGTCTTCTTGATGATGTGCTGGGCGGCCTGCGCCCCCAGTCCCCGCGCCCGCAGTTCGCCATAAGTGTGCTTGCGCAGCTCGTACTCACGCGGGACACCGTGCTCGAACGCCACCGCCGACACCCAGTTCGCGGCCTCGTTGACCGTGTGCAGCGTCACCGACAGCGCGGCGGCCTGCTCGGCCTGCGGCATCAGCTTCACTTGCACGACGGTCTTCACGCGGGTGATCGTATCGACGTATGTCACCACGCTGGGAGCCAAACCCCCATATTCGCAGGGGTCGCACGGTCGTCCACACCCTCCACGCCCACTTGGTCTTCACACCCAAATACCGGCACGGACCGTTCACCGACGAGATCCCTCGACGCTGCGAGAAAGTCATGCACGCCGTCTGCGCGGACTTCGAAACAGAGCTGGTCGAGTTCAACGGCGAGACCGATCACGTGCACCTGCTGGTGCACTACCCGCCGAAGGTCTCCCCATCCCGGCTGGCCGGCTCCCTCAAGGGCGTCTGTGCCCGCAGGCTCCGCCAGGAGTTTCCCGGACATATCTGCAAGTACCTGTGGGGTGACCACTTCTGGTCGCCCTCGTACTTTGCCGCCTCGTGCGGGGGCGCCCCGCTGTCGATCAACAAGGAGTACATCGACAACCAGAAACGTCCCGGCTGAGGTCAACCGTGCGGACCCGTGGAAACCTGCGGGTCACAGCAGTCCAGAGAAGCACTTCCTCCCGGGCGTGAACGCCCCGGGGGGACTGTCCAATCAACGAGACGACGGCACGGGAGGGCTGTGCCTCCCCGGTGCGTCAGACCAGCGATGGCCCACCGTGCAGTTGTGGATACAGCTCGTCCGGTCCCCCAGGCAGAGCGGCCTGAACCTGCTTGCTGACCTCGTCGGCGAGCACCTCGTGGCGTCCGGCCTCGACGCCGATGAGCGCCGTACGGGCGACTTCGCCGGGATCGGCTTTCGGGCCGTGCACATTCGCAGCCATGCCGGTCGCCAGGTAGCTGACATGCAGTGCGGTGACCTGCGTGCCCTGTTCCGCGAGGGCGACGCGCAGGGCGTTGGTCACTGACCATTCGGCGGACTTGGCTGCGGCGTATCCGGCGCTGACCGGGATCGACACCCATGACAGCACAGAGAGAACGTTGACCAGTGCTCCGCCGCCATTGCGCTCGAGTACGGGGGCGAAAGCTCTGCTCATAGCTAGCGTGCCGAGCACATGCGTTTCGAACTCCGTCCGGAATGCGTCGAGGTCGGACGTGAGGATGTTGGCACGGGTGGTGGATCCGGCGTTGTTGATGAGGAGTGTCACGTCCTGTGCCTGGGCACTGGCTGCCCTCACCGACTCGTGGTCGGTGAGGTCGACGGCCACCGGGACGGCTTCCGGCACCGTGACCTTTGCGGGGTCGCGGGCTCCCGCATAGACCTTGGCTGCTCCAGCCTCGAAAAGGGCTCGCACAAACTGCTCCCCCAGCCCTCGGTTGGCACCCGTGACAAATGCAACGGACCCGTCAATCTTCATGGGACACCTTTCCCGCAGGGCGATTGAAGGGCTGCGGGTCGCTCGTTCCGCGATGCTCCACGCAAACGTCTCCACCCTTTCCGAACGTACCTCGCACGGCTGTCCATCACCACCCGGAGTGCGTTTACGTAAAGGCGCGCGCCCTTGCCGGAGAGCCAGCATGATTCCGCACGGAGGACCAGCGGCATCTGTTGCCTGGGCGACCAGGCAGTGGTGGGATGGATGTGCTCTCGTGTCGACCGAGGGAGGAGTCGATTGCGGGGCCCACTCAATCCCGTCATGCAGACTGCGGTCGATCCGTGGGTCGGCCGCTCCGGCAGTACGGAGACAGGCATGACCACCTATCGAGCCGCGCAGGTCGCGACCCCGAACGGGCGCTTCGAGATCGTCGAGCGCGAGGTGCCACACCCAGGTCCCCGGCATGTGCGGCTGGCCGTCGAAGCATGCGGGATCTGCCACAGCGACGATGTGTTCGTCAGTGCCGGCATGCCCGGAGTGCAGTTCCCGCTGGTTCCCGGGCATGAGATCGCCGGGCGTATCGCAGAACTCGGCGAAGGAGCCCAGAGCAACAGTTGGAACGTGGGAGACCGCGTGACCGTGGGGTGGTTCGGAGGCAGTTGCGGACACTGCATCCCTTGCAGGCAGGGCGACTTCATGCTCTGCGACAACCTCAAAATTCCCGGTCCGACATACGACGGTGGCTACGCTGAAAGCATGATCGCGCCGATTGATGCCCTGGCGCGGATACCCGACGCCCTTTCGGCGACCGACGCGGGCCCCATGGCTTGCGCGGGAGTCACTACCTACAACGGGCTGCGGCGCAGCTCCGCACGTCCCGGAGACCTGGTAGCGGTTCTGGGCTTGGGTGGGCTCGGCCACCTCGGTGTGCAGTATGCAGTGGCCATGGGTTTCGAAACCGTGGCAATCGCCCGTGGGTCCGAGAAGGCCGACACCGCCAAGGACCTCGGGGCCCATCACTACGTCGACAGCACGGGGGCGACCTCGGTCGCGGAAGCCCTGCAGTCTCTGGGAGGCGCGAAGGCCGTACTGGCTACTGCTGGCAGCTCCGAGGCCATCGCGGCAACTGTCGACGGCTTGACGCACCGTGGTGAACTCGTGGTCATAGGAGTTTCACCCGACCCCCTCGGCATCAGCCCACTTCAGCTCATCCTGCGGGGCCGAACCCTTCGAGGACACCCGGCCGGTACCGCTCAGGACGTGCAGGACACCATGGCGTTCAGCGCCCTGCACGGTATCCGTCCCATCGTCGAGACGATGCCACTGAGTGACGCCGACGCGGCCTACCGGAAGATGCTCTCCGGCTCCGCTCGCTTCCGCATGGTGCTGACCACCGGCTGACTTGCGCCTGCGCGGATCCACGGCGATGACCATCCGTGGACCTGGGCCGACCGCCTTGAACTGTCCGCGCGTACCGGCGAGATACGACTGAGGTGCCCTGAACTGCCAGGAGGCCCTGCTGCCACGCGCCGACTCCTGCGCGATCACTCGATCAGGAACCCTGTTCGACCAGGCCGCTCCTGTCATCGAGACGCCAGGAATCACGCCCGCTCGACGGGTGTGGGCCGACGGCAGACAGAGTGGGAGCTGGGGAGGATGGTGGGTTGGGGAGGAGCGAAGGCGCGACTCACCACTTGGATCGTGTCCGACATGACTGTTGATCGTTGGCGAGAGAGCAGGCGGCCGCGAACGTGTGGGGTGTGCATATGACGTCCGCTTCCTCTCGTCAGGGACCGATTCGTGTCGGTGTCGTAGGTCTGAGCGCAAGCGGCGGGTGGGCGGCTACCGCCCATGTGCCGGCACTGGCCGGGCTCGACGGATACGAGTTGCTGGCGCTCAGCGGCAGCAGCGACGAGTCGGCGCGTGCGGCAGGCGAAAAGTATGCGGTGCCGCTGACCTTCAGCAGCGTGGAGGACCTGGCCCGCAGCGAGGAAGTCGATCTCGTGGTCGTGACGGTGAGGGTTCCACAGCACCTGGAGCTCATCCGGCCTGCGCTCGAAGCGGGGAAGACGGTGTTCAGCGAGTGGCCGCTGGGTGCCGACCTCGCGCAGGCCGAGGAACTGGCGGACCTCGCGCATCGCAGGGGGTTGCTGACGGCCGTGGGCCTGCAGGCCCGGTCGGCTCCGCCGCTTCGGTATCTGCGGGACCTGGTCGCCGAGGGCTATGTGGGGCGGGTGCTGTCGACCAGCATGCTCGGGTCGGGTGGCTTTTGGGGCGCCGCGTACGACGATAGTCATGCGTACCTGCTGGATGTCACGAGCGGCGCCACGCTGCTGTCGATCCCCTTTGGGCACTCGGTCGACGCACTGGCCATGGTGCTTGGGGAGTTCCGCGAGGTGTCGGCCCACATGGCGAACGTGCGGCCCGAGGTCACCCACGTGACGAGCGGGGCGGTCGCGGCCAAGAGTTCCGAGGACCAGATCGCCGTCACCGGTCTGCTCGAATCGGGGGCCGTGGCCGCTATGCACTTGCGTGGCGGCGAGTCCCGCGCAACCGTGTTCCACTGGGAGATCAACGGCACGGATGGCGATCTCGTCGTCAAGGCCGACCAGGCTCAGTGGTGGTCGGGGCGGCTGCGGTTGTACGGCGCCCGAGGGAGCGACGGCGTCTTGACCGAACTCCCGGTTCCCGCCCGCTACCAGCGGTCGCTGACGCACTGGACGGAGCGATCGGCCGAGCCTGCCTACAACGTCGCCCACGAGTACGCGCTTCTGCGCGACCAGATCACCGGGAGCCTTGCGCCGGACACGGACGGCGTTCCCGACTTCCAACACGCGGTCCGGCGGCACGGCATACTGGAAGCGATCCGAGAGGCGGCACGGACCGGCCGGAAGGTCACACTCCCAGAGCAAGGCTCGTAGGAGCGTGGCCCTACATGGTGAGGTTGCGAAAGCGTTCGTAGCAGCAGAGGGCGGCCGCCACCCCGAGAAAGGCCGGGTAGTTGCCCGGGTGACGCTCGTAGCGGTGGTTGAGTCTGCGGTAACCGCTCAGCCAGGACGTTGTCCGCTCGGCCATTCTCACCATGGAGTGCAACGCTGAAGGAGCTCACTGCTTCGACCGAACAAAAAGGGGCCGTCAGCAAACTGACGACCCCTCACGAGTCGAGGTTAGGCCACTACGCCTGGCCACCGTTCCGGCTCCCGCCCCGCTCCAGCCCGGCCGCGGTCCGTGCCGCGCTCTCAGCAAGCAGCCCCCCAATCACGGCCACCCGGATCCGCCGCCGCCGGCCCCTTGCGCAGTCGCGCAGCCTTCGGCCGATGGCCTGACGTTCCCGTGACCGGCGAGGTGACGGCTGCCGGACCGGGTAGGGAATTGGTGCGTTCACCGTCGATGCAACTCGGCTACCGGGCGGCCGCGGTTTCACGGGAAGTATGGAGATGATCAGCAGACGAACCTTCGGAAAGGCCGTCGGTACGGGGGCGGTTGCGGCCTCGACGGCCGGCCTTTCCGTGGCATGCTCGACTGCCGTGTCCGGCGAAAACAATAATTTTCCGCAGACGGTCGAGCAGGTGAAGGAAAACTCGGGGTTCGGCTCATTGAAGCAGGTCAAGGCTGGCGTCCTGAATGTGGGATACGCCGAATTGGGCCCGGCCCATGGACCGGTCGTCGTTCTCCTGCACGGTTGGCCTTACGACATTCACAGTTACGTCGCTGTCGCGCCGTTGCTGGCGGAAAAGGGATACCGGGTCATCGTTCCGTATTTGCGGGGCCATGGCACGACGCGCTTCCTTTCGAGCGGGACGTTCCGGAACGCTCAGCAGTCGGTATTTGCTCTCGACATCATCGCCTTGATGGATGCGCTGCGGATCGACAAGGCGATCCTCGCAGGCTACGACTGGGGGTCGCGGACGGCGGACATCATTGCCGCGCTCTGGCCGGAGCGGGTCAAGGGCTTGGTCTCCGTGAGCGGCTATCTGATCACGAACCTGGAAGCCAACAAGAAGCCGTTGCCGCCGAAGCTCGAGTGGGCGTGGTGGTATCAGTTCTACTTTGCCACGGAGAGGGGCCGGCTCGGCCTCGAACAGAACCGGCATGATCTGGCGAAGCAGATCTGGAAGTTCAACTCCCCTACATGGGATTTTGATGACGCCACGTTCGATCGCACCGCGGCAGCGTTCCGCAATCCGGATTACGTCAGCATCGTGATCGACAATTATCGCTGGCGGCTGAGCCTGGCCAAGGGCGACCCCCGTTACGACGACCTCGAAAAGCGGCTCGCCGCAAGTCCCGTCATCACCGTGCCCACGATCACCCTCGACGGCGAG
Source organism: Streptomyces sp. NPDC055140 (assembly GCF_053607285.1). Lineage (NCBI taxonomy): Bacteria > Bacillati > Actinomycetota > Actinomycetes > Kitasatosporales > Streptomycetaceae > Streptomyces > Streptomyces sp. NPDC055140. Next base: position 128,210 of record NZ_JBSGTG010000022.1, on the reverse strand, counting down.
GCCGATCCCTTCACGCCTGCGGGCGGCGGCTCTTCCTATCGCGATAAATTCACCGGTCACTATGCGCACCGAACCCTGAAGGGTATCGGTCACAATCTTCCCCAGGAAGCGCCCCGCGACTTCGCGCGGGCCGTCGTGGACGTCGACCATTTTCCCGCAGCCGGGCGGATGTCATCTAACGGCGGAGCCACGGGTAAATGACAGCGGGCTTCGCGTGCCCGCCTCGGCCAGAGGCGATTACGGAGGCGGGACCCCCTCAGGGGTCAACAGTGCGTCTCCCGCAAAGCGAAGCGCAGTCAGTGAGCCTTATCCATCCTCAGTTTGAGCAGGTCAGGTGAAGAGTGAGGATGGAAAAGGCTCAATGTCTGGCGTAGATCTAGGGCCTGGATCGAGATCGTCGAGAACGTCCGCTCACGGGGTCATACCTCGGCGAGGCCGAGTTGACGCAGCATGCCGAGTTCGTCGCTGCTGCCCCAGCGTTCGACGAGCTTGCCGTCGCTGTCGAAGCGGCTGATCTGCATGCCTCGGTAGCTCACCTTCTTGCCGGTCGCCGGTTGCCCCATCAGCGGCCCCAGATGCGTCCCGGTGATGGTGTAGGCGAAGGCCAACTCGTCGTCATTAGCCACCAGATGCTCCACCTCGACGTGCAAGTCGGGAAAGGCTGCTCGCAACTCGCCGAACATGGCCTTATATCCTTCGGGCCCCGACACCTGTCCTGGGGCAGGATCATGGTCGATCGAGTCGGGTGCGACGATCTCGTCGAGAGCGTCGAGGTTGCCGGTGATGACCGCCTCTCCGAAAGCAGTCTGCGCGGCGATGTTTGTTTGCTGGGACATAGGCACTCCTCGTGCGCGTGTCGGCCACCGGCCTATCCGCCGGCCGCGAAGCCCACGCACTTACGCCGTATTGCGACCGTACACCGGCCACACGCCCCCAGCCTGTCTACGCGGCAGGCCTCCGGAGCGGCTGCTCTCCATCGGGGACCACGGTCTGCACCCGTGACTCCTCCGAAACTCGTTGACTCCGGCATTCACTCCGATGGCCCTCTTCTGTGACCCGGTTGGAGTGCGTGGCCGCGTCTGTCGGTGCAGATGGGTGAACACTCAGGTGCCGTAGGTGTCACGGAAAAGGAGAATGACATGACGGTATTTCCGGTCCCCGGCTCACGGTGCCGAATACGGCGCGCACACGTCATCGCGGCCGGGTGCGCCGTGGCCCTTTGCACGGGCGTGGCAGCCCCTGCTGCCGCGGACGGCGGCACAACCGCGGCCAAACCCACCATCGTGCTGGTGCACGGGGCGTTCGCGGACGCCTCCAGCTGGAACGGGGTCGTCGAACGGCTTGAACAGCGTGGCTACACCGTCATCGCCCCCGCCAACCCGCTACGCGGGCTGTACAGCGACTCCGCCTACATCGCCTCCGTGCTGGACAGCATCAAGGGCCCGATCGTGCTGGTGGGCCACTCGTACGGCGGCGCCCTGATCAGCACGGCCGCCGCGGACAACCCGCAGGTGAAGTCCCTGGTGTACGTATCGGCGCTGATGCCGGACGTGGGCGAGACCGGAATGACCCTGGGGGCCAAGTTCCCCAGCGAACTCGGCACCGCCACGAAGTCCGTTCCCTACCGGGCCGACGGCGTCAGCGGGACCGACCTCTACCTCAAGCCCGACAAGCTCCACCAGGTCTTCGCCGCCGACCTGCCGGAAAGCACCACGCGGGTCATGGCGGTCACCCAACGACCCGCGGCTACGACCGCGTTCTCAGAGAAGGCCAAGGTGGCCGCCTGGAAGCACATCCCGTCGTGGTTCCTCGTCGCGAAGCAGGACAAGACCATCAACCCCGACCAGGAACGCTTCGAGGCCAAGCGCGCGGGTTCACACACGGTGGAGATCAACTCCTCTCATGTGGCCATGATCAGCCACCCGGATGCGGTCACCGACCTCGTCCTCCAAGCCGCCACGGCGGCCGATTCCGCCCGGCCTGCGCTGGCCGCCACCGGAACCACTCATGACGCCCGGGCCGAGACCGCACTGACCGGCATCGCCGCCGCCTCGTTGATCGCGGGCGCAGGAACCATCCTCCTGGGCCGCCGGCTGAGGCACCCCGCGCCCTGACGGCGTTCGGGGACGGCGCTCCTTCCTGTGCCACCGGCGACCGTAAGGGCGCACGGCCGGCATCGGCTGTCGACGGCCGCCGCGAGCCTTCTCTACGCAACTCGTTTCTGCTCGGTTTCCTCAGTCCGATCGAGTTCGAGGAGAAGTACCACGCCGACCAGGCGACGACCGAACCAACGAACCTGAACACCCGTCAACCCGTTCTGACCAGCTGATCGGCGACTCCCGAGCAACGAGAGAACCTCAGCAGACGCGGCCCATGGCGTCCAGGTCGTCCAGGTCGTCCGTAAAGTGGCGCGCTCCACCTAGACGCCATGAACCACGCCCGCTCCACGGTGTGTGGGTCGACGGCGGACGGGATGGGAGCTGGGGAAAATGGTGACTGAGGGGCAGCAAGCCATGCACCGCACGGCTCCACTTCCCGCACAACCACGGCGTCAGAGCTGCCGGAAGTAGACGGCTACCGGGAGCGGAGTGCACCCGAGCTGCTCGTACAGAGCCCTAGCGGGTGCATGAAAGGCATCCCCTCCGGTCCCGATCTCAACGATCTCTGCTCCGAGCAAGCGCATCTGCTCGAAGGCGTGTTCACACAGAGTGGTACCTACGTGGTGTCGGCGATGTTGGGACGAGACTGCAAGGATCACGACTCGGCCGTGCCTGCGATCCAGATCGACGCTCCAAGCCACGTAACCCGCGATGCCGTCTTCTGATTCAGCGACCGCGACGTATGCGTGACGCTCGGGTGCGTAGAGTCCGGCGACCTGTTGTCGGTAGTCCTCGCGCCAGTTGCCATGCTGGATGGCGAAGACGACCTCGCCCATCAAGGGGCGGAAGGCCTCCTCGTAGAACGGCCGGAACGTCTCAATGGTCAGTTCGGTGAGTGAAGCCAGGTCGCTGGGGACGAATGCGCGAATACGCATCGAAGTGCGCCTTTCATGCCTAGGGGTTGAGACCCAAGGGAAAACCTGGGCATGGGTCAGCCCGCTCCCGACCGAGTGAATCGGCGGTGAGCCAGGCCCTCAGCCCCGCGTACGCCAAGCGGCAACGCACTCCATGGCTCGGATCATAACGATCCCGCGATGAGCTACGACATCTACTTTCTGAGCCGAGACGAGGGGCAGTCCTGGGACGACGTCCTGGAGGCCGCCGAGGGCGTGGCCGAAGACAGCGAGCCGATCCCCGCCGAGCTCCTCGAAGCGTGGCAGCGAATAGGCCGCAGGCCCGCGCGCTGCTCGGCGATGTGGACATCACGGAGTACGAGCAGGGATCACGCGACCTCAGCCACTCCGACACCGGTATCGACCTGTCCGTATTCGGTGACGAGGTCAGCATCACGGTGCTCTACCGGCACAACGGTGATGGCGCTGTAAGAGTGCTCGGCAAGCTTTTCTCCCTCTGCGCGCTTGTGGAGAAGGAGACCGGCCTGACGGCCTATGACCCCCAGGTTGAGATGCCGTTGGCAGAGACCTCTCCGCACCAGGCAATGAGCATCATGTCGAGTGTCACGACTGACCTGCGTAACCGTTCCGGAGGTTGAGGGCTCCGGCATCACCGCCTCAGCGGTGAGTGTCTAACTGCGTGACAACCGCGCCGCACACTCGCGAACAACCGTGGCCGTCAGCGGACCATCAGCGCAGGTGACAGGCACGGCAGGCCAAGGGCAGCGAGCATCCCAAGTCGCTTCGGGACGGAGAGGTCGTGGGACAGATAGCGATGGACGATCACCCAGGAGGAATTCGAGCGCTCCAGACCTAAGCTGCCGGCCTGAGTATTTCTAGGTGTTGTGCCAGCCGGGTTCGAGGCGGTCGAGAAGGGTGTGCAGGGCTGCGTCGGCTCGGTCCCAGTCGCCGTCGGCCAGGGGTGCGATGAGCAGGCCGAGGAACGCGTCGACCAGGAGGGCGGCCTCCGTTCGGGCTCGGGCCTCGGTCATGCCTAGGCCGCGGAAGACGGAGATGAGCAGGCCCGTCCACTCGGTGAGCACGTCGCGCATGACGGGCCCGTACCGGTCGGGATGGAGCAGGCTGGCCGTCATGATCTCGAGGTAGAGGGGGAGCCAGGCGCGCAGGTTCGGGGTGCTGAGTTGCTGCCAGGTTTGCTCCACGAAGCGGCGGAGCTCCGCAGGGTTCTTGGGGGAGGCGGTGGGGTCGAGCAGATCCCGGGCGCGCAGGAGCGGGCGCCTCTCGTCGAGGGCGAGTGCCTCGGCGACCATGCGTTCCTTGGTTCCGAAGTAATACAAGAGCATGCGGTCGCTGGTGCCCAGGGCCCGGGCCAGTGGGCGGAGGGAAAGGTCGGCCAGGCCGTTGCGGATCACGTACTCACGGACCCGGTTCAGCAGGTCGCGTCGTTTGGCTGGGTCGGGCGGGCGCGGCATGAAGGCTCCCAGCTGCAGCTGCGCGAGACGGACCAGTCCCACATGTCTGATTCATTGGTGTTCGTTCAGGTATTTACTGTAGCACCCGCTACGTGTATATTTGTAAGCGTAGCGAGTGCTACGTGACGCAGGACCTGGTGCATGCCCGGCCCGGTCATCGACGGACCTCCGCCGCCCTGGCGGCCATGGCCGCCAGGGCTTCAGAAGGGACTGATTCGCGTGACCTCCCGGGCCATCGACCTCTCCACGACCTCTCGCCGGGGCTGCTTTGCCCGGTTTTACCGCCGCCGACTTGAGGAGTCAGGGCGGAAGGGCGCCGCGGACCCGGCACAGGGGGAAGGTCCGTCTCCGGAGGGCGCAGACACATCGTGGGTCGCCCGGAACCGGGCTCTCTGGTCGCGCACCCTGGAGCCCCTGCGGCCGCTTGACAGGCCCCGCGCCCGCGCAACCGCCTGGGACTCCTCATGGCCTATACCGCGGGAACTGACCTCGGTCCGCCAGGCCCGGCGCCTGGTGACCGCCCAACTGGGCGACTGGAATCTGGAGGACCTCACAGACACCGCCGAGCTCTTGGTCAGCGAACTGGTCACCAACGCCCTGCGTCACACGCGCGGCCCTCTGCGGCTCAACTTGCAGGTGTGCGGCTCCCGGCTGCGGTGCGAGGTCGAGGACACTGACCCCGCCGGCCCCGTACGCCGCGTCGTCGACGCCGACGCAGAAGGCGGACGCGGCACGGAACTCCTCGACCTGCTCGCGGACGCCTGGGGCAGCACCCGTACGGCGACCGGCAAGACCGCGTGGTGCGAAATGCTGACGCAGACGCCTTCACCAAAGGGATCGTCTGCCTCCGACTGACCTGGTCCCGGTAGGTCCGGACGGCATCCCTGGGCCGCCCCTGGGCCGCGCGAGGCCGCTCGGTAGCGACCTACGGCGACAACCAGTGACAGGTCACCTGCGGGCGCGGATAGCGAACGCCCAGGTCACGGACCTCTGACGGTACGGGTTTCCCTCCAGGGGTCGTCGAACACACCATCTCCTGGCTGCACGGCTTCCGCCGCCTACGCATCCGCTGGGAACGACGCGACGACATCCACGAAGCCTTCCTCGGCCTCGCCACCTGCCTCATCACCCACCGCCACATCCAACGGCTTTGTTAGGACCTCTTTAGACGCATGCGCCCGGGAACCGATTGCGAAACTGCGCGCCGCGCGGCGCCGACCCCGCGGCCGTACGGGGCTGGCTCACCGACCTGCACCGGCCAGCCAGCGGCTCCTACCAGGTGAGGGCTGCGTGGCGGAGGGTGTCGCGGACGCGGATGACGTCGGGATTGGCTTCGGTGCCGGGGCGCTGGACGAGGAAGAGGGTGTTGAGGGGGGTTCGTCTGGGTCGTGGAGGAGGGCCAGGGTGCCGGCGGTGAGGTGGTCCTGGCACAGGGAGCGGGGCAAGACGCTGTAGCCGCAGCCGGCGGCGACCGCGGAGACGACGGCGGACAGGTTGGGCACGGTGACGGCGGCATGGGTGGTGAGCTGTTTGCCGAAGGCGAGCCGCCAGTATCGGCGAACGATGGGCAGGCCCTCCGCGTAGGTGACGAGCGGGATGTCCTTGAGTGCTGCGCAGAGATCGTCGGGCGCCGAAGCGCCATCCACCTGTGCCTGCCAGCGGGGTGCTGCGCCACCCGGCTGAAGCTTGTGGCCAACAGCTGGGTTATCGCTGCTACCAACGCGGCCGGCGAGGTCCTTGCCCTGTCGAAGGCCCTCGGCGTGGACCCGCAGAGCTTCTTCGGCGCCATCGCGGGCGGCGGCCTCGACATGCCGTACCTGCGCGCCAAGGCCGGCCTCGTCCTGAATGGCCAGCTGTCCCCGGCCCAGTTCACCGTGAGCACCGCTGCCAAGGACGCCCGCCTCATCGTCGAGGCCGGACGCCGGTACGGCGTCCGGCTCGACCTCGCCGCCGCGGGCGCCGACCGCCTGGAGCGCGCCGCCGCGGCCGGACATGCTGACGAGGACATGGCTGCCGCCTACTTCGCCAGCTTCGACGCACCTCCCGCATCCTGAAGCCGTGACAACCTGCCCCGTCACGCCGTGCTGGACATCGCCCGCCTGCACAACCTGAACCTCGCTGGATAGGCGGCAGGTCCCGAGCCATCGTTATCGACTGGGAGAAGGTCGACCGTGAGGCCTCAGCGCAGGTAGCTGCGTCACTTAGAAGTCATCTCAATTGGTGGGTGCGCCTCCGCACGTGAGAGTCAGGCTGTCCGGCCCAAGCGCCATGGCTTGACCGTGATGTGAGACTTGCAGCATGGACATGGGGCGAGAGTCGCGGTGGGAAAAGGACGCAATGACGGTGGAGATCGTTTTCGCCCTGGTGACTGCCGTCGCGCTGGCTGCGGCGGTCTTCGCCGTCGCTCTGACTCTCGCACTAGTCTTTGGCATCTCTGGTTCAGGGAAGAAGGGCGTGTTGGTGGGGGGTGCACTGCTCGGAGCGACGGCCGGAATGTGGCGTCTGGTACGGGTGCTGCTTCGGTTCGACGAGCAGCGCCGAATGGGCCGCTGACTGCGGGCTTGTCCTTGATGTCGGTAGCCTGCCGGCGTGGCGATCGTTGAGCGGCTGGTGCCGGACGAGTTGTGGCAGTTGTTCCAGCGGGTGGTGCCGGAGGCGCCGTCGCGACCCCAGGGCGGTGGCCGGCGTCGGCACGGCGACCGCGAAGTGCTGGCCGCAATCGTCTTCGTGGCGACCCCGGGCTGCACGTGGCAGCAGTTGCCGACCGCTTCGTTCGGACCCTCCGGCGCGACTGCTCACCGACGCTTCACCGAGTGGACGAAAGCCCGCGTGTGGGCCAAGCTCCACCGCTTGGTCCTCGACGAACTCGGATCCCGCGGCGAACTGGACTGGTCCCGGTGCGCGATCGACTCGGTCAACATGCGGGCCCTTAAAAGGGGGAGCTGACAGGCCCGAATCCTGTAGATCGGGGCAAGTACGGGTCGAAGATCCACTTGATCACGGAACGGACCGGCCTGCCCCTGTCCATCGGCATCTCGGGCGCCAACACCCACGACAGCCAGGCACTGATCCCACTGGTGAAGGGCATACCACCGATCCGCTCCCGCCGGGGACGCCGACGGCGCAGGCCCCACAAACTTCACGCCGACAAGGGTTACGACTACAACCACCTGCGGCGATGGTTATCCGACCGAGGTATCCGGCACCGTATCGCCCGCAAGGGCATCGAGACCTCGCAACGACTCGGCCGCCACCGCTGGACCATCGAACGCACCATGGCCTGGCTCGCCGGATGCAGACGTCTGCACCGCCGCTACGAACGGAAAGCCGACCACTTCCTCGCCTTCACCAGCATTGCCTGCACCCTGATCTGCTACCGCAGACTTACCAAATGAGATGACGTCTTAGGGGACCGTTGGAGCGCTGACCTGGGTGAGTGGCCGGTTCGTGGCCTCGTCGGGCTGGGCTGGTTTCCCCGTGATTCCCCGTTGTCCCCCGCTCGATCTGATGCGCCTGTGGTGCGGCAGTGGTGCGACGCTCAGCGAGGTGCCTGCGCAGAAGGCCGCCACCGGTGCTGGTGACGGCCTTCGTCGGGGAGCCCCTTGTGGTGGTCAGGGGCAGCTGATCCGGGTGTCGCCCGTGTCCGTCGTGCAGGTGTCCGTGTCGTAGCCGCCGTTGGCGGTGTCGTTGCCGGAGATGTTGTCGACGGTGTTGAGGTTGTCGGTGCCGTAGTTGCCGATCAGGTTGTCGTTGCCGGGTCCGCCGTTCAGGGTGTCGTTGCCGAAGCCGCCGTCGAGACGGTCGTTGCCGTAGCCGCCGTACACGGTGTCGTTGCCGTAGCTTGCGTTGACGCTGTCGTCTCCTCCGAGGGCGCAGATCACGTCGTTGCCGTAGCCGCCGCTGAGGGTGTCGTTGCCGCTGGTGCCGACGATCGTGCAGCCGCGGCTGTTGTTCACGGTGGTGGTCGCGGTGGCGGTGTTGTTGCCGGGGTTCGGGTCGGTCTGGGTGGCGGTGACCGTGGCCTTGTTGGTGAGGGTGCCGGCGGCGCGGGGCTCGACCACGACCGTCACCATGGGGTGGGCGCCGGGGGCGAGAGTGCCCAGGGAGCAGCTCACGCTCGTCGCGGTGGTGGTGCAGCTGCCCTGGCTCGGGGTGGCCGAGACCACCGACGCGGCGGGTCCGGTGAGCGTGTCGGAGAGGGAGACGCCGGTGGCGGAGGTGGTGGTGCTGTTGTTGACGGTCACGGTGTAGGTGGCGCGGTCGCCGATGCTGACCGTGGCGGGGCCGGCCTTGGTGACCGACAGGTCCACGCCGGAGGGCGGCGGGGGCGGTGTGCCGAGGCCGCCCTCGTAGCGGGCCAGGGCGAAGTCGTTGTTCGGGCCGCCCTGACCGGCGGCGACGATCTTGCCGTCGGGCTGGAGCGCCACGCCGCGAGCCTGATCGCTGCCGCCGAGGTCGGTGGTCACCAGGCCGCCGGTGCCGAAGCCACTGTCCAGGCTGCCGTTGGTGTTGTACCGCAGGACCGCGAAGTCGCCGCCGGGCCCGTTGCTGCCGTCGACGACGATCCTCCCGTCGGGCTGCAGCACGACGTCCTGGGCCCCGCCGCCACCGGAGGTGAGGACCCGGCCGGCATTGCCGAAGGTGGTGTCCAAGCTGCCGTTGACGTTGTAGCGGGCCAGCGCGAACCTGCCGCTGCTTCCCCCGGCCGCGACGATTCTGCCGTCGGGCCGGACCGCCAGCCCCTCCACGGACTCGTAGTCACCGAAATCGGTGCGCTCGATGCCGTCGCCGCTGAAACTCGTGTCCAATGTGCCGTTCGCGTTGTAGCGGAGGAGGACGAAGTCGAAGCGGGTCGTCCCGACCTGACCCCCGACAACGATCTTGCCGTCGGGCTGCAGCGCCAGGGCGCGCGCATCGCCGCCCTCCTCCAGCGACTCGGGCGCCGGGTCGGTGGTCAGCTTGCCGTCGCCGCCGCCGAAACTTGTGTCCGGGGTGCCATCGGCGTTGTAGCGGGCCAGTGCGGCATTGCCACCGCTGGTGCCGAGGGCGACGATCTTGCCGTCGGGCTGCACCGCCACGTCCCGGGCCTCGTCCGGGCTGCCGAAGTCGGTGAATACCCTGCCGTCGCCGCCGCCGAAACTCTGGTCCAGGGTGCCATTGGTGTTATAGCGAGCCACCGTGAACCAGCAGCAGTTCTCGTACCCTCGCCAGCTGCTGCCCACCGCGACGATCTTGCCGTCGGGCTGCAGCGCCACGGCGTGGGCCTCGCTCCACTGGAAGTCTGGGTTCATGTTGTTGATGGCGGTCGTCACGGTACCGTCGCCACCGAAACTGGTGTCCGGGGTGCCATCGGCGTTGTGACGGGCCAGCGCGAAGTCGCTCTCCAACACCGAATAGTCGGCGGAAGCGCCGACAGAGACGATCTTGCCGTCGGGCTGCACCGCCACGTCGTTGGCTTGATCGTCGTCGGCGAAGCTGGTGAGCACCCTGCCGTCGCCGCTGAAGGTGGGATCGAGGGCGCCCGGGGCAGCGGCCGCGGTGCCGGGCAGGGCCAGAACGAGGGCCAGACCGGTGGCCGCCACGACCACAGCCCGGGCCGCCCGTGACCGGCGGCGTCTTCCCCAGTATCGGCACAACGCCGGTCGCAGATGAGAGATCAACATGGGCCGCAGCTTTGCGCCGGACACACAACATTCCGTTCGCCGCTGGGCCGCGTTGCGCTCACCGGCCGCCGGAATCCACCCCCGCGGGTGAGAAACACGGCATTCTTATTCTCTTTTGATTGCGCGGGTTCTCTCGCCGGTAGGCCCTCCTCATACTCGCCTATCTCCGCAACGGCCAGCCCTACGCCCAGCTCTGTTGCGGGCCTCACCGGCCCCACCCGAAGCCGTCCACGATGACCACGCAGCCCGCGAGCGCAGCATCGCCGACACCCTGGCTGCAGCTGACCTCGCGTGCTGGGCCGAAAAGGCCTACCGCGGCGTCAAAAGCGCGGTCCGCGACCCCTACTGGGGCCGGCGGGAGACCCTTTCACGGGCCGGCAAGCGGTCAACCGAGGGAGATGCAGCTGGCCATGCCAGTGGCCATTTCGTCATCCTGAAATAGATATCCCTCAACTCTGCGCCGCATGGCGCGTTTGTCGGCGACGGGTGACTCCCCCGCGGATCAAAACTGCCCCCCAGAGGTGCGTCAGTAGCCGGTGCCGCGCTTGACCTGGGCCCGCTCGACCGCATGGGTCGCACCCTTGTCGTCCAAAGTGCGACACGCGTCGGCAATGTCCTGGCTCAGGCGATCGATCTGCTCGCGGCTCAGGGTCTCCTTGACCAGGGCACGCATGATCTTCACCCGCTCCGCGTTGGGCGGGAGCGTGTACGCCGGCACCATCCAGCCGCGCTCGGCCGCGAGCTGCCAGGCGACGTCGGACTCGTCGTAGGCGTGCTTGCCGGCGAGACGGAAAGCGACCAGCGGCAGTTGCTCGAGGTCGCCCCCGATCACTTCGAAGCGGCCGGTGCTACGCAGGTTGTCCGCCAACGCGTGGGCGTTCTCCTGCAACATCTTCATGACGTAGGTGTAGCCCTGGCGACCGAGCCGGACGAAGTTGTAGTACTGCGCGAGCACCATCGACGCGCCGGTAGAGAAGTTCAGCGTGAACGTCGCGTCGGTCTTGCCCAAGTAGTTCTCGTGGAACACGAGGTCCTTGGGCAGGTCGGACTCCTCGCGGAAGACCAGCCAGCCGATGCCGGGGTAGACCAGGCCGTACTTGTGTCCCGAGACGTTGATCGAACGGACCTGCTCCAGCCGGAAGTCCCATTTCGAGTCCGGGTAGAGGAAGGGCCACACGAATGCGCCGCTTGCTCCGTCAACGTGGATCGGGATGTCGAGGTCCCGCTCCTTGCGGACGTCCCGCAGGAGTTTGTCGATCCCGACGACGTCGTCCTTGTGGCCGGTGAACGTGGTGCCGAGGACGGCGACGACGCCGATCGTGTTCCCGTCGAGGTGAGGCTCCACGTCCTCCGGGCCGATCGTGTACTTGCCCTCGGCAAGCGGCACGATCCGCGGCTCGACGTCGAAGTAGCGGCAGAACTTCTCCCACACGACGTGGACGTCCCCGCCGAAGATCAAGTTGGGTCGGTCGACCGACAGATTGGCCGCCTGGCGGCGCTCCCGCCACTTCCACTTCAGCGATAGCGCCCCGAGCATGATCGCCTCGGACGAGCCCTGGGTCCGGCATCCGGTTGTCTTGCCCGGCGCGTTGAAGAGGTCGGCGAGCATGCGCACGCAACGCTGCTCGATCTCGGCGGAAATCGGGTACTCCGCATGGTCGATGAAATTGCGGTGGAGATTCTCGGCGATGATCCGTTGCGCCTCTGGCTCCATCCAAGTAGTGACAAACGTGGCGAGGTTCCGCTGCGGGTCCCCCTCCATGGCGAGGTCCACATCCAGCAGTCTCATTGCGTCCGTCGCAGCCATGCCTTCCTCCGGGAAGGTCTCCGAGGGGGCGGGCACGGTCAAGAATCGGTTGCCGAACAGGGCCGCGTCGTCACGCTTAGTCATATGACGATTCAAACAGCGCCGGTGCATGCCTCGGTGAGGGACACGCCGAGGCAGAGTAGCGACGCCCCGAACTGGCTGCGGCCTGCGCGCTACGGAACAGCCCCTTCAACGGGGAAAGGCACCGACCAGCCTCCCAAAGTTCGTCGGCTCGCCTGCCCCCCATCGACCCACCGCCTACCCCGCTCCCATCCCGTCTGCCGTCGACCCACACGTATGTGGAGCGGGCGCGATGCCGAGCGTCCAGGTGGAGCGCGCCACTGTACGAAGGACCTGGACGCCCGGTGCCGTGTCTGCTCGGCTTGTCCTGGGTCGATGGCGGACGGGATGGGAGTCCCCGCCTCAGCACCCCACCGGCCGGCACCCGCATACGGAGCCCCCGCCATCTCGGAGCCTGAGCGCTCCTCCCGGAGGCATCCCCTTCACCCGCACCTCGGGCAGCTGCCCTGGTCAATTAGGCAAGCCCGAGGCGGGACTTCCGGCATGGTTCGGCGCCACGCCCCGGAGTCTAAATGTCTCTCTCGGTCATACCGCGAGGCCATCGCGGCCGCGTCGTTCGGTGAGGGTCTTGAAGGGGCAGCGAAGCCGAATTTGATCTTGGCGTGAGGGCTAGGGTGAGGGCTTCCCGCGACCCCCTTCGGAGGTGCCCGCCCGGTGGCTGACAGCTTTGTTCACCTGCACAATCACACCGAGTACTCGATGCTTGACGGGGCTCAGAAGCTCAAGCCGATGTTCGCCGAAGTCGAGCGTCAGGGCATGCCCGCGGTCGCGATGAGTGACCACGGCAACATGTTCGGTGCGTACGAGTTCCATCAGGTGTCCAAGGGCTTTGACGGCGTCAAGCCGATCATCGGGATCGAGGCGTACGTCGCCCCGTCCTCGCGTCGTAACCGGAAGCAGGAGTTCTGGGGGCCCGGTGGGCAGCGGGCCATGTCGGATGACGGTGAAGGGTCCAAGGACGTCTCGGGCGGCGGCCGTTTCACGCACGTGACGATGTGGGCGCAGAACGTGAGGGGCCTACGCAACCTCTTCCACCTGTCGACGGAAGCCAGCTATACGGGGCAGTTCCCGGCCGGCAAGCCCCGTATGGACATGGAGTTGATCAGCGAGCACGCGGACGGGATCATTGCGACGACCGGGTGCCCCTCCGGTGCGGTCCAGACCCGTCTGAGGCTGAAGCAGTACGACGAGGCCCGGCAGGTCGCGGCCTCGTATCAGGACGTTTTCGGCCGGGAGAACTATTTCCTCGAGCTGATGGATCACGGTCTGTCCATCGAGCGGGATGTGCGGGACGGGCTGCTGCGCCTGGCCAAGGATCTGAACATTCCGCTCCTGGCCACCAACGATGCGCACTACGTCCACGCGGACCAGGCGGACGCGCACGACAACCTGCTGTGCATCGGCGTGGGCAAGAACAAGGCCGACGAGAAGCGGTTCCGGTTCTCGGGCAACGACTACTACCTCAAGACCGCGGACGAGATGCGCGGTCTGTTCTCCGAGATGCCCGAGGCGTGTGACAACACCCTGCTGATCGCGGAGCGCGTCGAGTCGTACGACGAGGTTTTCGACAATATCGACGAGATGCCGCAGTTCCCTGATGTCCCCGACGGGGAGACGCAGGAGTCGTGGCTGCGCAAGGAGGTCATGAAGGGCCTCGTCATGCGCTACGGCGACCCGATCCCGGCCGAGGTCCTGGAGCGGTTCGAGACCGAGATGACGGTCATCGGGCCGATGGGGTTCTCCTCCTACTTCCTCGTGGTCGCCGACATCTGCAAGTACGCCCGCGACAACAAGGTGCCGGTCGGTCCGGGCCGTGGATCGGCCACCGGTTCGATCGTGGCGTACGCGACCCGCATCACCGAGCTGTGCCCGCTGGAGCACGGCCTGCTGTTCGAGCGGTTCCTGAATCCAGAGCGGATCAACCCTCCGGACGTCGACCTCGACTTCGACGACCGTCAGCGCGACTTCATGGTCCGCTACGTCGTCGAGAAGTACGGCGACGAGTACACCGCGATGGTGAACACGTTCGGCAAGATCAAGGCCAAGAACGCGATCAAGGACAGCTCGCGCATTCTGGGCTATCCCTTCCAGCACGGCGAGCGCATCACCAAGGCCCTGCCCGACGACATCATGGGCAAGTCCATCCCCCTGGACGGCATCTTCGACTCCACGCACCCCCGCCACGGCGAGTGCGGCGAGATCCGGGCGATGTACGAGAACGAGCCCGACGTCAAGAAGGTCATCGACACGGCCAAGGGCGTCGAGGGCCTGACCCGCGGCACCGGCGTGCACGCGGCCGCGGTCATCCTCTCCAAGACCAGACTGACCGACCGGATCCCGCTGCACATGCGGGCCAAGGACGGCGTCAAGATCACCGGCTTCGACTACCCCAGTTGCGAAAACATGGGGCTGGTCAAGATGGACTTCCTGGGCCTGCGGAACCTGGGCGTCATCGACCACGCCATCCAGAACATCCGTGAGAACCGCGGTGTCCATCTGGCCACCGTCGACCCGGGCAACGGCGACGTCACGGACCAGGTCGTCATCCCGCTCGACGACAAGAACACGTACGAACTGCTCGCCTCGGGCGACACCTTCGGCGTCTTCCAGCTCGACGGCGGCGGCATGCGCACCCTCCTCAAGGCCATGGAGCCGACCCGGTTCGAAGACATCGCGGCCGCCCTCGCCCTGTACCGTCCCGGCCCGATGGCCGCGAACGCGCACATGAACTACGCACACCGCAAGACCGGGCGCCAGGAGATCCAGCCGATCCACCCCGAGCTGGAGAAGGCCCTGGAGCCGATCCTCGGCAACACCTTCCATCTGCTCATCTACCAAGAGCAGATCATGGCGATCGCCCGTCAGCTCGCCGGCTACACCCTGGGCGGCGCCGACCTGCTACGCCGCGCCATGGGCAAGAAGAAGCCCGAGGTCCTGGCCGCCGAGTGGGAGAAGTTCCACGCCGGCATGCAGGGCAACGGCTACTCGGAAGAGTCCATCAAGGCGCTGTGGGACGTCATGCTCCCCTTCTCCGGCTATGCGTTCAACAAGTCCCACACCGCCGGATACGGGCTCGTCTCGTACTGGACCGCATATCTGAAGGCCAACTACCCGGCCGAGTACATGGCCGCGCTGCTGACCTCCGTCGGCGACGACAAGGACAAGGCCGGCATCTACCTGGCGGACGCCCGCAAGATGGGGGTCACCGTCCTGCAGCCGGACGTCAATGAATCCGTCGCCGAGTTCGCGGCCATCGGCGACGACGTCCGCTTCGGCCTGCGCTCCGTCCGCAACGTGGGTGACAACGTCATCGAGTCGATCGTCGCGGGCCGCAAGGCGGGCGGAAGGTTCGGCAACTTCGCCGACTTCCTCGACAAGGTCGACCTGCCCGCCCTCAACAAGCGGGCCATCGAATCGCTCATCAAGGCAGGCGCCTTCGACTCGCTCGGCCATACCCGCAAGGGCCTCACCGCGGCCCACGAATACGCCATCGACGCGGTCGTACCCGTCAAGAAGGCCGCCGCGTACGGGCAGGACGACTTGTTCGCCGGCCTGGGCGCAGACGGAGGCGACGACGGAACTGAGGCGTTCGGTGTCGACATCAAGATCGACGAAGGCGAATGGCCTCGTAAGCAACTCCTGTCGACCGAGCGGGAGATGCTCGGCATGTACGTCTCCGCGCACCCCCTGGACGGCACAGAGAGCATCCTGGCGGGCAATCGCGACACCACGATCCCCGACTTGATCGCCTCCGGCCGTACCGAAGGCGTCGTGCGGCTGGCCGGGCTCATCACCAGCGTGCAGCCGAAGATGACCAAGCAGGGCAACTCGTGGGCCATCGTCAACCTCGCGGATCGGGACGGCCAGCTGGAAGTACTGTTCTTCCCCGCCACCTACCAGCTCGTCATGGGGGCACTCGTCCCGGACAGTGTGGTCTCTGTCCTGGGTCGCCTCAATGACCGTGACGGCACCATCAACCTCGCCGGGCAGGAGCTCCAGGTCCTCGATGTGACTTCCGCCGAACGCAGCGGCGTCGCACCGATCCAACTCCATCTGCCCTACCACCGGGTCAACGATCCGTCCGTACGCGAGCTCAAGCGCATCCTCCTCGCCCACCCCGGCCCCAACCCGGTCCGCCTGGCCATCCAAGGACCCCGCAAGACCACCGTCTATGTCCTGCAGGAAACGGTGAACGCCGGCACGATCGCGTCCGACATCAAGGGCAGTTTCGGCCTGGACATCTGGCAGGGCATGGCGTGACCGAACCGGCTGACGAAAACGACGTCATCATCCAACTCGACGACATGGACGCGTGCCCGGCCTGCGGCGAACAGAGCGTGCTCAAAGCCAGCTTCGTCCACACGTGGAAGAACATGCACGGCGAGGCCACGTCCGGGCTACGCGAGGCAGCGCTGTGCCCAGAGTGCGACCGGGGAGACCCGGCCGCAGACGAACTACTGGCGCTGTTCGCCGTCGACGAGACGCTCGGCATCAACAACATCGAGACGTTCGGCGCACTCGTCGCGGCCTGGGTCGAGTCCGTACGACACCAGAAGACCGACGAGACGCTACTCGCCGAGGAACACGAGCAGTGGAGCGGCGAGTTGTAAGCCGCTCCCCCACAAACGTAGAGCCCATCAACCTCAGTCCGGACACGCCCCACCCTCAGAACGCGGTCAACTCGCGCTCGCCCCGCTGCCCGGCACGCTCCTGGCGGCCATCGGCCCCAGCGGGTCCGGCAAGTCGCCTCTCTCCGCGCACACCCAGGTGGACGCGGTGGTTGCCGGCAGCAGGAGGTGCCGCAGCATCTCCACCGGCAGGTGGTGGAGCAGGCCGGCGAGACGGTGCGGTCGATGTCGGTGAACGTGGGCCTGCCGACCTGGCGTTGCAGGACAGTAGTTGGTGCCGCAGTGCCCGTATCTCCACGTCCTCCTCCCGGTTCGCTACCGGGGACGGCATCATGACCTGTCGTGCTGCCGCGCCTGGCCTACCTCGCCGCACCCAACACCCACGCCCTGCTGCGCCTGTTGCCGATGTGTGGAACCACAGCCATCTCCTGCACGTGCTCCGCGAGTTCGAGGTGCACGACAGGGCATCAGCC
This sequence comes from Streptomyces sp. NPDC055140, assembly GCF_053607285.1. NCBI lineage: Bacteria > Bacillati > Actinomycetota > Actinomycetes > Kitasatosporales > Streptomycetaceae > Streptomyces > Streptomyces sp. NPDC055140. The sequence goes on along the minus strand of NZ_JBSGTG010000022.1, from coordinate 111,073 downwards.
ACACCGGGCCCTGGATCAAGCCACCCCGCTCCGCCCGCTGCCCGAACCGATCACCGAGCCAGGACAGATCGCGCACCAGGCGATCCGCCGACGAGACCGACTCGGCGGAGCCCTTCACGAGTACCAACATGCAGCCTGAGCTGGGCGAATGAATTGTCGACACCCGCAGACCCAGTGCCGGTGCACGTCCATGACTTCGCCGGCCCGCAGTTCGGGAATATCGCTACGAGGGTCAGATCAGCGCGATGACCGCACCCGGCAGTCTGCCTCCGGCGCCCGACGAGCGGCAGATAGCACCGGCACCGCCGCGCCCGGCCGTCAAGCTCCACCGTGGCGGAGGCGCCAGCCCGCCCACGCCGAGGCGATCATCTCGTCGACATCGTGCCGCGAGGACCACCCCAGTTCCTTGACGATCAGGTCCGCGGAGGCGACGACCCGCGCGGGGTCGCCGGGGCGGCGGGGCTCGGTCTTCGGGAGAAGACCGGCGCGGCCGGTGTGGGCGCGGATGCGGTCGACCATCTCGGCGACGGAGACCCCTTCACCGCGGCCGATGTTCATTGTCAGGTCCCCCGCAGAGCCGCTCGCGCAGTTCGTGGCGAGACGGCGCGCGGCGGCGAGGTGGGCGGAGGCGATGTCCTGGACGTGGATGAAGTCGCGTACGCACGTGCCGTCGGGGGTGGCGTAGTCGTCACCGAAGATCCGCGGTGACTCGCCCGCGTCCAACTTTTCGAAGACCATCGGAACCAGGTTGAAGACGCCGACGTCGGCGAGCTCGGGCGCGGCCGCCCCGGCCACGTTGAAGTAGCGCAGGCAGACCGTGTCGATGCCGTACGCCGCACCGGCCGCGCGGACCAGCCACTCGCCGGCGAGCTTGGTCTCGCCGTACGGATTGATCGGCGCGCAGGGAGTGTCCTCCGTGATGAGGTCCACATCCGGCATGCCGTACACCGCCGCGGAAGAGGAGAAGACGAAGTGCTGGACACCCGCCGCCGCGCAGGCGCCCAGCAGGACCTCCAAGCCCTGCACGTTCTCCCGATAGTAGAAGAGTGGCTGCGCGACTGACTCGGGCACCTGCTTCTTCGCGGCGAGGTGGACCATACCCGTCACGCCGTGCTCCGTGATGGCCGCATCAAGCGCCGCGCGGTCCAGCGTGGAGCCCTTCACCAGCGGTATCTCCCGCGGCAGCCGCTCGGGGATGCCGGTGGAGAGGTCGTCGAAGACGACCACCCGCTCTCCGGCTTCCGTCATGGCACGCGCGACGTGCGCCCCGATGTAGCCCGCTCCGCCTGTGATCAACCACGTCGTCATGAGCGCCACCCTAACGACGGGGAGCGACACGGTAGGAAGCCGCGTGACGTATCTCGTTGATCTCCTGCCTTTCGCTTCCCTTTTTCTTTCCTCTCTCTCACCTGGTCTTTGTGGGTTGTTGCGTAGCGTGTTCAGGACGGTGTGGGCCGCGCGGCACACAGGTGTGTCCATCGGCATACGCGGCCGCAGGATTTCAGCACTTGAACATTCGAGATCTCATTGCCTCTCGCAACATCACCCGTATTGGTCCCGTCTTCATCAGGGAAAGTCACTTCATGACCTTGTTCAGCGTTGTCGTTACCGCCCTCGATGCGCAGGGCTACCTCCGGGAGTGTCTCGAGAGCGCCCTGAACGGGGCGGCTGCTGACACCGAGGTCGAGGTCGTCGTCGTCGACAACGCCTCGACAGACGCCAGCAGAGCCATCATCGACGAGTACGCCGAACGGGACGAGCGGGTGCGGGCCGTGCGCCTGCCACGTCGACTGCCGGCCGGTGCCGCGCGGGTGGCCGGAGCCCAGCAGGTCGGCGGCGACTACGTGTTGTTCCTGGAGGGACACGACTCCCTCATGCCGGATGCGCTCGTGACGCTGGCCCGCCGCGCCGAAGAGACCGGACGGCCCGACGTGATCGTCTTCGACCACGTCAGTTCGACCTGGTCCGACTCCGCGATCGGCAGCGGCGACGGGCGGTTGTTCATCGCCCCCGGCAGCGAGGTCTTCACTATCGAGGCGCAGCAGAAGATGCTGAACCTGACGCCGACGATCGCCAATCGCGTGCTGCGCGCCGACTTCTACGCCGCGCACCAGGCGTTGTTCGGCCAGGACGAATACACCGAGGTGCTCCCGGCCATCGGCTCGCTGCTCGCCGCCGAACGGATCGCGATCACCGAGGCGGTGCTGGTGCGCCGCAATGCGCGCGAGGTACCGCTGGGCGAGGAAGGACACTCCAACCTCTTCCCACAGTACGAGGCGCTGTGGAAGCTGCTCGGCTCCGGGCCGGCGATGACCGAGGCCGCTCGGATCGTCTTCAGCGGCATGGTCCGCCGCTACCTGAAGGTGCTCACCCTGCCGGGGACATCCGACCGGCACCAGGCGAAGTTCTTCCACCGCGCCTCCGCGCACTTTCTGCGCTACAAGCCCGCCGACTACCAGCGGCCCGCCAACCTCAACGGGGTGCGCCACGCCATGCTGGAGCGCGGCTCCTACTCCGGTTACCGTGCATTGCAGCTCGCCAACCGCAAGCGCCGCAGCATGCGCACCCTCGCAGCCAAGGCGAGGAAGAAGGCCGCCGAGGTGGCGAAGGAGGGCGCGTACCGCGAGCAGTTGCGCCACCCGATCGAGGAAGACCTCGCCGTCTTCTCTGCATACTGGGACCGCGGCGTCACCTGCAACCCCGGCGCGATCTCCGCCAAGCTCGGCGAACTCGCCCCGCAAATCCGCCAGGTGTGGGTGGTCCGGCGCGACGACGTGCCGCTGGTTCCGGCCGGGATCGACTACGTGGTGCCCGGCTCGCACAGGTACTGGAGCGTGCTGGCGCGCGCCAAGTACCTGGTCAACAACGTCAACTTCCCCGACTCGGTGATCAAGCGACCGGGCCAGATCCATGTGCAGACCCACCACGGCACGCCACTGAAGCGGATGGGCACCGACCAGATCCCGTACCGGGCCACCTCCCGTGGCGTGGACTACGAGGCGTTGCTGGAGCGGTGCGCCCGCTGGGACTACAGCGTCTCCGCCAACCGGCATTCCACCGAGACCTGGTCACGCGCCTACCCAGTACCGTTCACCTCGCTCGACTACGGCTACCCGCGCAACGACCTCTACTACACCGCGACCGCTGAGGACGTGCTGGGCATCCGCGAGCGGCTCGGCATCGCGCCCGGCAAGAAGGCACTGCTGTACGCGCCGACGCACCGGGACTACGAGGCCGCCTGGACTCCGCGGCTCGACCTGGAGCGGTTGGCGAAGACCCTCGGCGACGATTTCGTCCTGCTGGTGCGCGGCCACTACTTCTACGACCGCGGCCTGTCCCCGCTGCAGGAGCTGCACCGGCGCGAACTGATCATTGACGTCTCCAGGTACGACTCCGTCGAGGAGTTGTGCCTGGCGTCCGACGCGCTGATCACCGACTACTCCTCGGTGATGTTCGACTACGCCAACCTGGACCGCCCGATCGTGGTGTTCGCCGATGACTGGGTGACCTATTCCGTCACCCGTGGCGTCTACTTCGACCTCACCGAGCAAGCCCCCGGCGCGGTCGCCCTGAGCCAGGCCGATATCGAGCGGTTCTTCCTGGACGGCAGCTGGCGGGACGATGCCACAGCAGCCAAGCGGGCCGAATTCCGGCGCAGGTTCTGTGAGTTCGACGACGGGCATGCCGCCGAGCGGGTCGCGCGCCACGTCTTCCTCGGGCAGGAGGCTGTCCCGCCGGTCATTCCGCTCGGCCGGCGCGTGCCTGCCCCGACCCCCGAGGCGGCCGCCGCCGTGCCGTCCCCATAGGTGACGCCCGTGACCAGCTTCGTCCACGACTCCACTCACCGAGCAGTTCCCACCGGAGGATCCATGGCCACGGCGACCCCCGACGTCACCGTCACAGTGATCGGGTACAACGACGCCGAGCGACTGCCGCGCGCGGTGGAGTCATTGCGCCGCCAGAGTCTGCGCAACATCGAGATCATCATCAGTGACGACCATTCCGCTGACAACACCCCCGAAGTGGCACGGGCATTGGCGGCTCAGGACGACCGCATCATCTACCACCGCCTGCCGGAGAACAGCGGCGGGTGCAGTGCCCCGCGCAACGCGGCGATGGAGATCGCCAGGGCGCCGTACCTGATGTTCCTCGACAGCGACGACACACTCCCCGAGCGGGCCTGCGAGACCCTGCTGGAGGCGCTGCGCGCCGACAGTGAGGTTGACTTCGCGATGGGTGCCGTCGAGCGGGTCCGCACCGACACTGGGGCCCTTTCCTACTGGCACCCGCACCTGTTCGAGCGCAAGCGCACGGTGCGTGGCATCCGGCGCGAGCCCAGCGTGCTGTTTGAGCACCTGTCGACCAACAAGATGTACCGCCGGGAGTTCATCGACCGGCACACGCTGCGCTTCCCGCTCGGCATCCATTACGAGGACCAGCTGTTCTCGGCGCAGGCGTACTGCCTAGCCCGCGCCTTCACCATCGTCCCGGACCCGGTCTACCGCTGGTACATATCACCGTTCGACGCCGCTGACGCGCTGTCCATCTCCAACCAGCGCCACCGCATCGAGAATGTCCGCGACCGGGTCGATGTCGCGAAGCTCATCGACGACTTCCTGGTCGACAGCGGTCACCAGGAGATCAAGACCGACAAGGACTTCAAGTTCCTCAGGCACGACCTGCGGATGTACACCGGTGACCTGCCGTACCGCACGCACGACTGGATCAAGCAGTTCAGCGACGAGGTCTCGCCGTACCTCGATACCCTCGCCCCCGAGGCGTTCCAACGCCTGCCGCGAGATCAGCGGGTCGTCATCCAGCTGGTGCGCGAAGGGCGGTACGAGGAGGCTCAGCTGGCGGCCCGCGGCATGGACCGGGCGGCCGGACCGCGTGAAGTCACGGAGGACGCCGCAGGGCGCGTCTACTGGGGTTCGGTGATCCCCGCTGACCCGGATTCCGCCCGCGAGCTGGAGATCACCGATCTGGCGCCGCGTAGCCGGCCGTTCCGCAACGCCCTGCTGCGACACGAGATCACCCGGGTCACGCCGGCCTCCGGCTCCCGCATCACCTTGGACGTGCGCACCTACGACCCGGGAAACCAGTTGCCGATGGGCCCGGTCGTGGCGACGATCCACCTCGCGCCCGCAAGGAAACGACTCAGCACCTCCTTCCGGCTCGACCCGGTCCACCCGGGGCTCTTCGAGGGCACCGTCACCATCGATCTCGGTGCAGTCCCGTTTCCGCTGCAAGGCTTCTCCGGGGTGCGCCATCCGGTGCTCACCATCTCCCGGCACCGCCAGCAGAACACCGGCGTGCTGCTCGCCCCGCTGAACTTTCTCCGGCTGAGCAAGAAGGTCACCCACCGCCGCGGCATGGCCGAGCACTACGTCACCATCGAGCCCGAGGGCCACGGCGGCGGCCGTCTCAAGATCACATGGGAGCGCGCGGGACTGCTGGCGAAGGCCGAACCGCACCTGCCGACGCTGCGCAAAGTCGTGGGTCCCGGCCTGCGCCAAGCGCGCGGTGTGATCCGCGGTCTGGTGAAATAGGTAGCCGGTCTCTTTCCGAGTGTGACCACCAGCAGCAGCCCCAGGCACGGTGATGACGTGCCGCTTCGCGCGTCGAACCCGTGTGAGGCGGTCGGCGCCGCTGGGACACAGCGGCCTCCCCTGCACCTCGGCAACGCCCCCGAGCTCCGCAACATGCGAGAGGCCGGGGAGCGTACGACGTCTCAGGAGTCGCTGACCCGGAGCATGACGTCGCCACTGGGGCTGGTGGCGACCTGCCGGACCGCGAGGTCCGCGCGCCGCGCTTCGTTCGGCAGGAAGTATTCGGGGTAGCCCGCGGCGACGGTGTACGAGTCGTACGCGGCGCCACCTCCACCGCGAGCGCGATCTGTGCAGAGACGAAGACTGCGGGCAGTACTCGGCCCCCTGACCAGTGGTCGGTGACACCGCCCGCCACGTAGACCACCGCGCCGAGGGCGAAGAAGATCACCAGCGGATCGAGCCGCTCACACCGGAACCGCGCCGTGAGTGCGGCATCGCCCAGGCCCGGCCGAGCCCATCCTTGCCGGTGCGCAGGAGCACCGATATCCGCGGGCGGCCCGGCTCGTTGAACCGCTCGGCCAGCGCCTAGGCGACGTCTCCGGTCCCGTCCGGGCTGTTGTCGTCCACCACCAGCGGCCCCAGCCCCGACAGCTCCAGCGCCATGAGTGCCTCTGCCATCTTCGGCAGGTTCTCGGCCGCGTTGTACGTCGGCATCACCATGGTGAGGGGGATGCCGCTCCGCAGCGTGGGGAGCGGGCGAGGACGGCGCAAGGCTGCGGCCGCATCGTCGGAATCTGGTCTCGCCAACACCCTCATCAGTGCCTTCTCTCCTCTCGGTCGGTTGGGCCGCTGCCATCAGGAGTTCGACGAGAAGCGGATGGTGCCGTCCGGGATCGACGCGCGGCCCCTCACACGTACTCCGGCGAGCAGTTCGTTGTCCCCGCCGATCTCGGCCTGGTCTCCGATCACGGCGTTCTCCAGCACGGTGCGCGAACCGACGCGCGCTCCCGAACCGACCAGGCTGGAGCGTACGCACGCACCCGCCTCGATCCGTGCGCCGTCGAGCACGATCGAACCATCGACCACCGCACCGGCGGCGATGTGGGCCCCCTCGCCGACCACCGTGCCGCCCAAGAGCTTGGCGCCGTCGTCGACGTGCGCCCCAGGCAGAATCAGGTACTCGCCCACCCGGCCGGGCAGCACCGGGGAGGGGACAACTCCGCGCACCAGGTCGGCGGAAGCCTGGATCAGCGCCGCAGGCCGGCCCAGGTCGAGCCAGTACGTCTGGTCGACCACCCCGTGCAACAGTGCCCCGGAGGCGAGCAGCCCGGGAAAGGTCTCCCGCTCCACCGAAACCGGCCGGCCGGCCGGGATGGTGGCGATGACCGAGCGACGGAAGACATAGCACCCGGCGTTGACCTGATCGGTGACGATCTCCTCGGGGCGATCGGGCTTCTCGGTGAAGGCCAGCACACGCCCGGCTGCGTCGGTCGGGACCAGGCCGAACGCACTGGGGTCCTCGACCCGGGTGAGGTGGAGCGAGACGTCGGCGCGCGCGACGCGGTGGTGCTCCACCAGAGCAGCGATGTCGAGCCCGGTGAGAATGTCGCCGTTGAAGACCAGCACCGGCTCGTCGGGGCCGCAGCTCAGCACCGTGGCGGCGTTGCGGATCGCGCCGCCGGTGCCAAGCGGTTCAGTCTCGTGCACGTACGTGATGCGAAGGCCGAAGTCCGCGCCGTCACCGAAGTACGGCTCGAAGACCTCGGCCAGATAGGAGGTGGCGAGCACCACGTGGCCGACGCCCGCGGCCCGCGCCCGGCCGAGCTGGTGTGCAAGGAAAGGCACCCCGGCGGTCGGGACCATCGGCTTCGGTGTGTGTTCCGTGACCGGGTACAGGCGCGACCCCTTCCCGCCGACCAAGAGGATGGCTTCCACTGACTATCTCCTGTCTTGCGAAGACTTCGAAGTGCTACGGGGATTGACGGAAGGTGCGGTGATGCGCGCCATGACAGATCAGCGCGGAAACGGCCGCGTAAGGGATGCCGGTGTGCTGGTGGGCCGCCACGGCACAGAGGAAGCAGGCTCTGCCGCAGCGGGAGCTTCATCCTGCGTGGCCATGCGCCGGCGACGCGTACCGCGTGAGCTACCCGAACCGCCGGATCAGCCTGCGGGCTCGCCCCCCGGCGATGCGCCTCAGCCCACGGACACTGTCCACCACACGTAGCCTCAGGGCCGATCCCGGCGTCACATGTGCCTGCACAAACAGTGGGCGTCCCAGACGTACGACGGTCCGGCGGCATGCCTGCTCGGCCCCCGACGCGCGCACCTCGGCCTGCACGGCCTCGCCTCCGGCACAACGTACTTCGGCCGTGATGCCCCAGGCCATCAGGTCCGCCGGACCGGTCAGTTCACTGGTGCGCAGCCGGGCCTCCGCGGCCCAGCCCTGTTCACCCGGGACCAGCGGAACCTCGGTGACGCGATCGGCACATGTCCCGGATCGTTCCCGAAAGACGACGCGTACAGTCTGCGGGGCGAGAGCGGCAAGCCTGCCGTACAGGTCATGCACCCGCAGGGTGAGCCGGGTGACCCGACCTGTTGTCACCCGCCCGTCGATCGCTATCGGCAGTTCGCGGGGGGCCAGTTGGTCGAGTCCTTCCAGGGGAACGGACGCCGGGCCCGGCCCGAACACGGGCGTGGCGCCGTCGGTGCTGTACGGCGGCGCCAGGCGCGGCGGCCGGGCCGCCAGCTCCACCAGGCGGCCGGTCTCCGCGGGCTCGGGCAGTGCCTCCAGAACACGGCCGAGCCACTGGGAAGGCACGCGTGCGGCGGCGTAGCCGGCGGCGCCGAAGGTCCTGAGGTATCCACCGGTCACCCTCCACCAGTTCTCCTGATACTCCCTGGTACGCAGTGGCAGTTCTCGTGTGTACATGGCCACGTCGTAGTCGAGGAACTTGCCTTGCGCGGCGGCCACCAGATCCGGGTGTCCGGCTGTCCGCAAAACCTCCACGGCCTGCCGGTGGGCAGCCACCCGGTGCTCCCAGTTGGAGATCACCGCGCGGCGCAAAGAGATGGACAGACTCGGCGCCTGCCTGCGCACGTGCCAGACGTAGACCGGGGTGTCCACGATCGCGAGCCGCGGCTCGGCGGCGTAGAGCCGGGCGGTGAAGACGAAGTCCTCGTAGTGGAAGGCACCACTCGGAAACCTGACGTTGTGTTCGGCGAGAAAATCCTGGCGGTAGAGCTTGTTCACCGACAGGGTGTCCCACAGGAGCCCAGGCTGCTGTCCGATCCCTTCGAGTACCTGTCCCGGCAGTTCAGCGCCGGCAGACCGGTCGAAGAGTTGGGGCTGCCACCCCGTGGTCCGACCGTCGGGGAGTTCACGGCGCAGGCACTGGCCCGCCACGACATCGGCGTCATGAGCGTCCGCGGCCGCCAGCAGCGCGTCGACGGCGCCGGGCAGGAACATGTCGTCGCTGTCGAGGAACATCACGTACTCGGAACGTGCGGTAGCCATGCCGTCGTTGCGCGGGGTTCCACAGCCGCCACTGTTGCGCTCCCTTGACAGCACCCGCACCCGGTCGTCGTCGGCGAAGACGAGCAATGCGTCCCGTGTCCCGTCGACCGACGCGTCGTCGACGACGATGACCTCGGCCACCGTCTCTCCCTGAGCGAGCGCCGAACGCACCGCGTCGGGTACGTGCTCCGCGTCGTTGTAAACGATCACCACGACACTGACGTGCCCGGTGGTCGTGCATGCTCGACCGGAACGGTTCCGTACGGGGACCTCAGCGCCACGCGCTGTGCTGTCGCGCATCACGATGAAACCGCCGAGAGAGCTGCGAGGCTGATGTCGGTGCTGATCGCGCCGAGGGCGTGGCGCGGCTGGAAATCGAGCTTCATGCGGACCCCGGGGTCGAGTGAATGCGAGACCTCGTGACCGGAGAGGGCGACGTCATACGCCGACGGTCCGCGGGTACTCGCCAGGACTCGCCCCAGCTTTGCCTCGCGATGTAAGAGCAGGACGCGAAACAAGCTAGAGCGCGGTGGGAACGCGACCGTGTGGCGTGCAGGCGTCGTAACCAGCCCGCACAACGAGCTGCTGGCGTACTGTCCGTGGGGCGGGCCCAGTTGAATGCCGCCGGTCCCTGGGTCAGTTACGGGCGCGAGCGGTCAGCGGCAGCGGGCGGTCTCCAGAAAGCGGCGCAGCCGCCTGCCCACCGGCTTCTCCACCCATCGGGCCACCGCGTGGGACAGCGCCAGCAACACGACCAGCAGCGCGATCAGCAGCGGCCACCGCGGAACGTCGTGGCGGAACGCCCGGATCGCGGTGTACCCGATCTCGTCGTGGAGCACGTACAGCGGGTACGTCATGGCACCCGCCGTGCTGAGCCAGCGCACATCGAGACGGGCGAGCGGGCCGATGACCGAGAGCACGAGCAGCGTCAACAGCACGGTGAAGACCGCGACCGAGCCGAGCCAGGAGACGTGCCAGCCCAGGGCGTTGGAGGCCCACGTGGAGCGGCGGGCCAGCTCGTGGACCTCGACCAGCCAGGAGAAGCCGAAGACTGCCCACGTCTCGGCACGCGAACCGAAGCGATGGATGAGATACAGGCAGACGCCCATGATGAACGGCTGGCTGTACGACGGCTCGAAGACCGCGTCCCACAACGCGGAGCCAGAGAGCTCTGCCGGGATCGACACCAGCGTCCACGCCAGGCAGAACAACAGCACCCGCCGGTACGTCGCGCCGAAGAAGAGCACCACTGCGAACAGCAGGTAGAACCGCATCTCCGACCACAGCGTCCAGTACACGCCGCTGACCTCGGAAACTCCCAGAGGTCTTTCGAACATGGTCAGGTTGACCAGAACAGCCCGGTGCGACTTCGGCTTGTTGACGGTGGGGCACACGGTGAGCACGGCCGTGGTGACCAGCACGCCCAGCCAGTACGCCGGATAAAGGCGCGAGATACGAGAGGCAGTGAACTGGCGCATGGTACGCCCCCACCCCGACAAGCAGATCGCGAACCCGCTGACGGCGAAGAAGATCTCGACGCCGAGGTACCCGTACTGCGCGAGGTGGTGCGCTGCCGGGAACACCTTGGTGGTGGGCGTCTCCCAGGCGCCCCGTGTGCTCCCGGCGCCGGAGGCGACGAAGTGGTATGCGACCACCAGCAAAGCGGCGACCAGTCGAAGCCCGTCCACCGCACGCAGGCGGCAGCCGACCGGAGAGACATAGTCCGGTGGGTCGAGATAGTGGTGGAGGCGCCGGGCGATGCGGGCGGGCGGTGCGTGGCGGTGGTCCGCTGTACTCATACGCGAGGTGTGCTCTTCTCCTCGACTGCATCGTGCTCGTTACCACCGCGCTCGTCGCCATGCCTACTCGAAGTAGGCTCGCAGCGTCTCGACGAGGGACGTCTCAGCGTCGTCGTCCGTGTCCCCGTCCGGACCCTCATCCTCATTCTCTGGCAGTGAATCCGTCAGGTCGCTCAGGGCGTCGTCGGACTCGTCACAGTCACGTGTGATGGACGTCAGCCTGGTCATGTCTCCCTTCGGGGCAGCGTCTATGGCATGCGGCTCACCCAGACGTACTGCTCGGGGCCACGCGGGCGCGGCGGCCGTCACTACGCTGACGAACGGAGGTAAGCCGACGCCGTGGTGACAGTGAGAGCTGAGTGAGAAGCGTCGGTCCCGTTGTCGGCAACGCTGCACGACCGTGCTCACGCTCACGGTCCTGCCGGCCACAGCCCCGGTCAGCTGGTGGCTCGCAAGACGGATCATCGCGGCTCGAACTGGCCGTGCCAGTCTGCGGCCCGGACGAAGCGAGACGGCGCGGGCGCGCTTCCGACGACATGCTGGGCAGTCCGGCCCGCGCCAGGCACGAGCTGCGCACCCCTCTCACCTCACCACGGACGAACATCGCCCTGCTCCGCCGACTCGACGAGCTGTCGACGCAGGCCAGAGCGGAGCTCATCTGGTTCGGTCGTCGCCTGCCCGGCGTAGTACTTCTCCTCGAACTCGATGGGGCTCAGGTAGCCGAGTCGTTGCTGGACGCGCCGGCTGTTGTAGAAGCCGTCGATGTACGTGAAGAGGGCGAGGTTCGCCTCGGCATGTGTGGCGAAGATCCGGCCGCGGACGCATTCGGTCTTGATCAGCATCCAGAGATTTTCCGCGAGGGCGATATCGCAGCTGTCCCCGACGGCCCCATGGATGCCTCAATTCCCGCTCGCAGGAGGCCGGTTGTGAGCTTGATCGACGTCTACGGACAGCTGTGGTCAGAGTTCGAGCCGGTACCCGTGCCCTCGCAAGGTGGTGATGCGCGGCATCCGGTACGGGGGTGATACTCCGTGCGGCCGCACCATCACGTCGGTCAGACGTCGTCGGAGCCCCGCCATGGTGACGTCGAGTGTCTTCGTCGAGCCGAACCAGTTCTCGTCCCACACCTCGGCCATCAGCGTCTCGCGGGACACGGCCTCGCCTGCGTGCCGGGCGAGCACGGCGAGCAGCTCGAACTCCTTGGGGCGCAGCTCGATTTCCTGATCGTGCAGGGTGCACCGGCGCGCGGTGACGTCGATGACGACATCGCCGGCCCGGAGCGGCTCCTGGGGAGGTGCCGCGATGGTCCGGCGTCGCAGATGGGCTCGCAGTCTGGCCAGCAGCACGGTCAGGCTGAAGGGTTTGACCAGGTAGTCGTCCGCTCCGGCGTCGAGCCCCGCGATGACGTCGATGTCGTCGGTGCGGGCGGTGAGGATGAGAATCAGCAGGTCGGGAAAGCGGGCTCGCAATTGGCGGGCGACGTCGAGTCCGTCCATGTCGGGCAGACCGAGATCCAGGAGCAGCACGTCGTACCGGGACTGCGCGGCCTCGGTGAGCGCGCCCGCTCCGGTCCGGCTCCACGCCGGCGCGTAGCCGTTGCTGCGCAGTCCGGATTCCAGGTGACGGCCGATGGTGTCGTCGTCTTCGACGACAAGGATCCGGAACCGGGCGGGGGCAGGTGCGGGCGTGCGCATGAGGGGCAGCGTAGAGCGGGAGCGGGTGTTCACAGATCCCGGAGTTCCTCGACGGCGGGTCGGGCGGCCCGGCGTACCCCGTTCAGGGCTGCGGCCAAGATGGCGAGCGTCGCCGCGAGCGCGGTCAACACCAGATAGCTGCCGGGCACCGAGAGGGCTGCCGGTGGCGGATCAAACACCCCGGTCAGGACCTTGACCAGCATCTCCGACAGCGCCCAACCGATCAGCGCGCCACCGGCGAGGCCGCCCGCGGTCAGCAGGAGAGCCTCCGTGAGGACCATGCCGCGCAGCTGACGTGGTGTGGCACCCAGCACGCTGGCGATGGCGAAGGTGCGCCGTCGTTCCGCGAGCCCGAGCGCGAGGACGAGTCCGCCCGCTCCGGCCGCGAGGAGTACCGCGAAGGCCAGCTCGATCCGGGTGAGCCCGGCCAGGTCCACGGAGGTCAGGCTGGTTCCCACGGTGCCGCGGGTCTGTGTGAGGTCGGTGACCGTGGCACTGGTGCCCAGCTGATGGCGCAGCCGCTCCGCGATCTGCTTCTGATGAGTGCCTGCGGTGTCCAGCAAGAACGCGCCGACCGCGTCGCTGCCGGTTGCCTTGGCTACATAGGCGGCGTTGGCGACGAAGAAGCTGTCTTTGGGCGCGGTCGGGAACTCCTTGGCGACACCCACGTAGTGGAACGGCACCGTGCGCAGTGCCTTGGTGTGTGCGTCCTGGATCCGCAGGTTGACCGTGTCGCCGGGTGTGAGCTGGAAGTCGTGGACGGTCTCCGCGCTCACCAGCAGTCCGTCGGGCTGGTGAGCCAGCCGTTTCATGAGTGTGGCAGCGCTGCCTCCGGAGAAGTACGCGTCCTGCAGCGAAGTGGCCGAGGCGACCGTGGCCGGGCGCACACCGTAGAGGTCCTGGAGGTCGGAGCCCACGTATGCGAACCGGTGCTGGATGGGCTCGACATGACGGACTCCGGAGACCCGCAAGGCGCTTCCGGCGCTTGCCGGCGTCTGAGCCCCGGGCGGCTCGGTGACTGTGACGTCGGCTCCGTTGGTGAGCCGGGCGTCGACCTCGGCCTGCTGCTGGTACGTCGCGTTGAAGGTTGCCGTCGACACCGCGAACGACACCGCGAGGGCGAGCAGCACCACCGAACGCGCCAGCGGGCGCCGGCGCCGGGAGAGCACCGCGGCCGTCGTCCCGGCCAGGCTGGACGCCAGCGGCCGCGACAGCCGGGTCAGGATCGGGCGTGCGTGTGTGAGAGCCAGCAGCGTGAGCCGCCACAGCAGTAGCGCAGAGCCGATCCACAGCAGAGCAGGGCCGAGGAAGGCCCAGTAGGACACGGAGATGCTCGGCACGCCCTCCGGGGCAAGGACCAGCGCGTACTGGTTGCCGGACGAGGCCCGGAATATGAGCCAGGAGCCGATCAGCAGCACGAAGTCGAGCCCATAACGCAGGACCCACGGGAAGCCCGTGCGACGCTCGGTGCGGTGCGTGTCGGCAACGGTGACGGTGCGCAGATCGCGCAGCGCGGGGATGAGGACCGCGGCCGTGGCCACCGCGGCACCGAGTGCGAAGGCAAGGACGTACCAGGCGATCCACTGGCCGGTACTCGTCCCGAAGGAGGCCGATCCGAAGGCGATCCGGCCCGTCAGCGCGGCGGCAACGAGCCCCACGGCGCCGCCGGTGACGCCTACCATCGCGGCTTCCAGGCCGGACAAGGAGGCGATCCGCCGGGGCCGCAGCCCGCGCAGCCTCAGCAGGCCCTGTTCGCGGCCTCGCCGCTCCCCGCCCGCGGCGGCCACCGCGGCGGTGAGCGCGCCGGCTAGCACCGCGCCCGGGACGCCTAGGAAGAGGAAGAGGATCTGGGCGTACAGCGCGTCCTGGCGTGCGGAGTCGAGGGCGGCGCCGAGGTTGTTCCCCACGACGGCTTGGCCTGAGGCGCGGGCCTCCAGGTTGTGGGCGGCGCGGGTCACGCTGTCGAACGCGGAGGCAGGGTCGGTGGGCAGCTTGGCGTCACGTGCTGCGTGGATCTGGGTGGTGACGGCGGCACCTGACGCGTGTGCGGTCAGGGAGGAGAAGGTTGCGGTGGGGACCAGCAGCACGTTGTCCGGTGGCGCGGTGGGCTGGGTCTGGCTGGGGGCTCCCACCTTTTGGAACAGGGAGTCGGCCTGCGGGAGGTCGACGACTCCGGCAACGCGGACCTGGTGCGCGCCTGTCCCAGGGAGTTGGACGCTGATCGTGTCGCCGGGGGCGACATGCAGGTTGGACGCGGTCTGCTGAGCCAGCAGCACGCCGCTGGTGCTTCCCGTCAGCGACCGGATCTCGCCTGGGAACAGCTTTTGGTAGCCGTCTGGCAGGCCGAGGACCACGCCGGGCCCGGTCGTCTGCACGGTGCCCTGTGCTCGAGCGGTGTACGAGCTGCTGTGGGCGAATCCGACCGGGAGTGCCGACTGGACGCCGGGCGTCTTGCGCACCAGCGAGAGCAGTGTGTTCGGGTCGGTGCCCTGTTGGACCTCGACCTGCCAGTCGACGGCGACCGACCGCACGGCGCGCTGCGTCATGGTCGCCTTCGACGCGGTGAGGAAGGATCCGAGCGATGCGATGAGCGCGACGGCCAGCGCGATTCCAGCGAGGGCCGCGAGGAGCCGCCCGGTGCGGTGTCGGGCCAGGCCGCCCGCCCATGCAGTGTTCATGACGCTTCCTTCGGGGCCGTGGCGCTCGCCGTGGTGTTGGACAGACGGCCGTCACACATGGTCAGCCGGATGTCGAGACGAGCGGCGACGACCGGGTCGTGCGTGGTGACCACGAGGGCCGCGCCGGTGCGGTCGGCCGCCGCGAGCAGGGCGTCCAGGACGAGGCCGCCGGTGGTGTGGTCGAGCCGGCCGGTGGGCTCGTCGGCAAGGATCAACCGGGGAGCCTGGGCGATCACCCGGGCGGCCGCGGCACGCTGTGCTTGGCCGCCGGAGATCTCCTCTGGTAGCCGGTCGGCCAGGTCGGCCGCGTGTACGAGGGCGAGCGCGGCTTCGGCCGCTTCCCGCGCTCGGGCGTCCGGCATCCCGGCGAGGACGAGTGGCAGCGCAGTGTTTTCGGCGACGTCCAGGGCGGGGATCAGGCTGTCTCCCTGGAAGACGAGCCCGATGTCGCGCGGGCCACCGAGAGCGGGCCACACGACGATGCCGCTGGTGGGCTGCTCCAGCCCGGCCAGCAGGTGCAGCAGCGAGGACTTGCCCGACCCAGAGGGCCCGACGACCGCGAGCCTGTCCCCGGCCCGCACCTGCAGACTCGCGCCGTGGACGGCTACCACTGCGCCCGCACCGCGGCCGAAGGTGAGGGCGGCGTCCTCGCAGGCGACCAGGACATCGCCCGGCGTCGCGGAAGGCTCCCCTGACTGCGAGACGGGCTCGTCATGAGGTGTGCAGGGCCCGATGGAGGACGAATCAGACGCTTCTTGGGCCCTGGTGAGCCGTGCAGCGGCCGCCGAGAGGTCGCCGGGTGACACCGCGCGCTCGGCCGAGGCCCGCGCGGTCTCGCGGTGCGGCGGCACAGGCTGTTGGCGGGTGCTCACGGACGCGCGGGCGGGCGTTCCGGGTTCGCCCCGAGTCGTTGCGGGTTCGCTCGAGGGCGCCCTGTCCTCATGCTCAGACATCGCTGGCCTTTCCGTCGTCCAGGGCGATCACCCGGTCGGCGACCCGGACCGCTTCCGCGCTGTGCGTGACGATCAGTACCGCGCAACCCGCAGCGGCACGGTCGCGCAGCATCTGGAGGATCACGCGTTCGGTGTCGCCGTCGAGCTCGCCGGTGGGTTCGTCGGCGAGCAGAACGCCGGGTGAGTTGGCGAGCGCGACGGCCAGCCCCGCCCGCGCCAGCTCACCGCCGGAGAGCTGGCGGGGCAGCGCGTGGACACGCTGCGCCAGCCCGAGCTGCTCGAGCAAGTCCTGTGCGGGTACAGCCGGGTGACCGCGCACCGCACTGTGCGCGAGGCGCACGTTGTCGCGCACGCTGAGATGCGCGACGAGATTGCTGGTCTGCAGGAGCACACCGATGTGGCGGGCCCGCAGCCGGGCGCGCTCGGTCTCAGGCCGGTGGCTGATGCGAACACCTCCGACCCGCACCTCACCCCCCGAGGGCTCGTCGAGACCGGCCAGGCAGGACAGCAGCGTGGACTTGCCCGCCCCGGACGGACCGACGACGGCGACTGTCTCGCCGCGCCCCACTCTCAGGGACACACCGCGCAGCGCGAGTGTCTCCTCCTCCCCCGACCGGAAGAAGCGGTACAGCTCCCGTGCGGAGAGGGCGCTTTCGGCCGCCGTGGCCTGCGACGCGGATTCGCGTGCGGCACTGACGGGACTCTGCGGAGCGCTCAGCATCCCGCGCCTCACTTCCACGCGAAGGAGTCGCTGACGATGCGCCAGGGGTCTACGTTGTCGGCGTTGACCGGCCCGGACAGGGTGAGGTCCACCTCTCGGCCGTGCTGATAGAACGCGTACCGCTCGAACGCGTCCCGCACGACCTTGCCGGTGACCGGGTCCGCAGCGGAGTCACCCCGGTACTTCAGCAGGACGACGGGTCCCGCCTTCCGTGCCGCCTGCGACACCTTCGGATCGGCGAACTTATTCACCTGGCGGCGCAGTTGGGGGACGACTTTGGATGTGACAGAGGTAGCCGTGGGCGCTGACGAGGTGGTCGCGGCGGAGATCTGGACCTGGTTCAGCTTGTCCGTGAAGGTCGTGGTGCCGCCCTTGTCGGTGCGCGCCCACCCTTCCGGCACCTTCACCGTGAAGCCACCGCCGAGCGGCTTGTAGGTGACGTAGGCCTGGTTGTCGGGGATGTCACCGGGAGGGTTCGACTCGGTGGGGACCGGAGTGGTGCCGCCGCTGTGTGCGGCGGAACCCCCGGAGCTCGAGCCCGCTCCCGTGGCCCCGCCTGCGCCGGAACACCCTGCGGTCAGCGCCGCGGTGAGTACGAGCCCGACAACACCGATGGTCTGTACGCGTGCCATGGCCACTGCCCTCCTGATTACTCTGCTGAGGTGACCGGACGGTCATGCCACCGACGCTAGGAACCGGCCGGTTAACGCCTGGCTCGGCGAGGGTTAGACGACGGCAAAAGCGCGTGGCGGGCTACGTGCAACCTGGCGGATGGCCCGCATGATGAGGGCATGAGACAGCGTGTCGTGCGGGTGGCCGTCACTGCGGTGCTGGTCGCGCTGGTCCTCCTCGCCGTCCCGCTTGCCCTCGCCATCCGGTCCTCCCTGTACGCCGACCAGCGAGACACCCTCGAGCGGGCAGCCCTGGCCGCCGCCGTCCACGTGAACCCGGACTACCGCAGCGGTGACCCGGCGGAGCTGCCGCCACCCGCGACCGGCGAAAGCCTCGGCCTGTACGACCCGCAGCTGACCCTGCACGCGGGCAACGGACCCTCCAACGGCGACGTGGCGGTCCGGCGGGCGCTTCGCGGGCTGGTCGCGCGGACACAGACCGGCGGTGACCTCGTCGTCGCCGTACCCGTCCCGCACGACGAGAAAGTCATCGGCGTCGTCCGAGCCTCCTCAGCCGTGTCGGCCGTCCGCAACCGCGTGCTGCTCGGCTGGGCAGCCCTGCTCGGCGTGGCCGTACTCGCCCTCACCGTCGCCGTCCTCGTCGCCCGCCGTCAGGCACGGGCGCTCGCCGCGCCACTCGAAGATCTGTCCCGGCACAGCCGCGCGGTCATCGAAGGCGATCTGACGGCCCGCGCGGCCCCCAGCACCATCCCCGAGATCGACCAGGTCGCCCGGACGCACAACGACATGCTGCACAGCCTCTCGGAACTCCTGCGTCACGAACGGGACTTCACCACCAACGCATCGCACCAGCTGCGCACCCCGCTGACCGGCCTCCAGCTCACCCTGGAATCGGGCCTCGAACAGAACGACGCCCAGCTGCGTCGCGTCCTGGAGGAGGCGCTGACGTCGACACGGCGGCTGCATCACACGGTCGAGGAGGTACTCCGCCTGGCGGGCTCGCCCGAACCGGCGCGCCGGGCGGTGCCTGACCGACTGGTCACCCAGCTTCTGCAGGAGACCGAACAGCGATGGCACGGCCTCTTCGCCCAGGACGGAAGACGTCTGGAATTCGCCGTCCAGGACGCTCCCGCCGACGTGCGCGTCCCAGGCGGGCCCGTCGCGGAGATCTTCGGCGTCCTCCTGGACAACGCGCGCACGCACGGCCACGGCAGCGTCCGCGTCGCCGTCCGAGATCTCGATGACGCCCTTGCCTTCGACGTGTCCGACGAGGGCACCCTGGGCGTCGAGCCGGCCCTCCTCTTCGACCGCGGACACACAGGTTCCGACAACGCTGGCACAGGGATCGGCCTCGCCCTCGCCCGCGATCTGGCCGTTTCCCTGGGCGGCCGAATGGTCGTGTCGAGCAGGCGCCCCACGACCTTCACGCTGCTCGTCCCCGTACACCGCGAGGACTCCGCCCAGTAGGCGCCCCCGACCGCGCCGCACCGGCGGATGCGCTCCGACTCCGGCCGACAGAGTCAGCGCACCGCGCCGGTCCAGGTCGAGGATGAGAGCGGTGGACATGGTCGCCCCCGAGCGGGAGAAGCCGGGGAAGAGCAGCGCCAGCCTCTGCGAACAGCCCACCAGCATGGCGTCCTTGAAGGTGGTGTCGTCCTCGGGGTCGCCGCGACGCGCCTCTCCTTCTTCCTGGGCATCCCCGACCTGACCGGCGCCGGCCTGTACGAACTCAGGGACGCCGTCGGCACCGGAGTCGGCGCCGCACCCCTCCCATGACCCGGACGACCACACATGAACACGATCACCGACGGGCTCGGTGGGCTGTCCGGCCCACTGGTCTACGCGGTCTTCGGCGCCCTGGCCCCCTTCACGAGTAGCGGTTCTGGATGGGCTCGGCGTCCAGCCCGAGGCGTACGACGCCAAGCTGGACATGGACTTCACCGCGCTCCGAGACGAGAACCCGACCGCCGAGGGCTTCGGCCAGGCCGCCCAAGCAGGACGAGCGGTGGCGTCAGCAGCATCGGCATCAGGGTTCGCTACCTCACCGGCCCTTCGTCACGGTGGCGGTGAAGCCGCAGCACTCGAAGATCCGTACCTGCGCCCCGGATGTCCGCTTGATGCGCACCCCGTCGAGCAACGCCTTCGTGTCGGCCGAAGCGGCGACTACCGCGACACCACCTTCGATCCGGTCCTTGCGGACCGTGAACGAACCATCCTGCAAGGCCATGCCGAAGTATGAGCTCCGCGTGATGTCGTTGTGCCCGATGCTGTCTGATCCACCGACGGCGTAGATCCCGATGTGGTTGCCCGCGAGCCGGTTGCCCTTCACCACCGTGCCCGCTGAACCGGCCAAGATGCCCACATGCTGGGTCTCGCCGAAGAAGTCCGGGCCGCAGAGCGGATCCGGTTCCCGGCAGTCGTTGTCGCTGACGGTGCTCCGGGTGACGCGCCCGACCGCGCCCGCGACGAACCCGATCCCGTCGGTCGACAGGCGCGGGTGCCCAGTGACGGCACTGTCGACGATCGTGGCGCTCGACCCCTCGTTGAGGACGGTGACGCCCGAGCCCTGGTAGTCCGAGATCTTGGTGTCGTGGATCGTCACCGAACCCGTTCCGGTTGGGAGGTCGCCGACGAAGACGGCGACCGCGCTGTGGGAGCAGGGCGCCGCGGGTGTGTCGGTGATGTGGGTGACGCGGGCGTGACCGAGGTCGAGCCGGGCATCTCCCAGTACTCGGATACCGGAGCCCAGTGCGCCGCTCTCACACGTCCCCGAGCCCGGCCCGCTGACAGCGAGCTGCGACAGCGCGACGGACGCGCCGTTGTGGATCTCGACGATCGAGGTACCGCCGTCCTCGCCTGCGACCAGGGTCTGCGGAGCCAGGATCGTCGTCTTCCGGGCGCCCGAGCCGGTGATCGACACATTCTTGCCGATCACCACCTGCTCCCGGTACACGCCCGGCCTGACTTTGATCCGGTCCCCGGGCTGGGCGGCATCGACTGCGGCCTGAATTGTGGGGTAGCTCTTGGGGACCACCAGCTCGTGCGACGGCTTCGCTTGGGCCGACAGCGGCACCAATTGCCAGACGGTCGCCATGGCGGCGCAGAGGCCAAGGCGTGCGGCCGTCCTGATACGTGGGATTGCCATTCCGTTTCCGCTCTCGTGCGGTACTCCGTGGGGCCGCCGCATGACCGTGGCCCGCCTGCCGACTGCGCAGGCAAGGTATCGATGGTTTGAGGCGCGCCAACTGAGGCAGACCTGATAGCGATCCTGCTTCCCCCTGACGGACGACTGGCAGACCTCGATTGGATCGGAATCGTTCATCGAGGCGCTGACAGCTCTCTGAGTCACCCAAGGCGACTCTCATAAGCGGCGGGAGTGGGGAGATCGCGGCAGGCTCGCTGGGCGGGGAGCTCCGTGAGGAACGAGCCCGCAGTGCTTGGGAACGGGAGGCCGCCGCCGCGATGCTCGCCGATCTCGATCGAGTCGATGACCTTCGCCCCCTTGGACCCGCCGTCGTCGCAGAGGGCCTCGCCGGTGCTGGCACGATCGTCGCCGCCGGGCGCCCCGGCTTGGTCGGCACCGTCCTGGTCGCCGGGGCAAGCAGGACCGGCAGTTCCTGGTGATGCCTCGGTGCTGGATCAGGCCGCTGACCAGGACAGGAGCGACGTGGCCGGTTGCCGGAAGGGCCTGCTTCAGAGCGAGACCGATATCGAGACTAGCGATGACCGGCGCAGGCCAACGCCGTCGGAGACCGGAGTCCAGACTGACTCGGCGATTTCGCTGGCCACCGACCGGCAGAACCTGAAGAAGGAATACGACCGCCTCAGCCAGATAGCTCCCACCATGCCCTGGGAGGAGGGATACAACAAGGACGACGGGCTCACGGCCACCACGCACATCGGCAATGTTCTGGGCCGGGCTGTGGAAGCCGATGAGCAGCTGGCTGACCGACGTCTCAAGGCGCCGGATTCCGACCACGGCAGCGGCATCGTCACGGCGATGGTGCTGATGCCGGTGGCAGCCGATGTCACTGTGTGGACGGCCAAAGGCTCCGGCGACCAACCGACCATGGTTGTCGCGGTGTTGGGATCCGCACTTGCCAGTCCGCTGACCACACCGCTTGTGATCGGCGGTCTGGCGGTCTGGCGGTCTGGGGAACCTGACCGCGGGTTTCACCGACCGCGTGCCCGACGTATTGATCGACCTCCACGAGCTCACCACGGACGAGCAGTTGACCCGGTTACGCGAGGGCGAGCTGGACGCGGGCGTGCTGCGCCACCCGCCGGAGACGGTGGGTCTGGAGTCAGGGCCCGTGGCGCGGCGCGAACTGGGCGTGATCCTCCGGTCGGACCAGGCCGCGGCGGCGCCCGGCGGCCCCGTCCGGCTGCGGCACCTCGACGGAGCTCCGCTTGTGATCTTCCCGCGCACGATGGCACCGCGCCTGTACGACCACATGCTGACCATCTGCCGTGACGAGGGGTTCCTGCCCGGCTCCACCAGACACGCGCGTCCGGATTTCGTCCACGACCTGGTACTCGCGGGCCACGGCATCCACCTCAACTCGGCCCCCGCCACACCTCTCGCCGACGGGCTGGTGTGGCGACCGCTACAGGACGCGCCCCTGGCATGACTGACGTCGATGGTGTGGGTACCGAGTCGGCACAACGAGGCGATCGCCGCGTTCGCGGAAGCAGTTTCAGAGGGCCTCGTGGCAGCTGGACACCACATCGCGGACACGGCGTCGGACGGCTGACGTGGGCACAGCCGCCCGGCCCTCCGTGGCACAGACACGTCAGGGCCCGAATCCAAGCGGATCCGGGCCCTGAACGGCAGTAGCGGGGACAGGATTTGAACCTGCGACCTCTGGGTTATGAGCCCAGCGAGCTACCGAGCTGCTCCACCCCGCGTCGGTGAACCCAACGGTACGCCATCACAACGGGTACCGAAGACCACCTTCGCCCGAGGCTCTTGTTCCGGCCGTCAGACCACCGCCTTGCGGATATCGCCGAAGCGTAGGTTGCCGGGGTGACATCGTCTCCACAGCACCGATCCCAGCGGCGCCACAGAGACGACATCATGAGAGGCCGACGGTTCCAACTCGGCCGATCCTGATCGAATCCACCGCCCAGGCCGCCGTCTGTTCGCTGAGGGACAAGCCGAGCCCCGATCGGTTCGGCATGACGAGAGTCTGCGATCTCCAGGCGCTCGTTGAACATCGGCTCCAGCCACTCGAGGGTGGCCTGAAGGAGCACCCGCTGCATCGCTTGCCCGGCCCGTAGCCAGTCCGCCGGAGTGTCCTTCACCGTGCCGAGCAGCGCGATCTGTGGGTACTCCTCGAAGACGGTCACGGCACGGTCCGGTGTCCGGCGCGTGGAGTCGAAGCCCCGTACGGGGGAACTCGCGCCGTACTGCCGTGGACCGAGGGCGTCCGCCGGGATGCCCCCGCCGTCACACAGCAAGGCCACTGGGAGCCTCCACTTCAAAAGCAACCACTGGGCAGCCCCACGACGAGCGCAGCAAGCGGAAGCCCGACGCCGCCACTCTCGCCGCTGCAAGCGCCTCTGTGATCCAGATACAGCCTGTAGCAGTAGGTGGAACACATTGCGGCAGCTGTCGTTCCTACGGCTCCTCGGCGGGAATCAGGGCATGGGCGATCCCGGTGAGGTTGCCCTGCGCAATGAGGATCTCCCGCCGGTTCGATCCGTCGAGATCCGCCGCGTAGACGGTCCCGGCCATGTCGGTCACGAACATACGGCCGCCGTCCAGATCGAGAGCGATGCCGATACCTTCCATCAGGTGGGTCCACAGGATCTCGGGCTCTCGCTGCCCGTCCGGCGGATCCAATGGGGTGCGATTCACGGAGTTGCCTCGCGGCGGGTCCCCTCGGTCGGTCCAGTACAGCATGCGCTCAGCGAGGTCGAGCTGCAGGTCGATCGGCTCCGGCAGCCCCTGGAGCAGCACCTCGATGTCGCTGCGGTCGGCCGGGGTTTCGCTGGCGGGCAAGTCGATTCCGGCCCGCAGGATCTTCCCCAGTCCCGCATCGCTCGGGCCCTTCTGTGTCCAGTACAGGTGCCCGCCACCAGGGTCGACGGCGACTCCGACGCACCATTTGGTCTGGTCGCGGCAGTCGTCGTCTCCCTGCCCTGTCTGTACGAGCGTCTCGACGTTCGACCCATCGAGGTCGCAGCGCATGACGCGCATTCCTTCGCGATCGCCCCAGTAGAGCTTTCGGCCGGCGGCCTCGAAGTGCAGCTGCTTCGGCGTGTGCGTTCCGCCGCTGGGAACGATCGTCGTCCTATTGCTTCCGTCCAGGTCGACGCGCTCGATCGAGCCGTCGTTCACCGGCGGAGACCCCATGTTCGTCCAGTAGATGTGACCTGCCCCGACATCGACGGACACACCATCCGGGTATCTGCATCCGGTGACGATGACCTTCTTGTCGGAACCGTCGGGGTTCACGCAGAACACGCGGCCGTCACCGCTGAGTTCCAGCACGAACAGTCTTTCCTGTCGTTGTGTCACCGTCTCTCCTCTCGGGTGAGAACCCAGTGCCACGGGTGCTGTCTCATGCCCGGCCGGCTGTGTCGCTGTGCGGGCCGGATGCGGCGCGCACGGCCAGCAGACTGAGCAGCATCGCGTCACGCTGAGTGGCCAGTTCGTCGACCGAGTGGCCGTTCGCCTCTTCCAGGACGCCGTCGACGATCTTCTCTCTGAGTTCGGGTGTGAGCTCCGGGGTGCCCAGGTCCTGCCACATCCCGGTCAACCGAGGCATGAGGGTGTCCATGAAGTGCCGGATGCCGCCCTCGCCGCCGCCGAGATGCCACAGCAGATTGGGTCCCATGACACCCCACCTGAGTCCTGGACCCCAGGACACCGCGTCGTCGGAGTCCGCGACATCGAGCACACCCTGCTCGATCAGGTGGACGACCTCGCGATACAGCGCGGCCTGGAGACGGTTGGCGACGTGCCCGGGGAGCTCCTTCTTGAGGTGAATCGGCTTCTTGCCGATCGCGGCGTAGAAGGACATTGCGTCCCGGATCGTCTCCGGGGCGGTCTTCGTGCCGCCGACGACTTCGACCAGCGGGATGATGTGCGGCGGGTTGAAGGGGTGCCCGATGAGAGTGCGCTCTGGCCGCTGGCACTCGGCCTGGATGACACTCATCGTGATGCCCGACGAACTCGACGCGATGATCGAGTCCGGTGGCGTGGCGTCGTCGATGTCGGCGAACAGCTTGACCTTCAGCTCCGGGCGCTCCGGCGCGTTCTCCTGCACGAAATCGGC
The DNA here is from genome assembly GCF_053607285.1 of Streptomyces sp. NPDC055140. NCBI lineage: Bacteria > Bacillati > Actinomycetota > Actinomycetes > Kitasatosporales > Streptomycetaceae > Streptomyces > Streptomyces sp. NPDC055140. The sequence goes on along the minus strand of NZ_JBSGTG010000022.1, from coordinate 86,250 downwards.
GTCCGCGACGGCCTGTCGCATGTCGGTGGTGAACCTCAGGCGATCGGGTGTGGCTCCGGGTTCGGCCCCGAGCGTGGCTGCCGCATCCCAAGCTGCGTCCACGTACGACCTGAGAGCCTTCTCCGCGGCGGGGGCAGGGTCCGTTGCTGTGACGTCGAAGCCCCGAGCGAGATAGTGCGTCGCCCAGCTTGCTCCGATGGTGCCAGTGCCGACGATCGCTATGCGATGGACGGGTTTGTACGCGTTCATGGCTGTCGTTGCTCCTGGGTATCGGGCGCCTGCGGGCGAGGGGAATCACGGCCAGGTGGCCAGAGGCCAGGACGGCGCGGCCGTACTGCGTCGGTCACGTTGTCGGCTCGCGCGCTGCTCGCGTTGTCCGTGGCGCGTCTGGGCGAGCGTTCACTACGCGTTCACTAATTGTCAGCTCCTGGACGACGTCGACATCGGCGACATCGGCGACGGCTGCGAGTGGATCGGCCTCGAAGCGCAAGGCGGGGAGAAGCTCGATGACACTGAACCTGACGACGGTGGCGCGACGGTAGGGCCTGAGGGAGCCGGAGCTCACGGACGTTGCGGTTCTCCCTTCTCTCGCGCGGTCAGTACATGTGGCCCGGGCCCGCCCACCGACCTCTTCCCCCCTCGTGCATTCGTGTGGGCTGGCACGAGGACTTGGCGAACGGCGGCCCGCCTGACTCGTGTGGCTCCGTTCCAGGGTGTGGCGCTTATCCATCCGGGGCATCTCGGGGGACCACTGGGGAGCCGGTTTCCCCGCACTTGCGACTTCAGGTCGTGCCGGCCCGGACCGCTGGCGAGTCATGGTTGGTACCGGCAGGCTCGGGTCAGCTCGGGCAGCCGAGGCGGCGCCGCGGCTCTCCCCGAGCCGTGGTCCAAGGCTGACGCGCAGGCACCACCGGGCGAATTGGGCCAGGGGCACCAAGGTGAAACCGAATGTGGTGTTCCGCGCACGATGGCCGTGCCGCTGCTCGCTCCTAGCGTCGTTCTCACTGACGCAATCGGATCTGCGATCGGAAGGAGCGGAACATGAACGCGACACATGGCACAGCAGCCGGCCTGGGCCAGACCGTGCCGAACGGCGCTTTCGCGAGCGGTAACGGACACGCCGGGGTGGAGCCGCCGGTACTGGGCGGACCGGAGCACACCGACTACTACCTGATGGACAACCTGCTCACCGACGAGCAGCGGGCCCTTCGCGAGAAGGTCCGCGAGTTCATGGACGAGGAGGTCACCCCGATCATCAACCCGTATTGGGAGCGGGCGGAATTCCCCTTCGAGCTGGTGCCCAAGCTGGGGCAGCTGGACATCGCGGGCTTTCAGATTTCCGGTTACGGCTGCCCGGGGATGAGCAATGTGACGGCCGGCCTGGTGATTCTCGAGCTGGCCCGGGGTGATCTGAGCATGTCGACGTTCGCGGGGGTCCACTCGGCCCTGGCCATGATGTCGATCGCACTGCTGGGCTCCGAGGAGCAGAAGCAGCGCTTCTTGCCGCCGATGGCACGTCTGGAGAAGATCGGCGCCTTTGGCCTGACGGAGCCCGCGCACGGCACGGACGTGGTCAAGCTGGAGGCGACCGCGCGCCGGGACGGTGATTCCTACGTCCTCAACGGCTACAAGAGGTGGATCGGCAACGCGACCTTCGCCGACTACGTGATCGTCTGGGCCCGCGGGGAAGACGGGCATGTGGGCGGCTACGTGGTCGAGAAGGGCACACCCGGGTTCGACGCCCAGGTCATCAAGGGCAAGATGGCTCTGCGCTGTGTCCAGAACGCGCAGATCTCCCTCACCGACGTCCGGGTGTCCGCCGAGAACCGGCTGGCGAACGTGCACACCTTCCGCGATACCGAGAAGGTCCTGCTGGCCTCGCGCTTCTGCGTCGCCTGGGAATCGGTCGGCGCCGCCATCGCGGGCTACGAGACGGCTCTGGCCTACGCCAAGCAGCGCAAGCAGTTCGGGATGCCGCTGGCCGCCTTCCAGCTCATCCAGTACCGGCTCTCCCGGATGCTGGCGGACATCACCGACATGCTGTGCATGCAGTACCGGCTCAGCCAGCTCCTGGACGAGGGCGAGTACTCGATGCCGCGGGTCGCGCTGGCCAAGATGCACTACACCGAACGCGCGCGGGCCATCCTCGCCGATGCTCGCGACATGCTCGGCGGCAACGGGATCCTGCTCGACTACCACGTCGCCCGGCACCTCTGCGACATCGAGGCGATCGACACGTACGAGGGCACCGACACCGTTCAGGCGCTCATCGTCGGCCGTGACATCACTGGCTACAGCGCCTTCGTGCCGATGGCGCCGAGCAGCCACTGACCCCGGCGCGTATCGCGGCGCCCCGTAACAGCGGGTCACCCTCGGGCGCCGCGCGCGACCCCACTGAGGACAAGGAACAGTCATGAGCAACCCACCCCTCCTGGAGGGACTGCACGTCGTCGATCTCGCGAGCTTCATCGCCGGGCCCGCCGCGGCCACCGTCCTCGGTGACTTCGGTGCGGACGTCGTCAAGGTGGAACCACCGCACGTGGGCGACGCATACCGTTCGCTCAGCCGCATCCCTCCCAACCCCCATGTCGAAGGGGTCAACTACCCCTGGCAGCTGGACAACCGCAACAAGCGCAGCATTGCGCTCAACCTCAAGTCGCCCGGCGCCCGGCCCGTGCTCGAGAGCCTGGTGCGGTGGGCCGATGTGCTGGTGACCAACTTCCCGCCGCATACACGCGAGAAGCTGGGCCTGGAATACGACGCTCTGGCCCCCCTGAATCCCCGGCTGATCTACGCCGATGTCACCGGCTTCGGCGAGGAAGGTCCGGATGCGCATCTGCCCGGCTTCGACGTGACGGCGTACTGGGCGCGCAGCGGCCTGATGGACCTCACACGCCAAAGGGACGTGCCGCCGGCCACGAACGCGTTCGGATCGGGCGATCACTCCACGGCGATCACCCTGTTCGCCGGGATCATGACCGCGCTGTACCGGCGGGAGAAGACCGGCCAGGGCGCACGCGTCACGGCCTCGCTGCTCGCCGAAGGCGCCTGGGCGGCGAGCATGTGGTTGCAGGCTGTACTGGTCGGGGCGAAGCCCCCTCGCCCCATCGACCGGTCCGACCCGCCCAACGCACTCGTGAACATGTACCGGACGGCGGACGACCGCTGGATCGTCCTCGGCTTCGCCAACGAGGACAAGCAGGTCCCGCCCTTCCTCAAGGCCATCGGTCATCCCGAGGCAGCACAGAACCCGCGCTACGCCGACACCCCGAGCCGCCGCGCCCACGCCGGCGAGATCGTCGCCCTGCTGGACAAGACGTTCGCGACCCGTCCCCTGGCCGAGTGGCGCGAGGTGCTCGACACCGCGGGCCTCACGTACGGAGTCGTCCAGACGCTCGCAGAGTGTTCCCAGGATCCCCAGCTGCTCGCCAACCGGGTGTTCGTGTCGATCGACGACGGCAGCGACGACCCGCACCTGACCATCGACAGCCCCGTCCAACTGGTCCAGGAACCGAAGGTCCGTCCGGGCCCGGCTCCCGACCTGGGCGAACACACCGAGTCCGTGCTCCGCGACCTCGGCTTCGACGCCGCCGGAATCGAGGAGCTGCGCAAGGCCGAAGCCATCGGCTGAAGCGACGGCTCAGCCGCGCCAGGGAAGAAGGGAACCACCATCATGACCACGGCTTCAGATACGCCGACTGTACGGACCGAGGAGCGCGACGGCATCTTCGTGATCACGATCGACCGGCCGCAGGCCCGCAACGCCATCGACGGGGCCACCGCCCGAGCCCTGGCCGCCGCCGTCGACCGCCTCGAGGCCCGCGACGACCTCCTGGTCGGCATCCTCACCGGTGCCGGCGGCGTCTTCAGCGCCGGCATGGACCTCAAGGCCTTCGCGGCCGGGGACAAGCCCATCGTCGAAGGACGGGGCTTCGCGGGGATCACCCGCGCCCAGATCAAGACCCCGCTCATCGCCGCCGTCGAGGGCTATGCGCTGGGCGGCGGAACCGAGATGGCCCTCGCCTGCGACATGATCGTGGCCGCCCGGAACGCCACCTTCGGCCAGACCGAGGTCCACTACGGCATCGTGCCGCCCGAAGGAGGCATGGTGCGCCTGCCCGAGCGCATCCCGCGCAACATCGCCCTGGAGCTTCTGCTCACCGGCGAGCCACTGCCCGCCGAGCGCGCCGAGCGATTGGGCCTGGTCAACTACCTCACAGAACCGGGCCAGGCCCTGGAACGGGCCCTGGAACTGGCCACCAGCATCGCGCGTAACGCGCCCCTGGCCGTGGCAGCGATCAAACGCGTCGTCAACGAGCGGCACGCGTTCAGCGACCAGGACGCCTTCGTCGAGCAGGACCGGATCGTCGCACCGGTTCTGGCGTCCCACGACGCACAGGAGGGCGCCCACGCCTTCGCGGAAAAGCGCCAACCGCACTGGCAGGGCACCTGAACCAGCCCCGCCCGGCCGGTGCCTGAGCCCCGCCCAGGGCCGCCGCTCGGGCACAGCCACCTCCGCGCCGCAAGAGAGGGCGACCAACGATGACCGAGCAACCCACCGTCCGCAGCGTGACCTACGATCTGCTGCGGACCCTCAACCTCACCACGGTCTTCGGCAATCCCGGCTCCACCGAACAGCCATTCCTGCAGGATTTTCCAGAGGACTTCACCTACGTCCTGGCGCTGCAGGAGGCGTCCGTCGTGGCGATGGCCGACGCCTACGCCCAGGTAACCCGCCGACCCGCACTGGTCAACGTGCACTCATCGGCCGGACTGGGAAACGCCGTGGGCAACCTGGTGGCGGCCTACCACGGAAACACTCCCCTGATCATCACCTCGGGACAGCAGCACCGTGAACTGGTGATCGGTGAGCCGTATCTCGGCAACCGGGAGTCCACCACGCTGCCGAAGCCGTGGGTGAAGTGGTCCTATGAGCCGGCCCGCGCCGAAGACGTCCCCGAGGCCTTCATGCGGGCCTACGCGGAGGCGCTGCAGCCGCCGGCGGGACCGGTGTACCTGTCGATCGCCATGGACGACTGGAAGCGGCCGCTGTCCGGCTTCACCCGGATCCGGACCGTCACCGACCGCGTCGCCCCCGACGCGCAGCGCCTGCGGCTGTTCGCCGATCGCATCTCCGCCAGCCGACGTCCCGCACTGGTCTTTGGGCCGGAGGTCGACCGCAGCGGCGGCTGGGACGCGGCCGTCGCACTGGCGGAGAAGCTGCGCGCTTCCGTCTACGGTGCCCCGCTGCTGGACCGGGCCTCCTTCCCGGAGGACCACCCGCTCTTCGGCGGCCCGCTCGGGATGTCGGTGAAGACCGTCGGCGACCGGCTGGCGGGACACGACCTGGTGGTCGTGGTCGGCGCGGAGGTGTTCCGGTACTACCCCTACGTGCCCGGCGACTACCTTCCCGAAGGTACGGAGCTCCTGCAGATCACCAGCGATCCGGGGGTTGCCGCGGCGGCTCGTGTGGGCGACAGCCTCCTGGGCGATCCCGCGACGGCGATCGAGCTGCTCCTGGACACGGTCACGGAGGGATCCGCACGCACCATGCCCGAGCCGATGGCGCGGCCCCGTGAGCTGCCGCAGGTGCCGAACAGCCCACTCACCCCACCGGAGGTCTATGCCGCCCTGAGCAGGGTGCGGCCGCCCGACGCGGCCATCGTCAACGAATCGACCTCCACGATGGCGCAACAGGTCGAGTGGCTTCCCACGGTCAGGTCCGGATCGTTCTTCGCCACGGCAAGTGGGGGCATCGGATGGGGCACCCCGGCCGCGGTGGGGGTCGCGCTGGGCGACCGGGACAGGGGCGTCGAACGGCCGGTGGTCGGCCTGATCGGCGACGGTTCCTTCCAGTACTCCGTACAGGCCATCTGGACGGCGGCCCAGCACAACCTCCCGATCGTGTATGTGGTCATGCGTAACCAGGAGTACTCCATCCTCAAGTCGTTCGCGGTACTCGAGGAAACGCCAGGCGTTCCGGGACTCGACCTGCCCGGGATCGACATCGCCGCCGTAGCCCGCGGCTTCGGATGCCGTGCGGTCGACGTGGAGACCACCGAGGATCTGGAGCGGGAGTTCAAGGCGGCCCTGACCGCGGACACCACCACCGTCCTGGTAGTCCCCACACAGCCCCAGACAGCCATGTTGTAGGGCACGAGCCCATTACCGATGCATTTCATGCGGGGCTGACGCGAAGGAGCGTCGAGCCGAGGTACTCAACGGCGAGCAGTGCGACTTCCAGATCGGCGTGCTCTTGCTGGACGCTGTATCCCAGCATTTCTTCGGCTTTCCGAATGCGGTACTGCACGGTGTTCTTGTGGAGAATTTGAGCGCTGGCGGTGGCGGTGTAACTGCAGCCGGTGCCCAGGAATATCTGTACGGTCTCCCGAAGCCGTGCGCTGTGTTCGTCATCGACGGCCAACGGACCCAGGACGCCCCACACCCAAGCACGCATGTCGCCGACGTTCGTAGCCATCAAGGCGAGAGGACCGACACGGGAGAAGTTTGTGAACTGGGGGGCCGGCTTGGCCACTGCCGCAAGTTCCTGCGTGCGCACTGCCTGCCGATGCGTGGACCGGAATCCCTCGACGCCGCACCCCACGGACCCGGCGCACACGTGCACGGAAGGGTCACTGCGCTCAACCACATTCGAAAGCTGTTCCCAGGAAACGTCGTTGCGCGAGCCGAGCGGCAGCCAAGCCCAGGACAAGACTGCGTCTCGGGCGACGAACAGCGGCCTGGCGGGGCAGTCGAGCTCCCGGCCGATCTCATCGGTGATCCGGTGGAGTCGGGCAAGTCCCTCACCCTCTCCCTCACCGGTCAGCGTGGGCAGCCAGGCCACGAGCCCGAGGTGATGCTGCCGGAGCCGGTAACCAAGGGCTGGTTCAGCCCAGTTGAGGTCGACGTCCTTCTCGGCGAGGATGTCTCGCACGCGCGCCGCACGCGCCGCGGTCTGGCTGAGCACCCAGTGATCGCGTTCCTGTTGGTAGACCACGATGACATGCTCGGTTACGCGGTCGATGTAACCGAAGCTCACCTGCAGCATGCGCCGGTTGGTCGCGGTGGCGAGATCCTCGTGGGCGTCCTGCCGGTTGAGTTCGTCCAAACACCACTGCAGAAAACGCCAATGGCCGATCCTGTAGGCCCTGACCATCGCGCTGAGGGGCATACCCCTCTGAGCCAGCCTCCTCGCGTACTCGAGAGCAGCCGCGGGCGCCTCGATCTGGTCCAGAGATATGTCGTTCTCGAAAATGTGCAGCAACGTAGCGACATTTTCCGCGACGCTCGCCTGCAGGATCTTAATGACGGTTGCGTCGCCCCTGAGCTCCGAGATCTCGGAAAGAACATAGTCCCCTACGTCGCGGCTGACCTCCGGGAGGCGTGACCCTATGTTCTCCGCGACCACGGAAAGTTGTTTTGCGGCCTCTGGATGCTCCGCAGCCATATCTCGATCCTACCGGGGTGGTCCGTGGCCCATCAGATTTTTCGGGACGCGACAGACCGCACTCCGGCGAGCCGGCACGAATTCCGCCGACGGGTTGGTGCATCGGCACCAATTCCCACCCGAAGGTCGTACCGCGAGCCCAGTGGTTGTCGTGCGGTCCACGTCTAGCCTCTGGTTACCGACGGGACCCTTCGGCGCGCGACCTGGGGGGCAACTCGCCTTCAAGCCGTTCTTCAGAAACGTCCTAGGGGTGATCGGCGTTGACCGATACCTTCCGATACAGCCTCACAGAGGCGCTGGGCCCTGAAGAAGTGCCCGACTCTGCGATGGCGATGATCGACGGCGCGGAGGCGGTGGCCGGTTGGACGAACACCGCGCAGCGGCTTGTCGGTTACGCGGCTGGGGAGATGCTGGGCAGGCCCGCCCCGTCCGTGCTGCCCTCTCTCCGAAGCATCTGGCAACTACCGGCCCCGGGACCCGGCCGTCGTGAGGTGTGCCCGCCGTTTGGTGACCTGGCAACTGATCCGGTGGGGACTGGAGAGTCTGGTCACCGACACGGCCCTGATCGCCGGCGAACCGGTCACCAACGCGATCTGTCACGGCGCCGGGCCCACTGCCTTGTGTCTGATCAACATCAGCTGCTGAGCTGCGAAGTCACCGGAGCCGGCAGGACCTGCCCACGCCTTCGCCACACCCGCAGCACAGACGAGGCCGGCCGCGGCATCCTCCTCGTCTCCCAGCTGTCGCGAAGGTGGGGCTGCCGCTGGACAAGAGGCGGCAAGGTCGTCCGGGCGGAACAAGATCTGCCCATGCCCGTCGAGGGCGACACCGGCATCCGTCCCGACCCCGATGGGGCTCCGTGGCCGAAAGACCCACAAAGTCGAGGAGAGGAGCCGACATGAACCTCGCATCGCACATGGTGAGCAGCGCTCGGACATATCCGGATCGTGCCGCGCTCCGTCTCGAGGACGCCGCCGTGTCCTATCGCATGCTCGACCAGGGCAGTGCCCGCATGGCCGGACTGCTCCACGACCGTGGTGTGAAGCCCGGCGACCGAGTGGCGATCATGCTGCCCAACGTGCCCGAGTTCGCCCTCGCCTACTTCGGCGTACTCCGGGCCGGCGGCATCGTCGTCCCGATGAATCCCCTGCTCAAGTCCCGCGAGGTCGCCTACTACCTCGGCAACTCGGGCGCCCGGCTCCTGTTCGCCTGGCACGCCTTCGCCGACGAGGCACGGACCGGTGCGCAGCAGGCCGAGGCCGAGGTGGTCGTCGTCAGTCCCGGCGCATTCGACGAGCTGCTGGAGTCCGCCCCACCCGTCGAGGATCTGACCGACCGGCACGAGGACGACACGGCGGTGATCCTCTACACCTCGGGGACGACCGGTCACCCGAAGGGCGCCGAACTGACCCACGCCAACCTCACCCGCAACTGCGACATCGTAGCCACCGAGCTGCTCCAGCTCACCGCCGACGATGTGATCTTCGGTGGGCTGCCACTGTTCCACGCGTTCGGACAGACCTGCACCCTCAACGCCGCCGTCGCCTGCGGCGCGTGCCTCACACTGCTGCCGCGCTTCGACGCCGGCAAGGCGCTAGGAATCCTCGACAAGCAAGGGGTGACCGTCTTCGCCGGGGTGCCGACGGTATTCAGCAGGCTGTTGCGGCAGCCCGACCGCGACGCCTACGACGACTCCCGGCTCCGCGTGTCCCTCGCGGGCGGCTCTGCGATGCCCCTCCAGGTGCTGCACGACTTCCAGGCCGCGTTCAACTGCGTTGTGCTTGAAGGGTACGGACTGTCGGAGACCTCGCCCGTCGCCTCGTTCAACACCCTGCAGGCCGGACCCAAGCCCGGTTCGGTCGGCACCCCGATCCGGGGCGTCGAGATGCGGGTGGTCGACAACGGCACGGAGGTACCGCACGGGGAAACCGGCGAGATCGCGATCCGCGGGCACAACGTGATGAAGCGGTATTGGCAACGCCCCGAGGAGACCGCCGCCGCGATCCGGGACGGTTGGTTCTACACCGGCGACCTCGGCCGGGTCGATCAGGACGGCTACTTCTGGATCGTCGGACGGATGAAGGACGTGATCATTCGGGGCGGGTACAACGTGTACCCCCACGAAGTCGAAGATGTGCTGTACGAGCACCCTGCGGTCGCCGACGCCGCAGTCATCGGCCTCCCCAACCCTGACCTCGGTGAGGAGGTCGGCGCGGCGGTCGTTCTCAAGCCTGGCGCCCGAACGACAGCCGAGGAGCTGCGTGAATACGTCAAACGTCAGGTCGCCGCCTACAAGTATCCGCGGAAGGTATGGATCGCGGACGCGCTGCCGAAGGGACCCACCGGCAAGATCCTCAAACGGGACATCGTCCCACCGCCCGAGCCGGACAGACGATGAGGCGACTGGGCCTGCAAGGGGTCGGTGGACTCAACAGCGGTGCGGGCCCACCAACACGCAGCCGCGGAAGTGCTCGCCGCGCGCTTCACCGCCATCGCCAGCAGCGCAGCAGCCGGCGTCGCCACGGCCGGCGACGACACATGGTGACGCCTGACGCGGGGTTCGGTGGCTGACGGTCAGCGTGTGCATCTCTTGGGTCACTGCTGTCGGGCAGGGTTCGCAGGAAGCGGTGCCCCGGACTCCGAGAAGGCGGCAACGGTTGGAGTTCGGGGCAATTCATTCCCTTCAGCTCCGCTGGCGTGAGGCTGTGTCGCTGCAGCGGCCGGAACATCAGGTGAGCGCTCAGAAGGCTGTGCCACCAGCGGGTTTGCCCGCCGCGAGACGCCGTGAGACGCCGGTCGACCGGGTTCGGTGCCGAGATGAGTGCCCTCTCAAGATGACGTATAGCGGATAGGGAGTAGCGTTTATTACTGAGACCGCAAACCGGGACACGCCACATTGGCGAAGTCTTCTCGCGGTGGGCAGCACGACTGCTGCTGCGGGGTTCGCGCGTGGAGCCGTACTTGGCCGGCACGGCCGGTGGATGGCCACGGCGTGTCTCTCAATTTCCAAAGCGGTGACATTTCGACCGCGCGCCCTGTCCTTCTTGCGTGCGCGGCCATCCACCTTGCGCTCGAGTGCGCGAGACGATGGAAGGGAGAAAGGTCCCATGCGAGCACTTCGCGTGAAGCGCATCTTCGCGGTGACCACCACCGGACTTCTGATGGCTGGTGGCGCTGCGATCGGCTCAGCCGGGACGGCCTCGGCCTCGGCCTCGGGCTCGAACTACCACGACTCCGGATACCGCGATTGCTACAACCGCGGCTGGAACTGGAACTGGAACCACGGCTGCTACAACCGACACGGTAACTACGGCCGCGGCTACTACAACTACGGCGGCTACGGACACGGCGGCTACGGCGGCTACGGCGGCTACGGCGGCTACGGCGGCTACGGCGGCTACGGACACGGCGGCTACGGCGGCTACGGCGGCGGCTACGGCGGCGGCGACTACGGCGGCTACGGCGGCTACGGCGGCGGCGACTACGGCGGCTACGGCGGCTACGGCGGCTACTGACGTTCGCTGTCTGCCTGCTGAGAGCACGGTGTGCGGGCCCGGTCGCGCCGGGGCCGCACACCGCGTTACTCCCCCGCTCCCCTGGAGGCCGGGTGTGCTGTCTACGACGTAGCGGGGGACATGGAATTCGTTCGTTACCACAGGCGGACGCTTCTAGTCCGCATCTGACGACGTGCTGTTTGTTCTAACTCTTTTGCGACAGGCAGACGTTGACGTCCGGATCGGTGGAGGGTGGGGAATCGGGTTCGCTGCTCGAAAGCGATCGGGCTGACCTCGCCGTTCGCTGAGGGCCTTCTCCTGGTGTTGTAGCGGGTGATCCAGCGGAAGACTGCGACCTTCGAGAGGCAGGTCCCCAGTGCCTCGACGGCGCACTCCTCCCGGTGAGGCGGCCATGGTAGAACGTGCCGTAACGGATGGTCTGAGCGGGATTGCGGATCGTTGCGGCGGGTGGGAACTTGGCCGGTGAGGGGGTGCCGTCATCTCTGGACGTCTCGGTTTCGGCGAGGTGTTACGTGGTCATCGGCGCGCGGCGCGTCTGACGTTGGAGCAGTTGGCCGAGGCGTCGGGGGTGAGCGCTCGAACGCTGTCGGACATGGAGCGCGGGCGAAGCAGGGGGCCTCAGCAGCGGACCGTGACGGCTTTGGCAGGCGCGCTCGCTCTTGAGGGGGATGAGCGCGAGCAGTTGGTCGAGCTGGCGCGCGAGGGCCGGTTGCGGGATCACTGGACGCGGCCGACAGGTCTGTGCGAACTGCCGCGTTCGGTCGCTGACTTCACTGGCCGGGCCGCGGAACTGGTCTGGGTGAGCGAGCTGGTGTACGCCGAGAGTTCGCCGGGGGTCGGCGTGGTCGGGCTCGTCACCGGCTCCGCAGGCCTGGGGAAGACCACATTCGCCGTCCGCGCGGCTCATTCGGTACGAGCGAGCTTTCCCGACGGAGTGTTGTTCGTCGATCTGCTCGGCATGTCCCAACGTCCCCTGCCCGCCGAAGACGCCTTACGGCTAATGCTGCGCGCGCTCGGTGCCACCGACCAGCAGATGCCGGGCGACACCCAGGGGCGCGCCTCCCTGTACCGCGCCCTGCTGCGGGACAAGCGTGTCCTGGTCGTCCTCGACAACGCCGGGTCGGAGGAACAAGTGCGCCCGCTGCTGCCGGGAGGCGGCGCGGGCCGGGCGTTGATCACCACCCGGCGTTTGCTGGCAGGTTTGGAGGGAGTGCGCAGGCTCGTCCTGGGACCCTTGCCGTTGCCGGAGGCCCGAGCGCTCCTGACCGGGATCTTGGGCGAACGCGCCGCACTCGACGGGGAGTTGGCGCTCACGCGGTTGGCCAGCCTGTGCGGTGGCCTGCCCTTGGCCCTGCGGATCATCGGGAACCGGCTGGTCAGCCGGCCCGGATGGGACGCCGCCGAACTGGCCGCCCGGCTGGCCGACGAGGAGCGCAGGCTGGATCAGTTCACGGCCGGCGACCTCAAGATCGCCAACGCGTTCGGGATGTCGTACGCACAACTCTCCGATGCTGCGCGGCGGATGTTCCGGCGGCTCGCCGTGGTGCCGGGGCAGGACTTCGACGCAGCCCTGGCCGTTGTTGCCGGAGGAGTGTCGAGCAAAGACGCGTGGGAGGCGCTCGACGACCTGGTCGATCTCGGCCTCCTCCACGACAGCGCCGCGGGCCGTTACCGCTTCCATGACCTGGTTCGGCTGTTCGCTCGCGACCGGCTTCATGAGGAGGAGTCCGCGGTCGAGCGCGAGGCGCTGGCGGTGAGGGTGGCGTCGTGGCTGCTGCGGATGGCCACATCGTGCGGGAGGTGGTTCGAGCCCGGCTACGGCCGCCCCGTGCGGCCCGACATCGACCTCGCCGTGCCCTCCACGGCGGGGGAGGCCGACGGGTGGCTGCGGTCGAACGCGGACAACTGGCTGGGCGCCATGAGCGCCGCAGCAGACAGCGGGCGGCACTCCCTCGTGCTCGATTGCGCCGAGTCGATGCACTGGTTCTCCGAACGGTGGGCGCACAGTCCGCACTGGCGGGAGGTCTTCGCACGGGGAGCCGAGGCCGCCGCCGCCTTGGGCGACCTGACGCAGCAGGCGACCCAACTGAACTATCTGGCCTGGGTTCATTCGGTGCCGCCCAGCACCCCCGAGGCCGTCCTGCGGTACGCGGCTCAGGCCCTGGAGCTGGCCACCCGGGCCGACGCCACTCTGCAGATCGCCTGGGCGCACGAGTACACCTCTACGGCGCTGGGGCTGCTCGGCCAGGGCGCCGAAGCCGTCGGATCCTCCACCCGGGCCGCCAAGATGTTCAAGAGCGTCGGCGACATCGATTCCTACGTCCAGGCCCGTGCGGCGATAGCGAAGTACCGTCTGGACGAGGGGTGTTACGCCGAGGCATTGGAGCAGACCCTGGGCCTGCTGGCTGTGCTGGATGATCCGGGTTCGGGGATGACCCCGAGTGTCGCGGCTCACTGCCGGCCCGTCGCGCTGATCCGCATCGGCACGTGTCTTGGACACCTCGACCGCCGTGCGGAGGCGATCACCGTGCTCGGCGAGGGAATCGACCTCATGGCCACGCTCCGCATGGCCGACTACCGGCAGGCCGGCGCCCTGGAGACATGGGCCGGCCTGCTGGCCGAGGAAGGCAGGACCGACGAGAGCCGCCGCGCTTACCTGCGCGCGGCGCAGGTCTTCGAAGCGATCGGTGACACCGGGGCGAGCGGTCGCTGCATCTCCCGGGCGGAAGCCACCTGTTGACCACCTCCAGAGCGTCGGCCTATGGAGTGCAGGCGGACTACTTCTGCGTGCTGTTCTGCGTGGTCCCCCCGCCCCTGCCACGGGTTGACTTGCGTGCCACCGGGGCAGCCGCCCAGGCGCTGTCCCTCCAGGTCAGGAGTGACCATGGCACCCATCAAGAACATCGTGCTCGTGCACGGCGGCTTCGTGGACGGATCAGGCTGGCAGGGGGTCTATGACCACCTGAGCGAGGACGGATACCAGGTGGCCGTCGTGCAGAACCCCACGCTGTCGCTGGCCGGTGACGTCGCCGCCACCCGTCAGATCCTCGACTCCCTCGACGGCCCGGCCGTACTGGTCGGCCACTCCTACGGCGGCGTCGTCATCACCGAGGCCGGCAGTCACCCCAACGTTGCGGCGCTCGCCTACATCGCCGCGTTCGCGCCGGACAAGGGGGAGTCGGTCAGCTCCCTGATCGCCGACCCGCCGCCCGGTGCTCCGGTCCCGCCGATCCTGCCGCCCCGGGACGGGTTCCTGTTCCTGGACCGGGCCAGGTTCGCGGCCTCCTTCGCCGCCGACGTGCCCGAGCAGCAGGCTGCGTTCATGGCCGACTCGCAGGTCCCCTGGGGCGTCGAGGCCCTCGAAGGCGCCGTCTCCGAACCGGCCTGGCAGACCAAGCCCGCCTGGTACCTGGTCGCCACGGACGACCACATGATCCCGCCACCCGCCCAGCGCGCCATGTCCGAGCGGGCCAAGGCCACCGTCACCGAGACCCCTGGCAGCCACGCCGTCTACGTCTCCCGCCCGGCCGTCGTGGCCGCCGTCATCGCCCAAGCCGCCACCGGCGCCAATGGCCAGGCATAGCCCGAGGAAGCCACACCGCGCCACCGCAACAACTCGCCCGGCCCGGAGCCGGGCGAGCCGCTTCTCCCCTCCCGAGCCATTGTGGAAGGAACCCCTCATGGGCCCTGAGCTCACCCGGCGCCGCTTGCTCGCCACCGGCGCCGCCGTCGCAGGAACGGCAACGATGACGGGCCCCCTCTCCTCGACCGCCTCCGCCGCCGACCGTTCCGCCCGCAGCAGAGCGACCATCGTGCTGGTCCACGGCGGGTTCGCCGACGCGTCCTGCTGGAACGGCGTCATCGAGCGACTCCAGCGCGCCGGGTATCCGACCATCGCTCCCGCCAACCCGCTGCGCAGCCTGCCCACCGACGCCGCCTACCTCAACAGCGTCCTCAAGTCGATCAGCGGCCCGATCGTGCTGGTCGGCCACTCCTACGGCGGCGCCGTCATCACCAACGCCGCGGCCGGCCTGCCCAACATCAAGGCCCTGGTCTACATCGCCGCCTTCGTCCCCGACGAGGGAGAGCAACTCGGCGTATTGATCGACAAGTACCCCGGCAGCATCATCCAGGCCGCAACCCGGCCGGTGCCGTACACGGGCCCCGACGGCACCACGGGCACCGACCTGTATCTGCAGGCCGACAAATTCCGTGCCGCGTTCGCCGCCGACCTGCCTGTCGCCACCACCCGCCTGATGCAGGCCACGCAGCGGCCGTTCAGCGCCGCTTGCTTTACCGACGTCACCACCGGACCTGGTGGGCGCCCGCGCGGTGGTAGAAGAAGCGTTCCAGGGCGGGCGGGATAGCCTTGTCGGTACCGGCCACCAGTCCCCAGGAGGGGATGGTGTGCCAGGGTTGAGGTCCCCAACGCATCCCACGTCGTCATGATCAGCCACCCGGCCGTCACCGCCCGCCTCGTCGAAGCAGCCGCGGGCGCCATCAACTGACCCCACGCCCCCCTAGTCCCGGCCTGCGCCATGGCAGGCCGGGGCCTCGCCGTGCTGCCGACGTGCGCCCGCCTGCCGGGGCGTCATCCAGGCCGAGGCGGACGTCAGTGGTCGGGCGAGACATGGTCGAGAGCGGCTGGCACCGAGCCGTTCTGGCTCGCCTCCGTGCTCGAGTCCTGCTGCAGATCCGGTGCTCAGTGTCGGGTCACCTTCTTCTCGGACGGCCCGGTTGGGACACGGCGGGGCGGGAGTACGACGCCGTACTTGAGCAGCGCGAAGCGCACCGTGGCCAGGCTCTCCCTTCGCGGTCGGCGATGTCTTGGAGCGACAGGTGGTCTTGTTCGCACCAGGTGCGCCATGGCCCGATGCGGGTGGCGGTGTGTACAGCCTGGTGGAGCTGGACCACGGTGATGCTGTCCGGGTCAGGACCAGGCAGGCGGAGTTGGCGCAGGCTGTCGACGTCGAGACGCGGGGGCGCACCGGTCGGAACCTGGAAGATCCCGCGGCGGGCGTGCGCAATGTCGGGGGTGTGGTTCGCCCGCATGCGACGCTGCGGATCTTGCCAGTGCGTCGGGTCGGTCATGCAGTCGCGGACGACCGCATGAGCAAGCGGCATGGCCGGAACTGCGGGTGCGGTCGATGGCTGAGCCGTACGCCGGCACCCGCGGGTGGAGCGGGGGAACGCCGCCGATGCATGAGTACATCCCGACGCCTGTGGCCCGGCATTCAAGGCCCCAGCGGAAGACGGAGCGTGCGAGCCGCACAACATCCGCCATGTGGAAGTTTCTTTCCGCTATGGTGAAGTCAACGCGCCGCTCAGTGGAATGTCAACGAAACCAAAGCAAGTCGACGAATATTGACATTCTGTTGAATTATTTCGGATGTAAGGCCCAACAGAGGGCATACGACGTAAGTAACGCAAGAACGGCAAGATATATATAGGCAAGTTTTTGCCGCGATCCGGCTGTCCCAATTCGGTCGCCGAAGGGCAGTAGGCCGAAGGGCAGTCGCGGGTGTCGTGACAGTCGAGGAGGCCGAATGCGCAAGCGCGGCCACCAGGCAGCAGACCCAGCACCGCGGCGAGCTCTCCCGCCCCTGGGCCTGCACAGCTTCGCCGGCCAATCGATGTGGGTGCAGCTGGGGCTGGTGGTGGTACTCGTCACCGTCGCGGTGGTGACGCTGGTGTTCCAGTCGCGCAGCGCGGCCACTCAGGAGGCGGAGCACCGTACACGGGCGGTGGCCGAAGCCGTGGCGGAAGCGCCCGGCATGGTGCAGACACTGGACGGGCCCGATCCCACCGCGGTCCTCCAGCCGAAGGCTGAACAGATCCGGCGCCGGACGGATGTCGACGCGGTGGTGGTGTTCAGTCCTCAGGGAATCCGGTACACCCACCCCGACCCGAAGCTGATCGGCAAACACGTGGTCGGCCCGTACAAACAGGCCCTGACGCAAGGAACGTTCACCCGCACCTTCACGGCGAGCACCGGCACCACGGTGATCTCGATCGCGCCGGTCACCCGGGACAACGGTACGGTCGCCGGGCTGGTCTCGGTGGGGATCACGGTCAAACGGGTCCAGAACACCGCATGGGCCCTGCTGCCACTGATGCTGGGTGGCGCGGCCGGTGCCCTCATCCTCTCCGCGGGCAGTACGGTGCTGCTCGCCCGGCGGCTGCGGCGGCAGACGCATGGCCTGGGCCCGGCCGGGATGACACGGATGTACGAGCATCACGACGCGGTGCTGCACTCGGTCCGCGAGGGCGTACTGATCATGGATGCCGACCATCGCCTGCTGCTGACGAACGACGAAGCGCGGCGCCTGCTGGATCTGGGGCCCGACGCCGAGGGCAAGCTGGCCACCGACCTGGGGGTGGACCCGCTGACCGTCGAGCTGCTGACCTCCGGCCGCGTCGTCTCGGACGCCGTGTGCCCGGCCGGCGACCGGCTGCTGGCGATCAATGTCCGGCCCACAGACGTGCCCAGCGGCCCGGCGGGCAGCGTGGCAACCCTGCGCGACACCACGGAGCTGCGCGCGCTCGCAGGCCGGGCGGAGGCCGCCGGAGAGCGGCTGCGCCTGCTCCACGACGCCGGCGCGCGGGTGGGCACGACACTGGACGTGCGCCGGACCGCCCAGGAGATGACCGACGTCGCCGTTCCCGGGTTCGCCGACCTCGTCACGCTCGAGCTGGCGGTCCCGGTACTGCAGGGCGACGAGCCGACGGCTTTGGGCGGGCCGCTGCGCCGCGTGGCAGTCAGCGTTGCGCCGCCGCATCGCGGCAGGAGGACGAGCACTGGGGCGTCGGCCGACGAGCACGCTGCGAGCGAGCAGCACGCCACCGGCGGTCATGGGGGTGGTGTGCCTGCTTCCGACGCCTCCCCCACCGGCGACAGCCCACGGCAAGAAGCCGCCGCCTCCCCCACCTGCTTCCCCACGGACGAGCTGGTCACCTACGCCCCACCCACCCCCCAGGCGCAAGCGCTGGAGACCCGTGAAGCCGTGCTCGCTCCCGTTCTCGCCGACACCTGTGCATGCTCGGAGCACTCAGGTCAGCAGGCCGGGCACATCCACGAGTCGGCGCTACGATCCCTCATCACCGTTCCAGTCCGGGCCCGCGGCGTGGTGCTGGGGGTGGCCAACTTCTGGCGCTACCAGGAGTCCGATCCGTTCGACGAGGATGATCTCTCCCTGGCCGAGGAGCTGATAGGCCGGGCGGGCGTCTGCATCGACAACGCCCGCCGCTTCACCCACGCCCACGCCACTGCCGTGACGCTGCAGCGCAGCCTGCTGCCCGAAGCGCTGCCGGACCAGGACGCGGTGGATGCGGCCTATCGGTATCTGCCCACGCAGGCCGAAGCGGCCGAGGTCGGTGGCGACTGGTTCGACGTCATTGCGCTGCCCGGCGCACGGGTCGCGCTGGTCGTCGGGGACGTCGTCGGACACGGCCTGCACGCGGCCGCCACGATGGGCCGGCTGCGCACCGCCGTCCACAACTTCTCCGCACTGGACCTGCCGCCGGACGAGCTGCTGAGCTACCTCGACGAACTGGTCACCACGATCGACGAGAGCCTCGGCGCCGGTGCGGCCGAAATCTCGGGCGCGACATGCCTGTACGCCATCTACGACCCGACCACCGGGTACTGCACGACAGCGACGAAAGGCCACCCGGGCCCCGCGCTCGTACGGCCCGACGGCACGGTGTCCTTCCCCGGCATCCCCGTATCACCGCCCCTCGGGCTCGGCGGCGAACCGTATGAGACCGCCAGGCTGGAGCTGCTCGAAGGCAGCCGACTGGTCCTGTTCACCGACGGCCTGGTCGCCGACCGGCATCGGGACATCGACACTGGCCTGGACCAGCTGCGCACAGCGCTGGCCCGGCTGCCCGGCCGGACTCCGGACGAGACCTGCCAGGGTGTACTCGACGCGGTACTGCCGCCACAACCGAGCGACGACGTCGCCTTGCTCGTTGCCCGCACCCGTCGGCTGGATGCCGAGCGCATCGCGAAGTGGGCCGTGGACCGCGACCCGGCCGAAGTTGCACGGATCCGTACCGAGGTGACCGGCCGGCTCACCGCCTGGGGCCTGGCGGAGCTCAGCTTCGCCACCGAACTCATCCTCAGCGAGCTGGTCACCAATGCCATCCGCTACGGAACCGGGCCCATCACGGTCCGGCTGCTGCATGCCCGCAGCCTGATCTGCGAGGTGACGGACGGCAGCAGCACGGCCCCGCACCTGCGCCGAGCCGCGGCGACGGACGAAGGCGGCCGCGGGCTCTACCTCGTTTCCCAATTCGCCGAACGGTGGGGCACGCGCTATACGAAACGGGGCAAGATCATCTGGACCGAACAGTCACTGACGCCTGGCGCCCAGCCCCTGTCCGATGTCACGGACGAAGCTCTTCTGGATCAGTGGGACGACTCGGCCTGGTAGCCTCCGTCCCCTTTCAACTAAGCGGCCTCCCCTTCCAGTTGGTGAACGTCAGATTCCAAACGGTAAGGAAAATGACGAGCCGCCGCGAGCACATCCGCGCGACGAGACCACCGCCACCCCGATCCTGGCGATGCCGAAGTTCCAGGCCGTCGCGCCCGCCGCCGAGACCCCGCGGCAGGCCGTGGTGCCCGTGCTCATCTACACCCTGGCCGGCCGGGTCGCCCAGTTCTCCACCGCGCAGATACATCACCTGAAGTCCCATGACAGGCAACGGCAGTTGGCCCTGCGCCGCAAGGGCGGCAAGGGCCGCGTCCGGCCGCCGCCCGACCGGCTCAGCGAGCCCATCGACGTCACGGTCGCCGGACGAACCGAGGGCCCGATCCCGGCCCCCGCGACACCTCTCGCCGACGGGCTGGTGTGGCGGCCGCTGCAGGACGCGCCCCTGGCAGGGCTGCGGTCGATGGTGTGGGTACCGAGTCGGCACAACGAGGCGATCGCCGCGTTCGCGGAAGCAGATTCAGAGGGCCTCTTGGCGCTGGACACCACATCGCGGACACGGCGTCGGACGGCTGACGTGGGCACAGCCGCCCGGCCCTCCGTGGCACAGACACGTCAGGGCCCGAATCCAAGCGGATCCGGGCCCTGAACGGCAGTAGCGGGGACAGGATTTGAACCTGCGACCTCTGGGTTATGAGCCCAGCGAGCTACCGAGCTGCTCCACCCCGCGTCGGTGAACCCAACGGTACGCCATCACAACGGGTACCGAAGACCACCTTCGCCCGAGGCTCTTGTTCCGGCCGTCAGACCACCGCCTTGCGGATATCGCCGAAGCGTAGGTTGCCGGGGCGGCATCGTCTCCACAGCACCGATCCCAGCGGCGCCACAGAGACGACATCATGAGAGGCCGAAGGTTCCAACTCAGCCGATCCGGATCGAATCCACCGTCCACGCCGCCCTCTGATCGCTGAGGGACAGGCCGAACCCCCGTCGGTTCGGGAAGACGAGACGGCCGTCTGCGATCTCCAGGCGCTCGTTGAACATCGGCTCCAGTCACTCGAAGTGCTCCACCCACGCGGTACTCGGGTAGGCGGCGGCAAGGTGGGAGCGGATCTCCATGACGAAGTGCGGGGCCAGGGCCAGGCCCTTGTAGTCGGCAAGCTGCATGATCTGCAGGAATGGGTGGACCTCACGGCACCCAGTCACAGGGGCGCATCCGTCAGCGTTGCTCCGCTCCGGCCGCAGCGGCAAGGACGCCCAGGATCACCAGGACAACCACGACGAGCAGGACCACAACGGCCACGGAGGCGGGCGTGGGGTAGTTCCACAGAAGGACGGCGAGGCCCCCGGCCCCGAAGACGGCGCCAGTGGTCAGGGGCCGGTGCGTACGCAGCCACTGACCGACGGCACCTGGCTTCAAGCCCCTCCGGGCGAGCGCTTGCCCGGCGGTGTCGGTACTTCGAGCCGCGACCGAGCGCACGGCGACGGCACCGCGGCCGAGTCCGTACAGGTACCCCACGATCACAGTGAGTAGGGCGGTGAGGAGCGCGGTGTAGATGGCCTGACGGAGGAACCTGATCAGGGTGTCGTATACGGCTGCTGCGGCGTCCTGCGACTGGGCTGCCGCAGGCAGCGCATCCAGACAGATCTGGCGCATGACGGAGAGTCCGACAAGCAGCCCGCACATCATGACGCCGATGCCGATGCCGGCGGCCATCAGCGCAACCCGGCGTGAAGGTGCCGCCCAGATGCCCAGCCCGGCGAGCACGACCACCGCCAAAGGCAACCACGGGCCGACGACGCCGAGCCAGCGGGCAGCATCACGGGCCTCACTCAGATGCTCGTTCCGCACCAGCACGATCGGCTTGTCGGCCCCGGGAATGTCTTCTGCGCCGACCAGGGTCACACCGATCAGCTGCTTCTGCAGTTGCTCGGTCACGGTGCCGACGTTCAGCGTGATGGTGTCGCCCTTGACCTCGAGCGCTCCGCCGCCCTCCCCGGTGAGCACATTCGTCGCGGCGGTGTGCGCACCGCGGTTGATGCTGTCCCACGCCTTGGCAAAGGCGTCACTCGTCACCACCTTTGCAACCGCGTAGCGCACGCCGGTCCTCAGTCCGCCCTTGAGCTGATCGTCCATCGACCTCGCCGCGTCGACAAGGAAGCGGGGTGCATCATGGGCGGCCAGAGTGTCGGCGAGTGTGTCGGTGATCTTGCGAACGTCAATCCTGTCGACCAGCTCGTCCGTAACACGATTGATCATCAGGGCCTGGACGGCAGGGTCTCTGGCGAGCGGTGCGACGGTCTGCTCATACCGATCAATATCGGTGACCTCGGAATTCACCCAGGTGGCGACGACGCTGATGGGCGCCAGCAGAACAGCCAGCACGAGGAGCAGGGACGCTGCACAGAGGCGCAAGCGACGGTGTCGCATGCCGACAGCGCGCCGGAGTCGCTCGTACTCCGCTCGTTCGGCATCGTCCAAAGGGCCGCTCGACTGGTGCCGGCCATGCCCGGCCGGACCGGAGGCGGCGGGCGGGTCCACAACGAACTCCCTCCGCGCGCAGTCCTCGGCGCGCCACGGCAGTATGCGGGCCGGGAAACTACAGGACCGGCTGGTCCTGTACCTCCATGGTCGTGCATCGGCAACCGACACGCAGCTGCCCAGACACTCGAGGGTGGCGGCGCGGACGTCTTCGCAACCCTGTGGGATTCCAGAACTCGGCCTGGCCGGGTGACCAGCGGCGATGGGCAGGGCAACGCGCGCGGGACGGGCCCCGGCCGGGGCATGCGACCACACAGACCGCCACGCCCCCGGACACACAAAAGGCCGCCCTCTCGATCACCAGAGAACGGCCTCCGACCTGCGGCCCCTTACCAACGGCCGCAGGTGCACGAGAACGCGAAGCTCCTGACAGGCACAGGCAATCTTGATCGAGAACCCGTGCCCGCCAGGAGCTTGTCGTACCACTCAGCCTGCGCAGGCCTTGCCCCGCCGACCACGCCGTTGGGCCGGAAGGGACCTCACCGATCGACGGGCAGGCGGCCGATCAGAAGGAGACGCTGACGCCCGCCTGGTGGTACTGGCCGATGGCGCCCAGGGCCTCGTTCTGGACTGTGCCGAGCTGAGCCAGGACACTCGCGTCGCTGACCGTCGCAGGGCCGGCGGTGAGGCTGGCGTGCGGGCTCAGGCCGCCGGAGACGTTGGCGAGTTCGGCATCGGAGATCTCAACGGTCTGAACCTGGGGAGCGGAGTTCATGATGAAACTTCCCTTCGCATGGGTGTTCTACAAGGGGAGCGGCCCCCGCTGGGGACAGACGGCGGGCCGCTACCGCGGGCGCGCAACATCCGATTTCGGAAACCTTCGCGCGAGCCCGGCGGCGCAAAGGATCAAACCACGGAACGCGCCGGCACCCAATCAATCGGCGCTCCTGCCATAGCAGTTGAATGCCCTGGCTACTCATCCGTGCGGGCCCGAGCACGAATTGGGGGCAGCTTCTCCACATGCCGCAACGCACCAGGAGGTGAAGATAATGCCACGGTGAGCCCGAACGGGACACTCCGCACCAACAGGGCATCATCCGGCAGTCACTTGGGCGAAACCAACGCACTCGTGCCGCAGTTGCGCATTCAATGTGCAGATTCACCGAATCCGGGCTCTCGCCCCACCCAAGGGAACTGACCGTCGTCGACCGATAGCGGAACGTACGGCAGAGAACTCCCCGCGTGGTCATCAGTCGACGTGGAGCAGGAACCCGCGCCACTCCGGGCCCTGCGCGCACCCCGGGGTCGCAGCTCGCTGAGGCCGCCGATGCCTATGTCGCGACCGGCCGCCGCCTGGGGGTAGGCGCCGACGAGCTCCTCGCGGCTGTCCGCGTTGCCCTCGCCTGCGCACCTCCGGGGCCGGACAGCGCCGGCACATGACGCCGATCCCGTAAGTCGAGCGCGTTCAAGAATCGTGAACTGGCCGATGCCGTGAGGGCTTGCGGAAGGGACGGAGCATCAAGACGGGGATTTCCGAAACGCGTCGGCGTGCTCGGAGACCCACTGACGAAACGTCCGTGCCGGTGCACCGACGACGTCGGCCACAGTCGACGTCACGTACGCCGGGCGTCCGACCGTCGCACCCCACGCGTCGAGCAGCATCTCCACGGCCGGACCCGGCCAGACACCTTCCGTCGCACGCCGGAACTCTTCAGGCGAGAGCTCCTCGAACGGGATCTGGCGGCCGAGGACGTCTCCGATCACGCCCACTTGCTCCGCCTGGCTCAGCGACTCGGGGCCGGTGAGGACGTAGTCGCCGCCGGAGTGCCCTTCCTCGAACAGGGTGCGTGCCGCGACAGCCGCGAGGTCACGCTCGTCGACCGGTGCGGTCTCGGCTGCGCCGTAGGGCCACCGGATGACGCCGCCGTCGCGGATCGTGGGCGCCCACCAGAACTGCGCGTTCGAGTTGAACATCCCGGGCCGGATGAAGGTCGACTCGAGTCCGGCGGCCGTGATCAGGCGCTCGATCTCGGCGTGCAACCGGGCCATGGGGTTCGGCTGCTCGAAGAACGGGTGCGGTGTCTGGTGCGGCGAGGAGAGGAAGACGACCCGCCGCGTGTTCGACGCAAGCCGTTCGACTACGGCCTCAGCGGTGGCGGGCGGCGCGGTCCACAGGAGGAACACCGAGCCCACACCCCGCAGCGCGGGGTCGAGCGACTCGGGCTCGGCGAAGTCGCCCGCAACGACCTCGACGTTCGCCGGAAGCCCGGCCGCCGCAGGTGTGCGCGTGAGCGCCCGTACCGGCACGCCCGCAGCCAAGAGCTCGGCGATCACCGCGCGCCCGATTCGGCCCGTGGCTCCGGTCACCAGGACGGGTTTCATCTTGCTTAGCTCGTCGTCGGCCTGTTGTGCACTGCTGGTCACCAGGACCTCCCGTACGTCCGTCCGCCTCGCCGTGGCTCAGAAAGCGCATCACGTCGAGGGCGGGATCAGGTGTTGTCACTACGTCGAGAATAACGCAACCGAGTCACATTATTTACCCGGTTTCGCATTGCTGGCCGTTCAGGGCCGTGCTGTCACCCTTGCACCGAGCTGCAGGAACGCCCGTCCAATGACACACCGCACACGCTCAAGGGACGCAGCGGGGAGCGGTCGGAGACGGAAGATCCGTCGTGCGTTGCCGGACAGGAACAGCTCGGTGGCCTCCTCGTCCGGGCCCAGTTCCCCGAGGTGTTCCAGCGCATGGGCGGGGGTGATCATGGGGTAGGTCGTGCCGAACAGCACCTTGGTGCGGCCGCGGCCGCACCATGTAGTCGACCAGCCGTGGTCCACGAGTGGCCGATGTGTCCGCACACGATGGTCAGCTCGGGGAAGTCGAGGGCGATCTGATCGATGGAGGGGATGGGGCGGCCGGTCTCGGACGGGCGCAGTGGACCGGTGTGCCCGACCTGGGTACAGAAGGGGGTGCCGAGTTCGACGCAGGCGGCGTACAGCGGGTAGTACAGCCGGTCGGTGGGCGGGAGCCGCCACCGCCAGGGCACGATCCGCAGGGCCACGAAGCCGAGTTCCTCGACGGCTCGGCGCAGTTCCCGCACCGCCTGGACCGGCCGGGCGAGGTCCGCGCCGGCCACCCCGCGCAGCCGGCCGTCGGACTGGGCGACGAACGGGCCGACCTGGACGGCGCCGTGCGCCGCCGGTCGTCGTCCATCACAAAGGCCTCGGCCCGCCGTCTGTTCCTGGCGTGCGCACCTGAAGGATCCGGGTGCGGGTGCGCAGGGTGAAGCCGATCGACCGGTACAGGCGGATCGCCGTCTTGTTGGTGGCCGCGGCATGCAGGAACGGTGTCTCCCCGCGTTCTCTGATGCCCGCCGCGACCGCGCGTACCAGTCGCGTCGCGAGGCCCCGCCCGCGGTGGGCCGGGTCGGTGCAGACCGCGCTGATCTCCGTCCAGCCGGGCAGCCGCAGCCGTTCACCGGCCATTGCGATCAGCCGCCCCTGCTGCCTGATGCCCAGGTAGGTGCCGAGCTCCACGGTCCGCGCGAGGAACGGCCCCGGTCGGGTGCGGGCGACCAGCTCAAGGATCGCCGGTACGTCACCGGGCCCAAGCCGCACCGCCTCGGGCGCGTGCTCGGGCCGGAGGGACACATCGACCAGCTGGACTCCGCGCCCGCCGCCGACCACCTCCCACCCCGACGGAACCCGGTCAACCCCCTTCACACGCACGGTCGTCGACGGTCCGGCGAGCGCGTGCAGATCCGCCCAGGCGGCCGGGTCCGCGGGATCGGCGAGCGCGGCGAACCCGTACATGTCCGCCGGATAACGGGCGGCCCTGCCCAGCCTCTCGGCGAAGTGGATGTGCGGTCCGGTCAGTGCGGCCCAAACGGCGTTGTCCAGATGTCGTGTGTTCGGGGTGATCGCGGCTCCGTCGCCACGAACGTCGATCGGATACGCCACGGAACAGAGGCCTTTCGTGATGCGTGAGCAGGCATCGAGATGCGATGGACCGGGCGCCGTACGGGAATGACGCGGGTCGTCGCCTCACACCTCGACGGATGGTGAGGGAACGTCAAAAGCATCGACACGTGGACGAGTCCACACGTGCCAGATCCACGTACAACCTGCGGTACAGCGCTTGAGGGCTTTGGCTCACCTGCCCATGTCTAGCAGGCACACGACCGAGGATTCATTGCAGATGCATGAACTTTGACAGCCCCACGACAGAAGTCCCCTGCCGCTGTCCAGATACATTCTTCATCAACACTCGCTTCATGATTGCCGAGCACGATCAGTTCGTGCTTCGACACCGGCCATATGGAATCGAGCGTGTCTCGGCGTGACCTCGCCGGCACTGGAACGTCCCCGTTCTGGTTCCATCTCCACGTCCAGCGCGACCGCGGCCCGACCCGCGAACTGGTCGCCCAGTGGACGCAACCTGGACAGCGCCGCGGCCACCGTCGGCCAACTGCCGGCGGTTCTCGCGTTGCGGCACGAGAACGCTGTGCTGCGTCGTCAGATCGCCGGGTCCACTACAGACCCGCAGACCGTTCACACCTACCGCCCGACGCCCGCCATCAGCCGTCAGCCGTGTACGACCCCGACACCCCGTAAATCCCTCCGCACCCAAGTCCTCGGCGGCACCTCACCGAATACCGCTACGCCTCATGACCTGCAGCGACGACTTTCCGACTCCCCGATACCTCATGACACCCGCGTACGACGACCGCGAGGATCGACGCCCGTCGGCTCTCACGACACCACGACACCACGACCGGAAACTCAGTAAGCGTTCACGATGCGCAGGGCGATATCGCCGTACTGGTAAGCGAGTTGGTCGACGGAGAACTCGCCACCCTCGTGGAACCAGCTGGCCACGCCGATGCCCATGTCCAGGATCGAGTACGAGGCGATCCTGGCCGACCGGACCTCGAAGGCGCCCTCGGCCGCGCCCCGTTCGATGAGTTCGCGGTAGCGGCGCTCGTAGTCGCTGCGGCGGCTGAGGACACGCTCCTGGTCCGGCGGCTCCAGGTTGCCGATCTCACGGTTGCCGACGAAGGCCTCGAGGCGATGGCGGGCGTGGTAGCGGATGTGTGCCTCCACCGAGCGGCGGAGCTGTTCGCGTACATCGTCCGTGCCGCTGACGGCCGCGATGTTGTCCGCGATGAGCTGCTCCATCGTGCCGATCATGATCTCGGCCAGCAGTTCGTGCTTCGAGGCCACGTGCTTGTACAGGCTCGGGCCGCGGATGCCGACGGCGGCGCCGATGTCTGTCATGGTCGTGGACCGGTAGCCCTGTGCCGCGAAGAGTCGCAGCGCTGCCAGGCGGATCCCCGACCGGCGGTCCGCCGGAGACCCCTCCTCGGATCGTGCGGGACGGTGAGCACGCTCGTAGCGACCGTCCTGCCCATCGTGTACTACGCCCACGCCACCCCTCCGAAGCTACTCATGGTTAGCCGACTGAGTGTTACTCAACGCAGCCATCTGACCTCTCCTTCCATAAGGATAGCGGTCGCGCCCTTGACACATCACCCCCTCCCCCTCTCTGATGGCTAATGGTCATTAGCCGAACTCGGGAGTGAGCGTGTCCATCGGATTCGAGATCGACGAGAGGGTGGCCGACGTCGCGCGGCGCACCGCGGAGTTCGTACGGGATGTGGTGATCTCCGAGGAGCAGGCGTGCGACGGGAACGTCCACGACGGGCCGGAGCCGCTGCGCCGTCGGCTTCAGGAGGCGGCACGCACGGCGGGGGTGTTCGCCCCGCACGTCGGCGCCGAGTGGGGTGGGCTCGGCCTTGATCTGTGCGGGCAGGCGGTGGTGTTCGAGGCGGCCGGGTACTCGCTGCTCGGGCCGCTCGCGCTCAACTGCGCGGCGCCCGACGAGGGCAATACGCATCTGCTCGAAGTGGTCGCCACCGAGGAGCAGAAGGAGCGCTTCCTCCGCCCGCTTGCGGCCGGTGAGGTGCGCTCGTGCTTCGCGATGACCGAGCCCGCGCCCGGCGCCGGATCCGATCCCCGGGCGCTTGCCACGACCGCCACGAGGATCGACGGCGGCTGGCGGATCGACGGCCGCAAGTGGTTCATCAGCGGCGCCGACGGGGCCGCCTTCGCCATCGTCATGGCCCGCACCCGCGGCGAGGCAGGAGACGCCGGCGGCGCGACGATGTTCCTCGTCGAGGCCGACAACCCGGGCATGAAGATCGTCCGGAACATCGACACGCTGGACCAGGGGCTGTTCGGCGGGCACAGCGAGGTCGTCTTCGAGGACTGCGAGGTCGGCGACGACGCCGTGCTGGGCACGGTCGACGAGGGCTTCACCTATGCCCAGGTACGCCTCGGACCCGCGCGGATGACCCACTGCATGCGCTGGCTCGGAGTGGCGCGCCGGGCACAGGACATCGCCCTGGAACGTGCGGCGGACCGCTCGGCCTTCGGTAAGCCGCTGGCCGAACTGGGCATGGTGCAGCAGCTGTTGGCCGATTCCGAGATCGACATCGAGACCAGCCGGGCGGTGCTGTGGCGGGCCTGCTGGGAACTGGACCAGGGCCGCTCGGCCGCCCAGCACACCTCGATCGCCAAGACGTACGTGTCGGAGGCGGTCAACCGGGTGGTCGACCGGGCCGTGCAGGTGTGCGGCGCGCTCGGCATCTCCGGGGACGCCCCACTGTCGCGCCTGTACCGAGAAGTGCGGCCGTTCCGTATCTACGACGGGCCGTCCGAGACGCACCGCTGGGCCATCGCCAAGCGCGCGGTGCGCGCGGCGCGGGAGCGGCGGGCCGCGCTGTGACCGCGCCCGAGGCAGCCGTCGTCGGCGTCGATGTGCCCGCGCTGCAGCGGTACTTCGAGCGCCATGTCCCCCAGTGCGCGGGCCCTCTCGGGATCGAGCTGCTGCACGGCGGGCGCTCCAACCTGACGTACCGCGTGACCGACCGAACGCACCGGTGGGTGCTGCGCCGGCCACCGCTGGGCGTGCTGACGCCGACCGCGCACGACATGGACCGCGAGTACCGCGTGGTCGCCGCGCTCGGCGGCACCGGGGTGCCGGTCGCCGGGGCCGTCCTGTCGTGCACGGACCCGGACGTCATCGGAGCGCCGTTCTGCGTCGTGGACTTCGTGGAGGGGGCGGTGCTGCGCGACGGTGACGAGGTCGCGGCGCTGCCGTCCGCGGACGTACGGGGATCCGCCGACGCACTTGTCGACGCCCTGGTGGCCCTGCACGCGGTCGACGCCGCGGCCGTCGGACTCGGCGACTTCGGCCGCCCGGACGGCTATCTGGAACGGCAGGTGCGACGCTGGCGCGGCCAGTGGGACAAGGTCGCGACGCGGGCGCTGCCCGACCTCGACGCTCTGCACGGCGCTCTCGCCCGCACCGTGCCCGCGAGCGGCGTACCGGCGATCGTGCACGGCGACTACCGCCTGGACAACACGATCCTAGCGCCCGGCGACTTCGGGCGGATCGCCGCCATCGTCGACTGGGAGATGGCCACACTCGGCGATCCGCTCGCCGACCTCGGCATGCTCCTCATGTACTGGGACCCGACCTGCGAACCGGTGCTCGGGGCGCGCCACGTACCGACGGCCCATCCGGCCTTCCCCGTCGGCCACGAGCTGGCCGAGCGGTACGCCGCGCGCTCCGGCCGGGACATCACCGCGCTGCCCTTCTACCAGGCCCTGGCCTGTTTCAAGCTCGCCGTGATCGCGGAGGGCATCCACGCCCGCTATCTCGCGGGCCGCACCGTCGGCACCGGATTCGAGCAGGTCGGCTCCGCGGTCCCCGCGCTGCTGCGCTCGGGGTTGGAGCTGCTGTCGTGACCACCGCACCCGCGAACGAAGGAGAGACCGTGCGAGACCGACTGTCCGGAATGATCGCCCTGGTAACCGGCGCGACCGGAGGCATCGGCGATGCCGTCTCACGGCGGCTCGCCGCCGAGGGCGCCACCGTGGTGGTCACCGACGTCGACGCCGACCGCTGTACGGAACTCGCGAAGGAGCTCTCCGCCGACGGGGTGCAGGCGCTGGGCCTCGCCCTTGACGTGAGCGACGAGGAGGCCTGGCGCGCAGCGATCGAGCGCGTGGTGGCCGAGCTGGGCGGCCTGTCCGTCCTCGTCAACAACGCGGGGATCGCCGAGATGCGGACCGTGGAGACCGAGACCCAGGAGTCATGGGACAAGGTCATCGGTGTCACGCAGGGCGGTGTGTGGCTCGGCATGAAGCACGGCGGGCCCGCGATCGAGCGCTCCGGCGGCGGCTCGATCGTGAACATCGCGTCGATCTTCGGCACGGTCGGCGGCTTCGGCAGCCAGTTCTCGTATCACGCGGCGAAGGGCGCGGTCCGGCTGATGACGAAGAACGCCGCGCTGCACTGGGCCACCCGTGGCGTCCGCGTCAACTCCCTCCATCCCGGCTTCATCGAGACGCCGCTCTCGCGCGAGCTGCGGCGCGGCACGCCCCGGCACACCGCGATGGTCGAGGGCACCCCCATGGCGCGGCTCGGCCGGCCCGACGAGGTCGCGGGCGCGGTCGCCTTCCTCGCCTCGCCGGACTCCAGCTTCGTGACCGGTTCCGAGCTGTACGTGGACGGCGGCTGGACGGCCCGCTGACACGCGCAGGGGGCGCGGCAACTGCCGCGCCCCCTGCGGTCGTTACCCGTCAGCGCACCCGCGTGTACTGGTTCACCCCGCCCACGACCTTCACCGCGACCCGCCCCCGCAGCACCAGGACGTCCAGGTGGGCCGCCGTCTCGTTGACCGCAAGCATCTGGTTGAAGGCGCTGAGGTCACCGAACGGCACTTCCCGGCGCGTCCAGCCCAGGGCGCGCGCCACCGCGTGGGCGTCGAGTGTGGCGTCCCCCAAGGCTGCCAGGCTTTTGGCCAGCCGGTCGTCGTGGTGCGTGAGCAGCTCGGCGACGCGCGTGTGGGAGCTGTCGGCGACCGGCCCGTGGGCGGGCAGCAGCCGCGTGTCGGCGTACCGGGTCATGAGCCGCAGCGAGTCCAGGTAGTCGGCGAGGGGGCGTCCGCCGGGTTCGGTCAGCTCGAAACCGATGGACGGAGTGATGTGCGGCAGCACGTGGTCCCCCGAGAACAGCAGCCCGCGCTGTTCGTCGAGGTAGACCACATGTCCCTTGGTGTGTCCGGGAGTTGGTACGACGCGCAGCTCGCGGTCGCCGAAGCGCAGAGTCTCCGCTCCGAGCCAGCGGTCCGGGGCCTCCCACATGCTCGGGTCGTAGCCGCCGTGGTCCATCGCCTGGACGTGGTCGGCCAGTTCACCGGCGCCCGCCCGGCGCAGCGTCTCCAGGGAACCCGCGGGTTCGTCGCTGCGCAGCCGGTCGAGCATCTCCAGGCCCGGCCGCTCGCCCGCGCCCAGGTACACGCGCGAGCCCAGCAGTCGGCGCAGCTCCACCGCGTTCGTGTAGTGGTCGCGGTGGACGTGCGTGACGAGGATGTGGCGGATGTCGCCGAGGTCGCGGCCGATGGCGGCGAGGGCTTCTTCGAGCGCCTTGCGGGCCTCGGGGATCGCCCAGCCGCCGTCGATCATGACGATGCCGTCGTCCTCCGCCAGGTTCTCCAGCAGATAGACGTTGACGGCGTGCAGACCGTCGTTGGGCAGCGGCAGCGGAACGCGGTGCACCCCGGGCTGCACGGTCTGGACTCCGGCTGCGGCCCATGGGCCCTGGTCGAACCGCGGTGTCATGACTCTCCCTTGCCGGCTGTTGTGCCGTTGTCGGTTGTCCTTCGTGGTGCGGGCCGCGCCGGTCGCGTGGCGGCGCGGCCCTCGGTAATGCCGCCGGGTCAGGCCGGGTCGGGGGTGCGCGTACGCAGCCTGCGGGCCAGTTCACCGGCCCCGGACCGGTCGAGCTTGCCGACCTTGGTCTGGGGCAACTCCTCGATGCCGTAGACGAATTCGGGCCATTTGCTCTTGGAGAGGCCTAGGTGTTCGAGGTGTGCGGTGATCTCCGCCAGGTCGATGGCGCCGCCGTCCTCGGTGACGACGAGCAGCGCGATCCGCTCGCCGAGCACCTCGTCGGGGACGGCGGCGACGCAGGCCCTGGCCACGCGCGGGTAGGCGGCCACCGCCCGCTCGATCTCGGTGATGTCGATGTTGCGGCCGCCGCGGATGATGATGTCCTTCTCGCGGCCCATGATGGTGACGGTGCCGTCCTCGTGGGTCATCAGCAGGTCGCCGGTGGGGAAGTAGCCGTCGTCCGTCAGCTCCGGCGGCTCGACCCGGCCGTCGCGGGCGTAGCCGAGGAAGAGGGACGGGCCGCGGACCTGCGCCCGCCCGGACACACCCGGTGCCGCCTGGGCGCCGTCGGGGGTGAGCGCGCGGAGGTCCGTGCCGGGGAAGGGGCGGCCGTCCCTACCGAGCCGGATCTCCTCGGGGTCGTCGGGGCTCGGGGAGGTGTGTCCGAGGCACTCGGACATGCCGAAGACGCGCAGGATCTTCGTCCCCAGGGATTGTTCGGCGCGGGCGAGGGCTCCGCGGTCCATCGGTCCGCCGCCGACCGTGATGGCGCGCACTCCCCCGAGGGCGCCGGAACCAGCCGCCTCGGCGCCCAACTGGAGTGCCATCGTCGGGACACACATGGTCCAGCGGACCCCGGTCTCGGCCATCCGCCGCAACGCCACGGCCCGGTCCCACTTCGCCGTCAGCACGAGCGGGCCGCCCAGCAGAAGGGAGAGGTAGACGCCGAAGCAGTACGCGGCCGTCGACGACAGCGGCACGATCGCGGCCACCGCGTCCCCGCGCGCCAGGCCGTTGATCTCGATGGTGCTCGTACCGGCGTAGCGCAGGGCGGCCTCGGACTGTACGACTCCCTTGGGCCGCCCGGTCGAACCGGACGTCAGTCCGATGAGGGCGCCACCCGACCAGCGCGCCACGTCGTACGGTCCGGGCGCCGAACGGCAGGCCCAGCCCTCGAGCACCGTGCCCGCCCGGCCCTCCGGAACCAGGTCGGACACCCCCCACTCCTCCATCGCCGAGGGCTCGGCGATCACGGTGTCCGGTCGGATGTCCTCGCAGGCCGCGGCGAACTCCGCACGCGTGGTGTGCCGGTTGACCACTGCGAGGACACCTCCCGTCAGGCCCACGGCGAGGCTGCCGGCGACGGTGCGCCATGAGTTGTCGGCCTGCAGCGCGACGGTGCCGCCCGCCCCTTCGCCTCCCCCGGGGAACATCGCCTCGGCGAGCCGGGCCGCCTCGGCGAGCAGCTCGCGCGCCGTATGGGGGCCCGTGTCGTCGATGACAGCGACGAAGTCCTCCCGCTCGGCCCTGTGTTGGAACTCCCGCACTACCTGTCGCATCCCGCTTCCTCGCTACGCTGTACCGAACTCCGTGATGACCGTGTGGCGCGTGCTGTGGTGCCGTCGTGCGTTGGTGCTGTGGTGTGTTGGTGCTGTGGTGCCTGGTGCTGTACTGCCGAAATACGGGCAGGCCTCAGCCGGTGAACATCTCCGCCTCATGGCCCATCACCGCGATACGGCGTCCCTTCATGTCCCCCACCTGCGCGATGGCGTCCGCCCACTCCTGGCTCTCCAGAGCCTTCTTCAGCTCCTCCGGGGAGTCGAAGCTGAGCACGGAGATTCCGTCCCAGCCCTCGGAGCGCGGCTCCAGGGCCTGGTCGATCTCGGTGTGCCGCCAGGCGCGCAACCCAGGAAGGCGGTAGGTGAGTTCGGCGTGGTCGCCACGCCACCAGTCGATGAACCGTTCGTGCGTCCACTCCGGAGGCCGGGCTGCCAGCAGGACGAGGTTGTACATAACCACTCTCCAAACAGAGTCAGTTGAGGGGCGACGGGGTCATTCGAAGCGGATCTCGGACGACCGGCCGATCAGCAGCCGCTGCAGCCGGTTCTTGTCGTCCACGCGTCCGGCGGCGACGAAACTCGCCTCGGGGACACCTGCGCGGCGCACCTCGCCGAGGAAGAGCTCGTCCTGGCCGAGCGTGGTCGCGGACAGGAGATGGTGGGTACGCGTTCCCCGCTCGCGTTGTTCCAGATAGCCGACCAGCGCGGCGCGGTCCCCGGCGAAGTCGGTCGCTTTGCCGTCGCCAGTGGAGAACAGGATGGAGAGTTCGAAGTCGTCACTGATCAAATCGAGGATCCTGTTCGGCGTGTCACTGTCGAGGATCTCGAACCAGGCGGTGAGAAAGGGGGCGGGCGCCGTGGCGGCGGTCGTCGTCTCCGTCATGTCGGGTTCCTTTCGGCTCGGTGTCGGTAGCCGCGTACGCGGCTACTCCGGCAGGTCGATGAGGTCGTACGTCGTGGTGAAGTACGACTGGTAGCGGGCCATCCGCCCCCCGGGCGTGACCACGGCCGCCGACAGGAAGGACCCGACGGCCTTCCCGGACTCGGTCACGACCCCGTACACGGTCTCCAGATCGCCGTCGGAGCTGTGCCGGAGGATCTTGTGCTCCCTCTCCACGGCGTTGCGGCCCGCAATGTAGGCGGCGAAGTCCGCCTTGGACCGTCCCGTCGCCTCGCGGCCCGGCAGGGCGATGAGGTAGCGGAAGTCCGGTTCGAGGAGGTCGAGCGCCTGCTCGGGGTCCTCGCTGTCCATGCGTGCCATGTAAGCGAGCAGTACGTCGGCCATGGGTGGTCCTCTCGTTGAGGGTGGGAGCCGTGCGCGACACGAGGGATGTCAGTCGCGGGTCGCCGGGGTGAAGAAGTCGCCCTGCGACTCCCAGCGGCCGTTCTTGACGACGACCTTTTGCAGGTCACGGGTGCCGAGGTGGCGGCCGGCACTGAAGTCGAGGACCGGCCCGACGCCCGTGTCGACGTGGCGCGCGTTCGCGAAGGCCCGGGTCAGCGACTCGCTGGTGACCGGCCCGTCGATGGTCTTGGCTATCTCCACGAAGGCCTTGGCCGCTTCCCAGCCCCACAGGGCGATGAAGTCGGCCGGCCGCCCCCGCTCGTACTTCGCCATCGCCGTGCGGAACTCCTTGATGGCCGGGTCGTCGTCATGCGGCGACTTGACCAGCTGCAGCGCCTTGAGCCCTTCGGCCGCATTGCCGGCCAGCGTCAGCGTGGCCTGTGCCGCCACGGGCGCGTAGCCGTACACCGGGGCGGTGAGCCGCTGGAGCCGCGCCTCCTTGAGGTAGGAGGCGGTCTCGGCGGCGGTGAGGATCAGCACGACGGCGTCGGGCTTCTGGGCCTTGACCTTGCTGATCACCGGGCTGTAGTCGGTGGTCTGGTATTTCACCGTCAGCCGTTTCACCTGTACCGACGGATCGGCCTTGCGGGCGGCGGGCTCGATCTGCTTGCCCACGTTCACGAACGCCGCCGGATCACTGTGCACGACGACCACCTTCTTGGCGCCGTCCCGCACCACCCACTGTCCGAGGGCGGCGGCCTGGTCCTCGTACAGCGTCTGCAGACCGAACAGCCCGTCGCGGGCCGGCTCGTACCAGGACGCGTCGCCGCCGAGCGTGTTGAGGACCGGCACCTTCGACTGCTCGAGGACGAAGGGGAACGTGGCCTGGGTCTGGGAGGTGCCGTTGGTCGCGACGATCGCCACGACCCCGTCCTGGTCCACGAGTCGACGGGCGATCTGGACGGTCTGCTGCGGATCGTTGGCGTTGTCCTTGACGACCCAGTCGATCTTGCGGCCGTTGATCCCGCCCTGCGCGTTGACCGATTTGAAGTAGGCGTCGGCTCCTGCCCTTTCGGGGATCCCGAAGGATGCCAGGGGGCCGGTGAGCGGGTACCACGCACCGATTTTGATGACCTTGTCGTCGCCCGCAGAGGGGCTTTCCGTGCCGCAGGCGTTCGCCATCAGGGCGAGCGTGGCGGCCAGCGCGGCGATGAGCGCGCGAGTCGTGCGTCGTCGCATGACCCCTCCCTCAGATCAACCTGAGTTAAGTTCAATTCAGTTCGGATGTTAATCCCGGGGAAACGCACCTGGCAATGGCCGGTCACGTACCGATCAACCACGCTCCAGTCGGGGTGACCCGAGACAACAGCGCGGCCCCCTGACGGATGTCCGTCAGGGGGCCGCGCAGGGCGGGACCGCTCAGCGGTTCCGCATCGATATCGGCGTCAGGAAGCGACCATGCGTACGCAGGCGCCCTCGATCAGCTCGCTGATCTCCGACAGTGGTGTCGGTCCCGACGGCCGGTACCACCGCCACACGCTGACGATCAGGCCGAGCACGCTCGAACCGAGGAGCTGCGCGTCCCGCAGCGGGAAGGAGCCCTGGGACATGCCCTTCACCAGCAGGTTCGTCCAGTCCCTCTCGACGACCTGGACCAGCTGCCGGGCCGCCACCCGCTCGGCCTCCTCGCGCTTGGACCTGCGGGAACCCGAGAGCAGATCCATGTGGTTCTGCAGGATGCGCATCTGCAGGACCTCGTGCGGGGAGACGTCGTACGCCGCGCGGACCGCCGTCCGCAGCGCCTCGACGGGATCCTCCACGTCCTTGGTCGCCTCGACGAACCGGTCGTGCGAGCGCTCCAGTTCGAGCCGCATGATCGTGAGCAGGCAGTGGGTCTTCGACTCGAAGTAGTGATAGAGGGCGGTCTGGCCGATACCGACCCGCTCCGCCACGGTGGACCACTTGGTGGCCTCGTAGCCGGCCTCCCCGAAACAGTCCACAGCGGCCGTGAGGATGGCGGCACGCTTGGACCGGGGTCCCGCCTCCGGTTCAACGATCCTTGTCATTACTTCTCTCCTGGCCGTCACCCACCGTGGTCGTACCCGAGAGTAAACCCAAGTTGAACTCAGTTGCCAACCGAATGGCTCATCCCCGTTCGAGCACGGTTGCGTTCGCCATGCCGCCGCCCTCGCACATCGTCTGCAGACCATAGCGACCGCCGGTCCTGCGCAGCTGGTGAACCAGTGTGGTCATGAGCCGGGCGCCCGTGGCGCCGAGCGGATGCCCGAGCGCGATCGCCCCGCCGAAGGCGTTGACCAGCTCGTGGGGAGCACCTATCTCCTTCTGCCAGGCGAGGACGACGGAGGCGAAGGCCTCGTTGATCTCCATCAGGTCGATCCGGTCGATCGTCAGACCGGCCCGGTCGAGGACCTTCTCGGTGGCGGGGATCGGGCCGGTCAGCATGTGGATCGGGTCGGAGCCGACCACGGCCATGCTGTGCACCCGCGCGAGCGGGGTCAGACCGTGGCGGCGCACGGCTTCCCCGGAGGCGATCAGGAGGGCGGCGGCGCCATCCGAGATCTGGCTGGAGACGGCGGCGGTCAGCCGTCCGTCCTCGGTGAGGGGCCTCAGGCCCGCCATCTTCTCCAGGGTGGTGTCGGCGCGCGGGCCCTCGTCAGCGGTGAGCCCGAAGGCCGACACGATCTCGTCGTCGAAGTCGCCGGCCGCCTGGGAGGCGAGCGCCCGCTGGTGGCTGCCGAGCGCGAACCGCTCCATGTCCTCGCGGGTGATACCCCACTTCTCGGCGATCAGCTCGGCCCCGCGGAACTGCGACACCTCCTGCTCCCCGAAGTTCTCGCGCCAGCCCTCGCCCGCGAACGGGCTGCCGAGGCCCGCCTGTTCACCGAGGTACATGGGGCTGGCGATGGGCACCAGACTCATCACCTCCACCCCGCCCGCGACCACCAGGTCGGCGGCCCCCGATCCGACAGCCTGGGCCGCGAAGTGGACGGCCTGCTGGGACGATCCGCACTGCCGGTCGATGGTGGTGCCGGGCACGTGCTGCGGCAGCCCCGCCGACAGCCAGGCGGTGCGGGCGATGTTCCCGCTCTGGGCGCCTATCTGGCTGACGCACCCGAAGTACACGTCGTCGACGGCCGCCGGGTCGACGCCGGTGCGTTCCAGTAGGGCGCGCAGCACGTGTGCGCCGAGGTCGGCGGGGTGTACACCGCTGAGTGTGCCCTTGCGGCGGCCGACCGGGGTGCGGACGGCGTCGACGATGAATGCTTCCGACATGGTGGGCTCCACGAAGTTCTCGACGTCAATGGGGACAGGGGATGGCATCAGGTGCCGGACGCGGCGCGCGTGAAGTCGGGTGTCCGCTTGCCGAGGAAGGCGGCGACGCCCTCGCGGCCCTCGTCGGAGGCGGCCGCGGCGGCGAGCGCGCGGGCCTCGCGGTCCAGGTGCGGGCCCAGCGGCGACGTCAGCCCGGCGGCGACGAGCCGCCGGGTGGCGCCGAAGGCGGCGGTGGGTCCACGGCGCAGGACCTCGGCCGTCCGCGCGGCCTCCTCGGGCAGGTGTCCGGCGGGGACGACGCGGCTCACCAGGCCGAGCGCGGCGGCTTCGGCGGCCGATGTCCGACGGTTCGTCAGCAGCAGGTCAAGGGCTCGCTTGGGGCCGAGCAGACGTGGCAGGAACCAGCTCACTCCGGCGTCCGGCGAGTAGCCGATCCCGGTGTACGCCGCGGTGAACGAGGCGCTGTCGGCGGCGAGCGTCACATCGGCCGCCGCGGCCAGGCCGATGCCCGCGCCCGCGACCGCGCCCTGCACGGCGGCCACCATCGGCGCGTCGAGCGCGGCGAACGTGCGCAGTGCCTCGTGCAGCGCGTCCGTGACCGCGATGAGGTGCTTCTCCAGTGCCTCGCCGGAGAGTACGGAGAACTCCCTGAGGTCGCCGCCGACGCAGAAGGACTTGCCTTCGGCAGTGAGCAGGACGGCTCGTACGGACGCGCGCTCGCAGGCCCGTGCCGCGTCGAGGAGTCCGCGCGCGGTCTCCAGGCCGATGGCGTTGCCGGCCTCGCCCCGGCGCAGGGTGACATGGGCGAGGCCGTCGTCGTCGATCTCCGCGGTGACCGTCATCGCGCGGTCCATCCGCCGTCGACGGTCAGGACCTGTCCGGTGCAGTACGTGGAGGCGTCCGAGGCGAGGAACAGCAGAGCGCCGTCGAGTTCCTGGGCCTCGCCGCCGCGCCCGAGCAGGGTGTTGCGGTCGACCCAGCGGCTGGAGCGCTCGTCGCCGAAGAGGTCCGCGGTCATCTCGGTGCGGAACCAACCCGGGGCGAGCGCGTTGACGCGGGTACCGGCGCGGCCCCACTGCCCGGCCAACTCCCGTGTCAGGCCGATCAGTCCGGCCTTGGACGCCGCGTAGCTCGCGCCACCCAGGGGCGCTGCGGAGACCAGGCCGAGGATGGAGGAGATGTTGACAATGCTCCGGCCCGCCGGGGATCCCTTGGTGGGGGCGGGGGCGGGGGCTTCGGCGATCAGGCGGGCCAGGTGGAACGGTGCGGTGAGGTTCACGTCGAGGACGTCGGCGAAGGCGTCCGGGGGTTCGTCCTCGGCGCGCGTCTCGCCGGACGTGGCCGCGTTGTTGACCAGGATGTCGATGCGTCCGGTGGCGGCCAGCGCCGTGTCCACCAGCCTCGTACGGTCGGCTTCCCGCGAGACGTCGCAGGCCACGGGGCGGATGCGCGCATCGGAGTCGGCGAGCTCCTTCAGCCGGTCGATGCGCCGTGCGGCGGCGAACACGGTGGCACCCGCCTGCGCGAGGACGGCGGCGAACCGTGCGCCGAGCCCGGCGGAGGCGCCCGTGACGAGGGCGGTCCGGCCCTCCAGGGAGAACAGTTCGGCGGCGGGGGGCGGCGCGCTCATTCGTCCACCCCGATCGGCAGTGCGGTCGCGCCGCCGTCGAGGACGAGGGTCTGGCCGGTCATCCAGGACGAGGCGTCGGAGGCGAGGAAAAGGGCGGCGTTCGCCACGTCCTCGACCGTGCCGAGGCGCCGCATCGGCAGCTTGGCGGTGAGGAGCGGCTCGCGGACCTCCCACACCGCCCGCGCCAGCTCCGTCTTGATCAGGCCGGGCGCGATGGCGTTCACCCGTGCCCGCGGCCCGAGTTCGTAGGCGAGCTGCCGGGTCATGTGCAGCATGGCGGCCTTGGTGGCGTTGTAGTAGCCGATGTGCGGGTCGACGATCAGTCCGCCGACGGAGGCGATGTTCACGACCGCTCCCCCGTGTTCGGCCATCCAGGCCCGCCACGCGTAGCGGGTCCAGGCGAGCATGCCGTACTGGTTGACGCGCACGGTCTTCTCCGCGCGCGGCAGGTCCAGGTCGATGAGGTCGCCGTTGTAGGGGTTGGTCGCCGCGTTGTTGACGAGGATGTCGACCCGGCCGAAGCGGGTCATGGTCTCGTCGATGCAGGCCTCGGCCTGGTCGGGCTCACCGGCGTTGGCGACCACGGTGTGGAGGTCGCCGTCGCCCTTGACGCGCAGCAACTCCTCGCGCGCCGCGTCGAGTCCGGGTGCTTTGCGGGCCGCGATCACCACGTGGGCGCCGGCCGCGCGGTAGGCGGTGGCGATGCCGAGGCCGATGCCGCGGGACCCGCCGGTGATGACGGCCACCTTGCCGTCGAGGGTGTGGGCGCTCACGCCGCACCTGCCTTCGTCTGGGAATGCGTCGGAGCCTGCGTCTCGGACTTCTTCTTGTACTTCTTGTACGGGGCGAGTTCCTGGCGGGCCACGGTCCGCAGATGCACCTCGTCGGGGCCGTCGGCGATCTTCAGGGCCCGTGTGATGGAGTACAGCCGTGCCAGTACGGTGTCGTCGCTCACCCCGGCCGCGCCGTGGGCCTGGACCGCGCGGTCGACGACCTGGTGAGCGACCTCCAGTGCCGCCACCTTGATCGCGGCGACCTCCATGCGGGCGGCGGCGTTGCCGACGGTGTCCATCAGCCAGGCCGACTTGAGGACCAGGAGCCGCAGTTGCTCGATCTCGATGCGGCTGCGGGCGACCCACTCGCGCACCACGCCCTGATCAGCGAGTGGCCCGCCGAAGGCCTCGCGCTCGGTGACGCGTTCGCACATCAACTGCAGGGCGCGCTCGGCGAATCCGACGGCGCGCATCGCGTAGTGCATGCGTCCCGGGCCGAGCCGCCCCTGCGCGAGCGCGAACCCCTCGCCCTCGCCTCCGAGGATGTTCCCCACGGGCACGCGGACGTTCTCGAAGAGCACGTCGCCGTGGCCGAGCCGGTCGGTGTAGCCGAACATCGGCAGGTCACGCAGGACGGTGACGCCCGGGGTGTCCCGGGGGACGAGCAGCATGCTCTGTTGCCGGTAGGCGGGCGCGTCCGGGTCGGTCTTGCCCATCAGGATGATCAGCCGGCAGTCGGGGTCGAGGATCCCGGAGGTGTACCACTTGCGGCCGTTGACGACGTACTCGTCGCCATCGCGCGTGATGCGGGTACGGATGTTGCGGGCGTCGGAACTGGCGACCTCGGGCTCGGTCATGGCGAAGCAGGAACGGATCTCCGCGTCCAGCAGGGGCCGCAGCCACTGTTGTTGCTGTTCTGGGGTGCCGTACAGGGCGAGCAGCTCCATGTTGCCGGTGTCGGGCGCCGAGCAGTTGAACACCTCGGGCCCGATGATGGAGCGCCCGGCCAGCTCCATGAGTGGCGCGTATTCGAGGTTGGTGAGTCCGGCGCCCCAGTCGCCGTGCGCCATGAAGAGGTTCCACAGGCCCTCGGCGCGGGCCTTCTCCTTCAGCTCGGTCATCACCGGCGGCAGCGCGTGCGGGTCGTCCGCCTCGGCGAGCTGCCGGTCGTACACCGCTTCCGCGGGAAAGACGTACTGCTCCATGAACGACCGCATGCGGTCCTGGAGTTCACTCGCGCGCGGCGAGAATCCGAAGTCCACGATGGCTCCTGTTGTGGGTCTGAGCGGGTCCGGGGAGGTCCAGGTGCGTTCCCGCGTCGTTCGGTGCGTGCTCTGGGGGTCCCCCGGCCGAAGGCTGGGAGAGTGCCGGACGTAGGTCCTGGTAGCGGAGCTGCTCGTGCCTTTGGCCGGTGCGGCGAGCGTGCGTGCCGGGCGGCGTGGGGGCGTGCCTGGACCTCCCCGGGGCCGCTTGGGTCAGTCGAGGAGGTCGCGCGCCGTGCGGATCATCGCGGCGATGGTCGGCGGCAGTCGCTCCTGGTCCGGGTCGTGGTGCTTGCCCTCGCGGTGCCGGCGCAGGTTGTGGCCCATGATCGCGGCCATCTTCATGCGGCCGAGTGCCCGGAACCAGCTCATCGCGGGCAGCTCGGGCCCGCCGTCGCGGTAGGCGTCGAGGAGTTCGGCCTCGGTGGGCAGGCCGGGCACCGCCCGCCCCAGCTGCGGGAAGTTGTGGTGGTCGGCGAAAAGCAGGAACCAGCCGAGGTCGATGCGCGGGTCTCCCACGCTCCAGATCTCCCAGTCGACGACGGCGACGGCGCGCTCGTCGACGTACAGCACGTTGCCGAGCCGGAAGTCGCCGTGCAGCAGCACGGGCGGGAGGCCGTCGGGCACCTCCTCGGCGAAACGCGTGAGCAACTCCTCACCGCCCGGCCGAAGTTCGGCCGGGACGGCGTGCATCGTGCGGCTCCACCGCTCCAATTCACCGGCGGCATCCAGGGGTTCGGGTGCCTCCAGAGCAGGTCCCTTTACGTCGGTGTCATGCAGTTTGCGCAGGACGCGGGCGCTGTCCAGCATCCGCGCCCGCGCCGTCGCGCCGGGCACCTCGGGCTCGTCGAGCACGGGCTCGACGGCCTCACCGGCGGCGAACTCCATGGCGAACCATGCGGGTTGGATCTCGTCGACGGCGGCGACACCCGGCACAGGCACGGCCGAGCCGGAGAGGGCACGCAGCACCCGTGCCTGGCGCAGCACGTCGTTGCGCCCGATCGGCCGCTGCCCCGGAGGCACCGCCTTGACGACGTACTTCGCTTCGCCCGCCGTGACCGAGTACGTCAGCCCGGAGTGTCCGCCCGGCAGCGTCGCCAGCTCCCCGACGGACACGCCAGGATGACATGCCGCGAG
Organism: Streptomyces sp. NPDC055140; assembly: GCF_053607285.1. Classification (NCBI taxonomy): domain Bacteria; kingdom Bacillati; phylum Actinomycetota; class Actinomycetes; order Kitasatosporales; family Streptomycetaceae; genus Streptomyces; species Streptomyces sp. NPDC055140. The sequence continues at coordinate 43,699 of NZ_JBSGTG010000022.1, read as the reverse complement.
CCGGTCACGGACGCGCAGGGCGAGTGCGGCTACGGGGGTGGCCGTGCTCATCGGACGGGCTCCTTGGGCAGGCCGAGCACGCGCTCGGCGAGGATGGTGTGCTGGATCTCGTCGGTGCCGCCCGCGATGCTGTATCCGGGCGCGCCGAGCAGATGCTCCGTCCAGGCGTACGTGCCCCACTCCCCCGTGTCGGCGACGAGGGAGGGGCCGAGCAGGTCCGACACCAGATCACTGGTGCGCCGCATCGTCTCGGTGGCGTACAGCTTGCCGACCGAGGCCTCCGCGCCGGGTTCGCGTCCGGCGACGAGGGCACCGGTCACCCGTAGCCCGATCAGCCGCTGCACGAGGGCGCGTGCGTAGAGGTCCGCGGCCCGCTGCTGTTCGCCGCCGGTGAGGGGGCGGGGCAGGTGCCGCGCCAGGTCCAGGGCCCGGTCGGCGTTGCCCAGGCCGAGGTTGCCGGAGTCGAGGCGTTCGGCGGCGAGCACGCTGAGCGTGACCCGCCAGCCCTCGCCCACCGGGCCCAGCCGGTCGGTGTCGGGGACGACGACGCCGTCGAGGTAGACCTCGTTGAAGCTGGCACCCCCGGTCATCTGCCGGATGGGCCGCACGGTCACACCCGGCGCGTCCATGCGGACGAGGAAGACGGTGATGCCCGCGTGCTTGCGTACGTCGGGGTCGGTGCGGCACACCGCCACACCCCAGGTCGCGACGGTCGCCCCGGAGGTCCACACCTTGTGCCCGTCGAGGACCCAGGTGTCGCCGTCGCGCACCGCCTTGGTGCGCACCGCGGCCAGGTCGGATCCCGCCTCGGTCTCCGAGAAGAGCTGACAGGCCAGCTCGTCGGCGCGCAGCATCGGGGGCAGCCACCGCTGCTTCTGCTCCTCCGTGCCCCAGATGCCGATCGCCGGCGCGACGAGCTGCTGTGTCACAGGGAAGATCTCGGTGCGGTGCGGCACGTCGAAGGCCGCTTCCTCGGAGCGGTAGAGCTGCTCGTAGTGCGCAGGCAGGCCGCGACCCCCGTACGCCGCCTGCCAGTTGAGGGCCCCCCACCCCTGGTCGTAGCGGGTGCGCTCCCATTCCTGGGTGCGGGCGGTGTGCTCGCGCTCCTGCTCGTCGGTCCGGTTCTCGAACACGGCGACCGAGTCGGAGCCACTGCCCCAGGCGCCGTCGGCGGCGCGCGGCCGGGCGACCGTGGCGAGCCACTGCCGGGCCTGCGCGCGGAACTCCTCGGGTTCGGGGATTCCCGTCATGTCTTCCTCACCTCCGTTCAGCGGGACAGCACGGTGCAGGCGCTCACGCCCGGGGCGCCGTACACATGGGTGAAGCCGACCCTGGGCGCGCCGGGCACCTGGCGTTCGCCCGCCGCTCCCCGCAACTGCTGGACGACTTCGTAGACCTGGCGAAGGCCGGACGCGCCGATGGGTTCGCCGTTGGCGATACAGCCGCCGTCAGTGTTGACCGGCAGCGGCCCGCCGATCTCCGTGGTGCCGGCGGCGATCAGCCGCTCCTGTTCGCCGTCCTCGCAGAAGCCGCACTCGGCCAGGTGCATGACCTCGGCGCCGCTCTCGGTGTCCTGCAACTGGCAGACGTCGACGTCGCCGGGGCCGATCCCCGCCTCCTCGAAGGCGGCGGCCGAGGCGTCGCGGCTGACACTGGTCAGCGCGCCCCCGGGGATCCAGGGGCTGAACACCTCGAACGAGCCGAAGCGCCGGGTGCGTACCGCCGCCGAACGCAGGGTCACCGAGGGGGCGTCCAGGGTCCGGGCCACCTCGGGCGAACAGAGCACGAGGGCCGCGGCGCCCGCGCCCGGGGAGCAGAACATGTAGCGGGTCAGCGGATCACTGACCATGCCGGAGTCCAGGATCTCCGCGGCGGACACGGGCTTGCGGCGCCAGGCCTCGGGGGTGCGGGCGCCGTTGCGGTACGCCTTCTCGGCGATCAGCGCGAGGGTGTGCGGGGTGATCCCGTGGTCGTGCATATAGCGCTGGATCTTCATGCCGAAGAACTGCGTGGTGACCATCAGGCCGTCGCGGCCGTACTCCTCGCCCAGGCCCCAGTCCTCGGGCCGCGGGTCGAAGGCGCCGCGCGGGTGTTTGTCGAAGCCGACGGCGAGGACGACGTCGGCCATGCCGGAGCGGATGGCGTTCACGGCGGAGATCAGCGCGCTGCCGCCGGTCGCGCAGCCGTTCTTGACATTCACGAACGGCAGCCCGGTCAGGCCGAGTTGGGCCACCAGGGTGTCGGCGAGCCCGGCGCTGTCACTGCCGCCGAACGCGGCCCGCACCCGCGACCACTCGATCCCGGCGTCCGCGAGCGCGGCGCCCACCGCACTGACGGCCAGCTGCCGGCCACTGGCCTCCGACCGGCCGAACGGGGTGCGTCCGGCACCGCAGATCAGGACGTCGCCGCCACTCATGAGGCCTCCTCTCGGGTGTTGACGGGCCGGGCCCGCGGCACCCCGTCGCCTGCGCTCACGGTGAGGGGCATGCCGATCCGGACCTCGTCGAGGTCGTCGACGTCGAGCACCGCGGCCACCCGCACGCCCTCGGTCAGCTCCACGTAGCCGAGGGCGAACGGCACGAAGCCGCCGGGCGGTTCCTTGTACGGCGGTGACTTGGGCGCGTACCGCTGCACCGTCCAGGTCCACAGCGTGCCCGCGCCGGACAGGGCCGCCGCGACGGCCGGCCCTCCGCAGCGCGGGCACGACTCGTCCGCGGGGTACACGGTCACCGAGCAGCCGGAGCAGTGCGAGCCCTGGAGTCCGGCGGCCGGACTCCGCGGAAGCGTGGTCATCCGGATCAGCGCCCCGTCCACTTGGGTTCGCGCTTCTCCAGGAACGCCGAGACACCTTCGTTGGCGTCTTCGGAGTTGAGCGCCACACCGACGGCGAGGTGCTCCATGACCATCAGCGACTGGGTGTCGGCGTCGAGGCTGCGGTCGATCGTCATCTTGGTGAGCCACATCGTGAACGGGCTCTTGTCGGTGAGGTGGGAGATGAACTCCTCGACCGTCTCGTCCAGCTTCTCCGTCGGCGCGTGGTCGTTGATCAGGCCGAACTCGGTTGCCTCGATGCCGGAGAGCAGCTTGCCGGTGAGCATCAGCTCCTTGGTCTTGCGGATGCCGATCATGCGCGGCACCCGGTAGATCGGTCCCGCTCCGCCGAACAGCGCGCGGCGGATGTGGAAGTCACCGATCTGTGCGTCGTCCGCGGCGATCGCGAAGTCGCAGGAGATCATGATCTCGAAGCCGCCCGCGGTGACGTGCCCCTCCAGGACCGCGACCGAGGGGGTCTTCATCGAGTACAGCCGGTCGCACACCTTCGCGGACTTGACCGCGACGTCGATAGCGTTCGACTTGCCGACGAAGTCCGCCTTGAGGCTGTCGAGGTCGAAGCCCGAGCAGAAGGTGCCGCCGCGGCCGCGGAACACCAGGACGCGCAGCTCGGGGTCCTCGTCGACCTCGGTGATGATCTCGTCGAGGCGGTCCAGGATCTGCACCGTGACGCAGTTCTTCTTCCACGGGCGGTTGAGCCAGACGCGGGCGACATGACCGTCACGCTCGAACTGGATCTCGTCTTCCACTGCCATCTCTGATCCCTCCGGTTCCAAACTGAACTGAATTCATTACGAGTTTGCGGAGCTGGTGATCCACTGTCAAGGCCCACTTCGAAACTGGTTCAGTGGAATCAGGCCGACTTCGCGTCGGGTCAGCTGCCGCTGCCCGCGGGGATGTCGACGAGCACCTTGGTCCGCCGCGCGTCGCGCACGTCATGCAGTCCCGCGACGGCGTCGGTGAGGGGAATGTGCTCCAGCCAGCCGTCCGTCGGGAAACGGCCGTCGGCCATGTGCGCGAGGACCCGTTCGAAGACGCCGTCGGGGTACGCCTCGGAGCCGAGCAGCGCGAGTTCGGCCAGGCGCACGACAGAGGCGTCGATCGCGACCGGGCCCGAGTACAAGGCGACCATCACGACCGGCGCCCGGGCGGCGAGCGAGCGGATGGCGGTGTTCAGCGCGTCGGGCCGACCAGCGCACTCGATGGCGGCGTCGACGCCCCGGCCGCCGGTGTGCCGCATGACTTCATCGACCACGTCGACCGCTCCCGGATCGAGCACGCGGGCGCCGTGCCGCTCGGCTGCGGCCCGGCGGGACGGCGAGGGTTCCACCACGAGCACGTCGTCGACCCCGTTCGCCTTCAGCGCGAACAACGCCCCCATGCCGACCGCGCCCGCGCCCGTCACCAGCGCGCTGCCGCCGTGCACGCCGGCGCGTTCCACGGCGTTCAGGGCCACGGCCATGGGCTCGACCAGGGCGCCCTGTTCCAGCGAGAGCCCGTCGGGCAGCCGGTGCACGGACCCGGCCGGCACGACCACGTACTCGGCGAGGCCACCACCGGGCGAGGTCACCCCGATCGCGGCAAGGGCTGCGCACAGGTGGTCCAGTCCGGCCGCGCACCGCGGGCACACCCCGCAGGTGCGGATCGGCCGGACGCAGACCCGGTCGCCGGGCGCGACCCGGTCGACACCCTCTCCGCGGGCGACCACGGTCCCGGCGAACTCGTGACCCAGGGTCTGCGGCAGGGTGGCCCCGGTCAGCGGGTTGGGCTCGTGGGTGGCACGAGGCGTCTCGAAGTACTCGTGCACATCGGTTCCGCAGATCCCCGCGTACACCACGCGGATCTTCACCTCGCCGGGGCCCGGCTCGGGTTCGGGCATGTCCTCGATCCGCAGATCCTTGGCTCCGTACAGCCTGGCGGCCAGCATCGTTCCTCCTAGGAATCGCTCCTGTACGACACTTCGACACTGCCACCGAACTGAACTGACTTCAATATTTTCCTTGAGACTTGCACCTACTTCGGTTCACTATGGAGAGCGTCCGCCCACCCGTATCCGCCCCTGCCGCCGCGGGAGGGGCAGTCTGGAGTGCCCATGTCCGCCGGCGACGCGGCAGCGCGGCCGTACCGCGCACAGCATCCCGTCCGCTTCGTGACCGCTTCGAGCCTCTTCGACGGCCATGACGCGTCGATCAACATCATGCGGCGCATCCTGCAGGCCCAGGGCGTGGAAGTGATCCACCTCGGGCACAACCGCTCCGTCGGCGAGGTGGTGGACGCCGCCCTGGAGGAGGACGTCCAGGGCGTGGCCGTCAGCTCCTACCAGGGCGGTCACATCGAGTACTTCGAGTACCTGATGGAGCTGCTGCGGGAGCGCGGTGCCGGGCATGTACGCGTGTTCGGCGGCGGCGGGGGCGTGATCGTGCCGCAGGAGGTCGAGCGACTGGCGCGGGCCGGCGTGCGCATCTTCTCGCCGGAGGACGGGCAGCGGCTCGGCCTGGCGGGGATGATCGGGTCGATGATCGAGGCGTGCGACACCGCACCCTGGGAGGAGTCACCGGCCGAGCTCGGCCGGGTGCTCGCCGGTGAACGCCCGGCGCTGGCCCGGTTGTTGTCCGGCGCCGCCGCCAAGGCCGTGCCGGCCGCGGACCTGCGGGCGCTGGAGAAGGCGGCCGCGGCGCGCCAGGTGCCGGTCCTCGGCATCACCGGCACGGGCGGCTCGGGCAAGTCCTCGCTCACCGACGAGCTCGTCCGCAGGCTCCGCACCGACCAGGGAGACGGGCTGCGGGTGGCCGTCCTCGCCGTGGACCCGACGCGACGGCGCGGCGGAGGCGCACTGCTCGGCGACCGCATCCGGATGAACTCCCTGGACGGCGACCGCGTCTTCTTCCGCTCCCTGGCGACCCGCGGCAGCGGTGAACTCCCCGACGGCCTTGCCGAGTCGGTCACCGCGTGCAAGGCGGCCGGCTACGACCTGGTCGTCGTCGAGACACCCGGCATCGGCCAGGGCGACGCCGCGATCGTGCCCTACGCCGATGTGTCGCTGTACGTGATGACGCCCGAGTTCGGCGCCGCCTCGCAGCTCGAGAAGATCGACATGCTGGACTTCGCGGACGTCGTCGCCATCAACAAGTTCGAGCGGCGCGGAGCGGCGGACGCCCTGCGCGACGTCGGGCGCCAACTCGTCCGCAACCGTGAGGCGTTCGGGTCGCGGCCCGACGACATGCCGGTGTTCGGCACCAGTGCCGCCACCTTCCACGACGACGGTGTGACCGCGCTCTACCAGCATCTGCGCACGCTGCTCGCCGAACGCGGCCTGCCGGTCGGCGCCGGGGCGCTGCCCGCGGTGTCCGTACGCCATTCCAGCGGCGCGGCGCAGATCGTGCCGCCGCAGCGGGCGCGCTATCTGGCCGACATCACCGAGACGGTGCGTACGTACCATGCGCACACCCTCGACCAGACCGAGGCCGCCCGCCGACTCCAGCAACTGACCGCCGTCCGCGCGGAGTTGGCGGCAGTCCAGGCACCGACGGCCGATGTCGACCATCTGCTCGCCGCGGCACGGAAGCGACTCGACGACGACGCGCGCCGCGCCCTGGAGCAGTGGCCCGGGACCGTACAGGCCTACTCCGGTGACGAGTGGGTGGTCTGCGTACGCGACCGGGAGATGCGCACGGCTCTGGTGCGCGAGTCGCTGTCGGGCAGCCGGATCCCCCGCGTCGCACTGCCGCGGTACACCGACCACGGGGAGCTGCTGCGGTATCTGCGGGCGGAGAACCTGCCGGGCTCGTTCCCCTTCACGGCCGGAGTGTTTCCCTTCAAGCGGGAGGGCGAGGATCCGGCGCGGATGTTCGCCGGGGAAGGCGATCCGTTCCGTACCAACCGCCGCTTCAAGCTGCTGTCCCAGGGGGCCGAGGCGACGCGTCTGTCCACTGCCTTCGACTCCGTCACCCTCTACGGACGCGATCCCGACCGGCGCCCCGACATCTACGGCAAGGTCGGCACCTCCGGTGTCTCGGTGGCGACGCTGGAGGACATGAAGGCGCTGTACGAGGGGTTCGACCTGGTCGCGCCGACCACCTCCGTCTCCATGACGATCAACGGGCCCGCGCCGACGATCCTCGCGTTCTTCCTGAACACGGCCGTCGACCAACGACTCGACGCGTACACCGCCGAACACGGCCACGCGCCCGACGCCGAACGGGCGAGGGAGATCCGGGCCCATGTGCTGAGCAGCGTGCGCGGCACCGTGCAGGCCGACATCCTCAAGGAGGACCAGGGGCAGAACACCTGCCTGTTCTCCACGGAGTTCAGCCTGCGCATGATGGGCGACATCCAGGAGTGGTTCATCGAGCAGGACGTACGCAACTTCTACTCGGTCTCCATCTCCGGCTACCACATCGCCGAGGCCGGCGCGAACCCCATCAGCCAGCTCGCGTTCACGCTCGCCAACGGATTCACCTACGTCGAGTCGTACCTGGCGCGCGGCATGGACATCGACGACTTCGCGCCGAACCTGTCGTTCTTCTTCTCCAACGGCATGGACCCGGAGTACTCGGTGCTCGGCCGGGTGGCCCGGCGCATCTGGGCGGTGGCGATGCGCGACCGCTACGGAGCCAACGAGCGCAGCCAGAAGCTCAAGTACCACGTCCAGACCTCGGGCCGCTCCCTGCACGCCCAGGAGATGGACTTCAACGACATCCGCACCACCCTGCAGGCGCTGATCGCGCTCTACGACAACTGCAACAGCCTGCACACCAACGCCTACGACGAGGCGGTGACCACCCCGACCGAGGACTCCGTGCGGCGGGCGCTCGCCATCCAGCTGATCATCAACCGCGAGTGGGGGCTCGCGATGAACGAGAACCCGCTGCAGGGCTCGTACATCATCGACGAGCTCACCGACCTCCTGGAGGAGGCGGTCCTCACCGAGTTCGAGCGGATCAGCGAGCGCGGAGGCGTGCTCGGCGCGATGGAAACGGGCTACCAACGGGGCCGTATCCAGGACGAGTCGATGCTGTACGAGGAGCGCAAGCACGACGGAACGCTGCCCGTCATCGGCGTCAACACCTTCCGCAAGCCGCACGCCGAGGACACGGCCCCGGCCACGGTCGAGCTGGCGCGCGCCACCGAGCGGGAGAAGGAGTCCCAACTCACCCGCGTCCACCACTTCCAGACCCGTCACGAGGACGCGGCGCGCACCGCCCTTGCCGACCTCAGGCGTGCCGCGACCGGCGGGGAGAACGTGTTCGCCGTGCTGATGGAGGCCGCGCGCGTCTGCTCGCTGCAGCAGATCACCGAGGCGTTCTTCGAGGTGGGCGGCGCGTACCGGCGCAACGTCTGACACACCGTGCACAAGCCGGACGCCGGATCGTCCGCAGCCGGCCGACCGACCAGAGACAGCCAACCCAGGAGGCATCCATGCGGCCGACGCGTCCGCCCACGGCCGAACTCGCCGCCCGGTACCGCGCCCGCGGAGACTGGCGGGACCGCCCGGTCGCCGGGTATCTGCGCCGCGCGGCCGCCCTGTGGCCGGACGCCCTCGCCGTGGTCGACGGTGACCGGCGCCTGACGTTCGCCGACGTCGACCGGCAGGCGACGGCGCTGGCCGCCGCCCTGCACGCCCGTGGGATCGGCCAGGACGACGTCGTGTCGTTCCAACTGCCCAACCGGGCCGAGGCCGTGGTGCTCGTCCAGGCGATCATGAAGGTGGGCGCCGTCGCCCATCCGATCGTGCCGATCTACCGGGGCCATGAGCTCCGCTTCATCCTGCGCCAGGCGCGAACAAAGATGGCGTTCGTACCGGGCCGCTACCGGGACTTCGACTATCCGGACCTCTACCGGCGCCTGCGCGACGACCTCCCCGAACTACGGGAGGTGGTGGTCGTCGGCGGCGACGCGGACGACGGAGCGTCGTCGTGGGAGACGCTCCTCGGCTCAGCGGGACCTGATCCCGAGGCTGCGGTGGACGCACTGCCCGAGCCGGACCCCGACCAGGTCTGCCTGCTGCTCTACACCTCCGGCACGACCGCCGACCCCAAAGGAGTGCTGCACAGCCACAACACCCTGGTCTTCGAGAACTTCTCGATGATCGACCAATTCGCTCTCAACGAGCGGGACGTGATCTTCAACCCCTCCCCGGTCACCCACATCACCGGGGTCAACTGCGCCCTCGTACTGCCCTTCCTGCTCGGCGCCCCCGTGGTCCTCCAGGACCTGTGGGACCCGGTGCTCGCGCTGCGCCGGATCACCGGGAACAGGGCGAGCTTCTCGATCTTCTCAACGCCCTTCCTGACGGGCCTGCTCGCCGCCGCCGAGGCCGCGGACGTGACGGCGCCGACACTCCGATACGTCGTCTGCGGCGGCGCGGCCATCCCCGACGACCTCACACGTCGGTCCGCGGATCGCCTCGGTGTGGTGACCCGCATGTACGGGGCGACCGAGGGCCCCTCGGTGACCGCGGCCGACCGCTGGGACCCGGCCTGGGTCCGTAGCCGTACCGACGGCACGCCCCTCGTCCCGACCGAAGTCGTGGTCTCGGACGGGGCGGGCGGGACGGCCCCGCCGGGCGTCCTCGGCGAAGTGCTCTGGCGTGGTCCCGACACCTGCCTCGGCTATCTCGACGAGCGGCTGAACGAGGCCGCGTTCACCCCGGACGGCTGGTTCCGCAGCGGCGACCTGGCCCGGTTCGACGAACACGGCGCCCTCCACATCAAGGGCCGCATCAAGGACGTCGTCAACCGTTCGGGCGAGAAGATCAGCGTCCACGAGGTGGAGAACCTCTTGCGCGAGCATCCCGCCGTCGCCGAGGTCGCCGTCGTCGCCGGGCCCGACGACCGCACCGGGGAGCGGGCCTGCGCGTTCGTCGTGACCGGCGGGGAGCGAGAACTCACCCTGCAGGACATCGGCGCGCACCTGACCGTCCGTGAGGTGGCCACGCAGAAGATCCCCGAGAGCCTGTTCGTCGTCGACTCCCTGCCGTACACGGCCAGCGGCAAGATCAAGAAGTTCGCTCTCCGGGAGTGGCTGCGCGATCGAGGAACGGCCTCGCGGAACGTCGCGGGCATGACCGTCCTTGGCGTCCATGAACGGTGAAGTCCCTCCTTCAGAAAAGATCTTCATGACTGACATCTCCCGCCTGGGCGTCGTCGGCTGCGGGCTCATGGGCTCCGGCGTCGCCGAAGTCGCCGCATTGCGCGGCCTCGACGTCACCGTCGCCGAGTCGACGCCCGAGCTCGCCGTCGCGGGCCGGACCCGCCTTGTCGCGTCCCTGGACCGCGGACTGCGGCGCGGCAAGCTCACCGAGGCCGAGCGCGACCGGGCCCTGGCCCGGCTGTCCTTCACCCACGATCTCGGCGAGCTGGCCGACCGGCAGTTCGTCATCGAGGCCGTCGCCGAGAACCGGGAGGTCAAGCTCGACATCTTCCGCCAACTGGACAAGGTGATCGCCGACCCCGACGCCGTCCTCGCCACCAACACCTCCTCGATCCCCGTCGTCGACCTCGCCGTCGCCACCGGCCGCTCCTCCCATGTCGTCGGCCTGCACTTCTTCAACCCCGTACCGGTACAAAAGCTCGTCGAGGTGATCCCCGCTCTGACCACCAGCGCGGACACAGTGACCCGCGCCCGCGCGTTCGCCACCGAGCTGCTCGGCAAGGAGGTCATCCATGCGCCCGACCGTTCAGGGTTCGTGGTCAACGCGCTGCTGGTGCCGTATCTGCTCGCCGCGATCCGCATGGTGGAGTCCGGCGCGGCCCACCCCGAGGACATCGACCACGGCATGGAACTGGGCTGCGCCCACCCGATGGGCCCGCTGCGACTGCTCGACCTGATCGGCCTGGACACGGCGCAGGCGGTGGCCGAGTCGATGTACGAGGAGTTCAAGGAGCCCTTGTACGCCGCTCCCCCGCTGCTCCAGCGGATGGTGGCGGCCGGGCATCTGGGGCGTAAGAGCGGGCGCGGCTTCTACCCGTACGACAGCTGAGCGCGAACGGCACGGCCGGCCGCCAGGGTTCGGCGGCCGGCCGTGCCGTGGGGGTGCGTACCGTCGACGGTCAGGCGTTCCGGCGCAGTTCGTCCGCGCAGCGCTCGGCCGTCATCATCACGGTGGTGTTGGTCGGCTCCGCCGGGATGTCCGGCATGATCGACGCGTCGACGACGTACAGCCCGTCGACGCCATGCACTTTGCCCATCTGATCGACGACCGCCATGGGGTGCCCTCGCCGCCCATGAGGCAGGTGCCGACGGCGTGACAGTAGGTTTCTCCGACGCTGATTTCTGACGCGCGCTACCGACACTGCCCACCTGCGGGTTCGTGATCACGGTCGCGAGTGTCGGCAGACGATGGCACCCTCTTCGGCGCAGGCTCTGTGGTCGGCACTTCAGTTGGCGGATTGAGCCCCTCAGGTGGCGTGGTCCGCCGGACCGGGGGCCAAGGTGCTGCGATCCCTCTGGGGTCGGGGACAAGTGTCACGAGATGATCAACCTATGGCGGATGTGGTTTTCTTCGATCTGGACGGCACCCTGGTCGATCATCGAAGCGCGGTCTGGGAAGCGATCGGCCAGATCGTCCAGGATGCGCCGAACGCGACGGCTCCGCCGGAGGAGCTGGTGACGTTGTGGTGGACGCTCGAGGGGCGCCACATGCGGGAATACCTGGCCGGTCAGTGCTCCTTCGCTGAGCATCACCGACGCAGGCTCCGTTCCTTCCTGCCGATGCTCGGCGAGCCGGTTCCGGAAAGCCCCGGCCTTCTGGACGCCTGGATCGCCGAGCGCTACCTCACCGTGTTCGAGGAGGCTTGGCGGTGCTATCCCGATGTCCAGCCCTGCCTGGAGAAGCTGAAACGGCTTTCCCGAGGACCGCGTCTGGCCGTTCTCACCAACGGGGATCCTGAGCAGCAGCGCGCCAAGCTCGCCCGCTTCGGCCTCCTGGAATACTTCGAAGCCGTCCTGACCCCGACCGAGCTCGGTGTGGCCAAGCCCGTCGCCTACGCCACAGCCTGCCGGTGGATGCGGACGGACCCCGCGCAGGCGGTCAACGTGGGCGACATGCTGGAAAGCGACGTGAACGCGGCCGCCCTCGCCGGGCTCACCGGCATCTGGTTGGACCGCGGCGTCGACTTCGTCACCGGTGGACCATCGCAGAGGTCAGATGAGACGGTGCTCCGTATCGAACGGCTCACCGACCTCCCCGACCACCTGTCACGTACGAACGCCTGACCGGCTCTCGCGAACCTCAGCGTGGTTTGCATGCGAGGAGTCAGGTCTTCTCATCGATGGCCTTGACACGCGAGTGCAAGCGCCGACGCCGGAGAGCCGTCCGTCCGAAGGCGGCAGTACCGGCAGCGCTGATCCAGCGTTTGCTGCGAAAGTCCTTTCTCCTACAGAGATTGGGTCCCGACGGCCTCCGCCGCCGCCCGCCCTTCCGCGATGGCGTGGGCGATGCGGCGCGGTACGACACAGTCACCGACGGCGTGGACACTCTGGCCGTCGGCCGGCGTGATGTCGGGCCGGTGCGGGAGGCGTTCGCCGACGGTCACCAAGAGGTCCGCGGCCAGGGTCGATTCATGGCCGTCCATGACGTGCCGCAGTCGCAGCCCGTCGGCGGTCGTCGCCGTGACGGTGTTCATCACGACGACGCGCAGCGGCGCTCCGGTGAGCCGGTTCATCAACTGGGTGCGGTTCTCCGGCGACAGACCGGTCGCGAATCCGTGGCCGGGCGTGATGAGGGTGACCTCACGGGCCCCGGCCGCCAGCGCGCTCTCCACGGCGCTGATGCCCTGCCACCAGCCGAAGCCGTCGTCGAGGACGGCGACCCTGGGGGCGTCCGGTACGAGGTCGGCATACCGGTGGAGGAAGTCCGTGCTGGTGAGGGTCCGCAGTTCCCCGGGTACGGGCACGGCCGCCTCCCGGGCGCCGGTGGCGAGGACGATCCTGGAGTACCGCGCGAGTTCGGCGGGCGTCGGCGTCGTCCCCAGCACGACGCGGGCGCCGAGGTAGGCGAGCTGGTCGCGCTGGTGGTCGACGATCTTCTGCCAGCCCGAGCGGTGCGCGGCGCGGGCTGCGATGCGGGCCTGGCCTCCGACTTCCGGTGCGGTGTCGAAGACGACGACTTCGGCGCCGGTGCGGGCGAGCGTCATCGCGCACTCCATGCCGGCGGGGCCAGCCCCGATCACGGCCACGGGGCCGGCGCGGTCGATCTGCAAGGGGGTGAGCCGCAGGGGCACGGCGGGGCGGAACTCGGCTTCTGGCGGGCCGAGTTCGGGGTTCACCGAGCACGACCCGGTGGGTTCGAACGTCCGGCAGCCCTCGTTGCAGCCGGTGCAAGGACGTACGGAACGCTCGTCGCCCGCGATCACTTTGCGGGCGAAGTCGGGGTCGGCGATGAACGGCCGCGCCATGCCGACCAGATCGGCTCCCGCGCGCAGCGCCCCTTCGATGTCGGCCACCGACCGGAATCCCTGGCTGACGAGCAGCGGCAGCGCGACCGCGGCGCGCAGCCGGGCCACGGATTCAAGGAGAGGCGGGCGGGTGGTGGCCATGCCGGGGACGTAGGTGTTGCGGACGCCGGTGGTGACATTGACGTACGAGAAGGGCGAGGCGGCGCAAAGGCGCGGCAACAGTTCGGCCAGGTCGTCGAGGCCGAGCCCGGAGTCCTCGCCCGGTTCCGTCGACACCCGTACCCCGATGGGGAGTTCACCGATCTCGCCGCGGATCGCGTCGATCATCTGGGCGAGCAGGGTGATGCGGTCGCCGTACTCGTCGGTGCGGGTGTTGTTGACGCTGGAGAGGAACTGGGCGAGCAGGTAGCCGTGGCCCGCGTGCAGTTCGACGCCGTGGAAGCCGGCCTGCACGCTGTTGGCCGCCGAGATGCGGAACGCGTCGACCACACGGCGTACTTCTTCGACGCTCAGGGGGTGAGGTGCGCTCGCCTCGCGGGGTGAGCGGACTGCGGCCGCGGAGACCGGCGCGTAGTACGTGCCCGCGCCGAGGGTCTCGCGGCCCAGGTGAACGAGCTGGGCTATGGCCACGGCGCCGCCGTCGGTGATGGCTTCGGCTCGGCGGCGCACGGCGTCCTTGGTCTCGGGGCGCCATGCCTCGGTCAAGTACCGCTGCGGCAGGGTCGATTCCGGGGAAACGGCGGTTCCGCCGGTGATGACCAGGCCCGCGCCGCCCTGTGCGAGGCGTCGCCAGTAGGCCGTGTCGGCGTCGGTGGGGGCGCCGTCGGCGACGGCCGCGGTGGCGTGCGCGGTGGCGACGAGGCGGTTGCGAAGGGTGTGCCCGCCGAGCGTGAACGGGTGGGCGAGGCTGAGTGTGGGTGTGTCTTGTTCGGTCATGTGGCTCTCCCTGCCGTCTCAGGCGGCGGATCGTGGGGCGAGATCGACGAGTCCGGCGAGCCGGGCGCGGTGCTGCTCCGCCGTGCCGAACAGCACCTCGCTGCTGCGCGCTCGCCGCACGTACAGATGCGCGGAGTGCTCCCAGGTGAAGCCGATCCCGCCGTGCAGCTGGACGTACTCGGCCGTGGCCAGGCGGAAGCTCTCGGAGCAGACTGCTGCGGCGACGCTCGCGGCCACCGGCAGCTGGGGCGAGCCGAGGGCCATGCAGGCGCTCGCGTACGTGGCTGCCGAGCGCGCCGCTTCGAGTGCGACCAGCACATCGGCCAGCCGGTGTTTGACGGCCTGGAACGAGCCGATGGGGCGCCCGAACTGGTGGCGCTGCGCGACGAATGCGACCGTCGCGTCCAGCGCGTGGCCGCTGCCGCCGACCTGCTCGGCGGCGAGTGCGGCCCGCCCCGCGTCGAGCACCGCCGCCACCTCGCAGGACTCCCCCATGGGTGTGGCCGGTGCGCCGTGGAACTCCACGCGTGTCTGCCGGCGCGTCTCGTCCAGGACGCGGTGCGGGGTGCGCACGCAGGTCTCCGGGGCGGGTTCGCAGGCGAACAGCCGCGGTCCTTCGGCAGTTCGGGCCCGTACGAGGATCAGATCCGCACCCGCACCGTCGAGCACGAAGTCCACCGCGCCGCGCAGCACCATGCCCGCTCCGGTGGGCTCGGCGCTGACGCCGGGCTCGCCGTCGCGGAAGCCGGCCACGGTCGCGGTGAGCGTGCCGTCCGCGATGCGCGGCAGGTAGCGCTCGCATGCCTGCCGGTCCCCGGCGGCGAGCAGGGCGTGCGCGGCGAGGACCACCGTCGGCAGCAGCGGCGCGCTGTACAGGGCGCGCCCCGACTCCTCCAGGGCCACGGCGAGTTCGGCGAAGGTGTAGCCCGATCCGCCGTACTCCTCGGGAATGGCAAGACCGTGCACACCGATCTCACCCGCGAGCCGCGCCCAGAGGGCCTCGTCGTATCCGCGCGGGGTGGCGAGATGCTTGCGGACGTCCTCCGGGCCGCTCGTCTCGGTGAAGAAGTCCCGCAGGACGGTGCGGAGTTCTCGCTGTTCCTCGGTCTCGGACAACAGCTGGGGGTCGATCTCAGGGTGACGGCGGTGCATGGGATCTCCAACGTGCTCGGGTGTGCGGATGGCCGACGGCGGCGTCACGAGCGGCGCGCCTGCTCAGCGGCGGTCTCCGCCGCTGTCAGTCCGAAGACGAGGGCCGAGGCGAGGCCGCCCGCGTAGGCGCGGTGCCACAGGCCGCCGGTGTCCGATCCGGCGGCGAGCAGGCCTGCCAGTGGCCGCCCGTCCTGGCCCAGGACGTGGGCTCTGTCATCGATGCGTACACCGTGGAAGGGGAAGGTGATGGCCGGGACCGTCTCGATGACGTAGTACGGCGGTTCGTCGAGCGGCAGGCGGTCCAGCTCCCGGCCGGGCACCGGTTCGCGCCCCTTTGCGACCTGCTTGTTGAACAGGGCGACGGCATCGCGGACGGCCTCGGCGTCGTAGCCCCACTCCTCGGGCAGGCAGGCCAGTTCGTCGAGGTCCTCGGCGAGTCCGACGCGGCCGCCCCGCTTGCTCGCGAGGGCGAACTTGTCGACGGCGACGGCCCCTTCGACGTAGGAGCCGACGATCCAGTCGCGGAACACCCGTGCGTCGGCGATCAGGAGGCCGCGGCCCTCCGGCTGTTCAAGCAGTTCCATGGCGGTGAGGTGGTCGCCCCGGGTCTCGTCGACGAACCGCTCGCCGCGCAGGTTCAGCAGCAGTGCGTGCTCGCTGTAGTAGAGCGACATGTCGACGAAGTCGGCCCCGTCGGCGAAGGGGATGCCGCTGGGGATGAGGTGTCCGTAGAAGCCCGCGTCGTCAACTCCGGTGACCGCGCCCGCTTGAGTGGCCAGCCGGTAACCGCCGCCGGTGCTGCGGGGGTTGGAGCGGAGCTGCATGCGGTCGGCCCGGGGGTGCACGTGTGCGGTGCGCAGGGCGAGGTCGCCCTGGAATCCGCCGGTCGCGATGAGCGTGCTCCGGGCCCGTATCCGTCGGTGCGTGCCGTCGGCCGCCCTCAGGTCCGCTCCGACCACGGCGCCGTGCTCGACCACAAGGCGTTCGGTGTCGGTCTCCAGGAGCACCTCGCCCCCGCCGTCGAGAACGAGACGCCGACAGGTGTCGAGGTAGTGATGGGTGTCGAACTGGTGCCCGCGGCCGAAGCTGAGGATGCGTTGTGCGTCCTTCGCCTCCACGCCGATGGAGCGGATCCAGGCGATGCCGTCGGCGAACCGGTCGACCAGGGCCCGCTTGAGTGCGGTGTCGCCGCGCGGGTTGTGCTCGTCCATGACGTCGTGGTCCGGGGCCGTCCACGCGTAGCCGGCGAAGCGCGCCGAGCCGCCGACGTCCGTGCCGGTCTCGGTGATCGCGACGGACAGGCCGTCCCGGACGGCGCGGGCACCGGCGGTCAGGCCCGCCATGCCCGCGCCGATGATCAGCAGGTCGACGGCTTCGGTGGTCATGCGGCTCTCCTGAGGTCTAGAGGTGTGGGCGTGGCGGGTTGGTGTCTCAGCCCTGCGCGACGGAGGTGTCTCGGCCTTGCCCGACGGGGATGTCTCAGCCTTGCCCGACGGGGACGGAGGCATCGTCCTGCCCGTCGAAGTAGGCCTGTTCGGCTCGGGCGAGGAACACCGGGTCGGCGGGCTCGCCGCGGACTGCGATACCGCCCTCGTGCAGGACGATCACCTCGTGGCAGGCGGACGCGGCGCGGCCGAGCGACTGTTCCAGGAGGACGACCGTCAGGCCCTCGTCGGCAAGGCGGCCGAGGCGCGCGTACACCTCGTCGACCATCGCCGGGGACAGGCCGAGCGCCGGTTCGTCGACGATCAGCAGATCGGGCCGGGCCATCAGGGCGCGGGCGATCGCCAGGATCTGCTGCTCGCCGCCGGAGAGCCCGGCGGCGGCCATTCCCATCCGCTCGCGCAGCCGAGGCGGCAGCCACTCGGCGGTCCCCGCGAGTCGCGTCCGCAGTTCCGCTCCCTTGATGCCGGCAGCGTATGCGGCGACCTCCAGGTTCTCCCGCAGCGAGAGCGTCTTGAACAGGGCGCGGCCCTCGGGCACCAGCGCCGACCGCAGATCCTCGGCGGCCGTGCGCCCGCCGAGCGTGGGCGGGAGCGTGCCGTGCAGGATCCGGCCGAGGGTGCTCTTGCCCGCACCGTTGGCGCCGACCACGCCGATCACGCTGCCCTGGGGGACGGCGAGGTCGACGCCGTGCAGCGCGGTGACCCCGCCGTAGCTGTGGCCCACGCCCTCGAGTCGTACCGCGGCGCGTTCGGTGCCGTCGCGGGCCGGGAGTGCGTCCCGGGCGCCGCCCTCGCCCAGGTACGAGGAGCGCACCCGGGGATCGTCCAGGATCTTGCCGGGCTCGCCCTCGCCGATCGGCCGCCCGAAGTCGAAGGCGACCACGCGGTGGGCGACGGCGAACAGGTCGTCGAGGACATGGTCGATGATCACGACCGCGGTGCCGCGCTCCTGCTGGCGCACGATCTGCCGGGCGAGGAGTGTGCGTTCGGTGGCGTCGAGGCCGCCGAACGGTTCGTCCAGGATGAGCAGTTCGGGCTCCTCGGCCAGTGCTCTGGCCAGGTCGAGGCGCTTGTGGAGGCCGAACGGGAGCTCGGCCGGGTAGCGGTCGGCGACGTGCGCGAGGCCGACGCGGTCGAGGAGTTCGGCGGCCGCGGCACGGTGCTGTGCGGTGATACGTCGCCGGGTGCAGAGCACGTTCTCCAGGACCGTCAGTTCGGGGAAGGTCTCGGCGTGCTGGAAGGTGCGCCCGATGCCGAGCCGTCGGCGTGCGGTGGCGCGACTCTTCAGCAGGGGCTTGCCCTGATAGCGGGCGCCGCCCGCGACCCGTCCGCCTCCGACGAGCCCCGACAGGACGTTCAACAGCGTTGTCTTTCCCGCTCCGTTGGGGCCGATGATCGCGACGGTCTCGCCGGCCCGTACGGACATGGACGCGCCTTCAAGTGCTTTGAGCCCGCCGAAGGTGACGGCCACGTCGTCGAGGCGCAGGAGTTCGGGGGCGGTCGCCGAGGGTGCGGGCACGGTCTTTGCGGGCGCTTCGGTCAGTTCCACCGCCGTCGGTGCCTGTCGGGCGGGCCGCCGCAGCAGTCGGCGCACAAGGCGCCCGGCGGCGAGCACCACGCCGCCCGGCAGGAAGAGCAGCGCCGCGATCAGCACGACACCCTGAAGGATCGGCTGCGGAACGCCCACGCTCTCGGCGGCGGTCGGCGCCCAGGTCAGGTAGGCGCCACCGACGACCGCGCCGATGAGCGTGCCGGCGCCACCGAGGACGCACGCGGCGATCAGCGAGATCGCCAGCGTCAGGGAGAACGGGTCGGGGCTGACGAATCCGACGACCACGGCCAGCAGGACGCCCGCCAGGGCGGCGAACGCGGCGCTGACCGCGAAGGCGAGCGCCGACTGGGCCTCCGGCGCGATCCCGATCGAACGCGCCGCCATCGGATGGGACTTGGCGGCTACGAGCCGCATCCGCAGGGCGCCGGGCCGGGCCAGCGCGCCCACCGCGAGCGCGATCCCGGCCACGCCCACGGCGAGGTACTGCGCCTGCGTGCCCGCGCTGGCCAGTGTGCCGAGACCCAGGGCGCTGTGCAGCTTCGTCATCGGGATGCCCTGGTCACCGCCGGTCACGTCGGTCCACTGGCCCATCACCTCCAGCGACACCATGGTGAACGCGAGGGTCAGCAGGGCCACGTACAGCATGGAGAAGCGGGCGCCCGCGCTGCCCAGGAACGCTCCGAGGGCGGCGCTGCACCCGACCGCGCCGAGCACCACGGCCTCCACCGACCAGCCGTGTCCACTGCCGTAGGCGGCGAAGTAGGCGCCCAGGGCGAAGAACGCGGGATGGGCGATCGACCAGATCCCGGCCCATCCCGCGAGCAGGCCGACCGAGAGGACGAGGACGGTGTAGACGGCCGCGAGTCCCACGGAGTAGGCCTGGTAGGGCGGGATGACCCCGGAGTTCAGTACGGCGATGAGCGCGGCCGCGGCGAGTGGGCCGAGCGCCGCTCTGGCGAGGGTGGAACGACTGATGGCGGACATGGAGCGCTCCCTCAGACCCGCTGGAATGTGCGCACGCCGAACAGCCCCTGCGGGCGGATCAGCAGCACGAGGATGGTGAACGAGAACACGAAGGTGTCCCGGTAGCCGGCCGAGACGTAACTCGCGGCCAGGTTGTCCAGGACGCCGACCGTGAGGCCGCCGACGACGGCGCCGTACATGCTCGTCAGGCCGCCGAGGAAGATCCCGGCGAAGGCCCGGAACAGGGGCGCGCTGAGCACGGTGGGGACGAGTCCGGCGCGGGGCGCGTACAGGACGGCGGCGAGCACGGCCAGGCCGAGCCCGAGCGCCCAGGCGATCCGCGCGATGCGCTGCGAGCCGAGACCGAGGATCTGCGCGGTCTCGGCCGACTCGGCGACGGCGCGCATCGCGGAACCGATGGTCGTGCGTCCGAAGAGGTACGCCACCAGTGCCATCGCGACCGCCGCGACAGCGAGGGTGAGCAGGCTCTGGGCGGGGATCGCCGAACCACCGATCGCTACGGATCCCTCCACCAGGCTCGGGAAGAGCCGTGGCTGGTCGTCCCAGATCGTGCTGATGACGCTCTCCGCGATGAGCGAGAGGCCCATCGTCATGACGAGCGCCGAGAGCAACTCCCCTTGTGCCAGGGGCCTGATCACCGTTTCCCGGGCGGCCAGGCCGACCGCCGTGGTCACGGCGATCGCGGCCACGGCGGCGAGTAGCAGCGGCAGGCCGCTGTCGTACAGCGCCAACGCGGCGTAGAGCCCGACGGTCGCCAGGCTCGCCAGCGCGAAATTGACCACATCCGTCGCCCGATAAATGATCACAAGCCCCAGACCCATCAGGCCGTACACCGCACCACTGGCGAGACCGCTCACCAGGACGAGCAGAAACTGATCCACGTCGACCGTCTCCTCGCACCGGGCGCCCTCGCGCCCCGCACCTCGGCGCCTCCACGAGCGCATCGCAAACTGAACTCAATTCATGCACCGTAGGCAGCCGCGGCCCGGCGGGCAAGACCCGTGCACGAGTTCGTCGAGTCCCGGCTTCGCCGGCGGGCACGTCCGCACCCAGCCCTTCGGTCAGGCGGTGAACCGGCCACCGTTGGCCAGCAGCACCGCGCCGACCAGGTTCGCCGCGGCATCGCTCGCCAGGAACAGGGCGATGTCGGCGATCTCCCCGGCCGTGGCGTACGGGCGTACTCGCGGGTCGGCGAATCCGCTGCGCAGCGCCGCGGGCGTGCGCGCCGCCATGCCGGTCTCCGTCGGTCCCGGTGCCACCACGTTCACCCGGATCCCCGAGGCGATGACCTCCTTGGCGACGGCCTGACTCAGCGCGTGCACACCCGCTTTGGACGCCGCGTAGTGCGGATATCCGACGGGGGTGTCGAAGACGGACGAGGACCCGATGACCACGATGGCCCCGGCCCTCTCCGGCCTCATCGCCCGTACCGCGGCGCGCAGTACGTGGAACGTGCCGTCCAGGTTGATCCGCATGACGCGCTGCCAGTCCGCGTCCTCGAGCCGGTCGGTCACCTCGGGCGGACGGCCCTCCACCAGCGCGTCCGCTATCAGTTGCTTGGACTTGGGGTCGTCGACGCCCGCGGCGTGCACCAGGACGTCGAGCCGCCCGTGCCGGTGCACCACGTCCTCGACGGCCACGTCCACCATTGCCGCGTCCGCCACGTCGAGGGCGACCGCGCTCGCGACGCCGATCCCCTCGGCGACGGCTTCGGCACCCTCGGGTTTGACGTCGGCCAGGACCACGGCCCGCGCCCCCTCGGCGGCCAACTGCCGTGCCACCGCCGCTCCCATGCCCGATCCTGCCCCGGTCACCATCGCGACCTTGCCCGCGAACCGGCCCTGCTGCCACGCACCGCCACTCATCCCGAACTCCCTCGTCGTCGCCTGATATTGAACTGACTTCGTCTCTGTTACCGTGACCGGCGGCCTACTGACAAGAGCCTGGACGGTGAACATGAGAGCGGTACGACTGACGGCCTGGCAGCGGGAGCCTGTGGTCACGGAGGTGGAGCGACCAGTGCCCCGGGCGGCCGAGGTACTGCTCCGGGTGGAGGCCGCCGGGCTCTGCCACTCGGACGTACATGTCGTCGACGCACCCGCGGGGACGCTCCCCTACGAGCCGCCGTTCACCCTCGGACACGAGGTCGCGGGGCGGGTCGAAGCACTCGGCCCCGACGCGGATGCCGACGGCTTGAGCGTCGGTGACCGCTTCGTGGTGTACGGCCCGTGGGGCTGCGGGTCCTGCGCGCGCTGCGCCGTCGGCCAGGACAACTACTGCGATCGTCGCGGCACCCTGTCCTGGCACGGGGTCGGCCTCGGCCGGGACGGCGGGATGGCCGAGTACGTACTGGTGCCGTCGGCACGCCACCTGGTGCCGATCGGAGACCTGTCGGCCGATCAGGCGGCGCCGCTCTCCGATGCGGGCCTCACCTCGTACCACGCCATCGCCGGGTTGCGGGACCTGCTCGGCGAGGGCACCACGGTCGCGGTCATCGGCGTCGGCGGGCTCGGCCACGTGGCCATCCAGATCCTGCGTGCGACGACCCCGAGCCGCGTCCTCGCGGTGGACGTCCGCGAAGAGGCCCTGGCCCTCGCAGAGCGGTCCGGCGCGCACTTCGCCACTTTGCCGCGAGCGGACACGGCACGTGTACTGCGCACTCAGGCTGACGGTGTGGGGGTGGACGCCGTGCTCGACTTCGCCGGCACCACGGCGACCCTCGAGCTCGCCGCCGCGGCGCTGCGCCCGGGCGGCGGGCTCGCGCTGGTCGGCAGCGGCGGCGGCCGACTCACCGTACGCAAGCCGGGATTCCTGCCCCCCGGCTTCCGGCTCTCGCTGCCCTTCTGGGGGCCTCTTCCCGAGCTCCCCGAGGTCATCGCGCTGGCACGCTCGGGAGCTGTCAGGGTCGAGACGGAACGCTTTCCGCTCTCCGCGGCACCGGAGGCATTCGCCCGCCTACGGCGCGGCCAGGTGCGAGCCCGGGCCGTGCTCGTGCCCCGACTGCACCAGTAAATACCTGGAGAGGGTCCCTCAGAACACGTTCCGCTCCCGACGCTGAACACGAAGCCGGTGACAGTCCCGCCGAGCCGCAGCCTGCCGCATCCCGTCACCCAGCCAACCGGTCAGGTCAGGTGATCGCGCCGCTCTCCACGGCGACGACGGAGTCGGCGACGCCGGGGGCGAGGTTGCGGTGAGCGTGGATGCACATCTCGGTCCCGGGGTTCAGGACCTCGCGGTAGCCCCGGAAGCGCTCGCGGCCCCCGTCCATCGGATGCTGCCCACAACTCGCAGCCTCAGGGGGGCCAGGGCGTGGGCATTTACGGTGTTGGTGATAGTTCGCTGACGTCTATTGCCTCGTGCATCGCCCGTCCGTCACTGGACGCTGAGAACGGGGCCAGGGGGTCTCATCGAGGCTCGCCACTCTCTTCTTGAGGTTTGGGGAGTACCCGTCGATCGCCCGCACGAGCGCGTGAGCAAGGAACAGCGCCTGCAGGGCGTACTCGGGGCGGTGCGGGGCGGTACGGGCGGTGCGGGGCGGGTGAGGCTCGGCACTCGAGATGGCGCCATCCGAGTGTGCTGCGGCTGTGTCGGGCCGCGATCGCGGGACCGATTGACCATGCTGAGCCCGGACCAGCACCGTGCCCAGTGAAGGGTGTTCAGCATGCCGAACGACTCAGTGGCACGCTTCCTGGCGGCCCTGTCGCCTGAGGACAGAGAGACCGTCGTGGCCAGGCCCGGGGAGGAGCTGGAGCGGCTCGCCGCAGCCTGGGAACGGGAGTTGGAGGGCGATGACGAGCTTGATGTCCTCGACGAGGTGTCCCCGCCGGCAGCCGAGGCCGAGGCGGCTCGCCGCGTCCTTCGACAGAAGTCGGACTGACGGCTGGCGACCCGCCCGCTGGCGATGCAGAGCAGCGCGGCCGCCGTCATGACAGTGAGGGCCACGCCCATCCGTCCGACGAAGTCGGCGGTATTGAGGACCGAGCCGAACCTGGCGACGGAGATGAGTTCCGCCGCTCTGGCGGAGCGTGTTCTTGCACCGGAGGCGGGCCCCGCCTGTTCGCCGGGGGTGCTGTCCGGGGGTGCTGGAGACCACCATCGGGGCGGCTGCGGAAGGCACGAAGGTGGATCCGGCGCCGATGAGGAAGGTGCCGACGGCGGAACGCGCCTACGGCGTCCAGGTGTCGGTGCCGTACAGGGCAAGCGCGCCGAGCAGCATCGTGACGAAGCCGGTGACCAGCGCGACCGGGTGCCCGAAGCGCTTGGGCAGCGGACGGTAGAGGATGAACGGGGCCATGACCGTGTCGACGGTCATCGGGAGCAGGGCCCGGCCTGTGGCGCCGGGCGTCCAGCCACGGGCCTGTTGGAAGTTGAGCGGCGACATTCCACAAGGCGGCGGCCAACGACTACTACGCGGCCCGGTTCCGCGAGCTGGTGGCCCCGGTGCGCGGCGTAGAGAACCACCGCCCGCCAATTGGATGCGCTACGAAGGCCGATGCCTTCAACCTGGCCGGTTGTTGGCGCGGAACCAGTACGGGCACGCCGGGTTACCCTTGTCCGGGGTACCTGACCTGCACTGATCCTTTCGTGGCAGTGCGGGCGCCGCCCGTATGCGGAACTCCACGCCGGCCGCTCCCGCCTGAGCCACGGCACCAGGAAGCAGCCAGAGTAGGGCCCCATTCATGCAGCGCGAAAACTTCACAGACCGACCCGGCCTCGGGCATCTGCCAGACGAAGAGGTGGGGCTCGCGGTACTCCTGCGGGCGTGGCGGGCGCGAGCGGGCCGCAAGCTGGGCCTTGGCAGACCGCTTCCGCAGGTGGAGGTCGCCGCCGCGGTCGGTATGAGCGAACGCTGGTACCGGGACCTCGAACGCGGGGCGACGCCCCGCCTGGACGCCCGGACCCTGACCGCGCTGGCGGACGCGCTACGGCTGTGCGCGGACGAGCGGGCGACCCTGTTCCTCTTCGCTGCCGGCGGGGAGCCCTTCCCCGCCGTTTCGCCCGCCGACGGCGTCGATCTGACACCGCTGCAGCGCCTGCTCGATCTGCAGCCCACGCAGCCCGCCTATCTCACCGACAACGCGTGGAACGTGCTCGCCCACAACGAGGCCATGGCCGAGTGGTTCCCGTGGGTGCAGGTCCCCGGCGCGAACCTGATCCGCTGGGGGCTGACCGACACCGAGGCCCGGCAGCAGCTGGCCGACTGGCCGCGGCACGGGCGCGCCTACCTCGCGATGCTGCGCTACGCCATGGCGCAGTACCCGGGGCACCCCGAACTCGCGGAGATCCTGCTGACGGCACTCGCCGACCCTCAGTGCCGGCGGATCTGGGACGACGGCCCGGTCATCATCGCCAACCGGGACGGGCACACGTTCCGTCTGAGCATCCCCCGCTTCGCTCCGCACGCTGTCGACGTCGTCACCCAAGTACTGCATCCCGTCGGACATCCCGGTCTTCGGCTCACCTTCCTCAGCCTGCTGCCGGGGTCCGACGTGGAAACCGGCGCCGACCGCCTGGACGTCTGAGCTCTCACTCTGGCCGATGCCGGCGGCGCTTTCAACAGGTGCCGACCGGCAAATTTTTTCCGGTCCGGATACCGGCAATTTTCTGCCGGTCCGTTTTCTGCCGCCCGGGTGCAACCGGCAGAACATTGCCGGTCGAATCCGTTGACTTTCGCTACGCCAAGTTGCGAATCTCAGTGACGACCGGGCCCATAGGAACCCCTCCCGCTTGCGGAGTACATGGCAGTGGACGGTGGTGAAACCCGTCCGCCCCGCTCTGGTTTGATTCCAGGCTCGGACTCGACTGAGGAATACTTCGGGAGCTATTTTGCATGCCTTCATGAACATCAAGAAGACGATAGGGATAAGCAACGAGTTCTGGAACGTCACCGCCGATTCCGGGATGGCGGGGATTGTCGCCGAAAACGTCGGCGCCGGGCGCTATGCCACCCGGGCCGACGGCCACGAGTTCCTGAACATGTCGTCGTACTCGTATCTCGGCCTGGACTCCCATCCGGCGCTGATCCGCGCGGCGGCCGACGCCGTCACCCAGAACGCCTCGCTGAACACCTCGGTCTCCCGGATGCGTGTGCACTTCGGGATTCTCAAGGACGCCGAGGACGCGCTCTCGGACCTGTTCCGGGTCGAGGCGGTCACCCTCGCCTCCTGCGCCGCGGCCGCCTGGTCCGCGCTGCCCCTGGTGGCGTCCGGCGCCTTCACCGACGGCGTACCGCCGCTCATGGTGTTCGACAAGCATGCGCACTTCTGTCTGAACGCGATGAAGCCGAGCGTCGCCGACGAGGCCGAGGTCAGGACCATCGCGCACAACGACCTCGACGCCCTGGAAGAGCTCTGCCGCACCCACCCGAACGTTGCCTATGTGGCAGACGGGGTGTACAGCACGGGCGGTCAGGCGCCGGTTCGCGAACTCTTGGCGCTGCAGGAGAAGTACGGGCTCTTCCTGTTCTTCGACGAGGCGCACGGGATGTCGACCTGCGGCGACCAGGGGCGCGGGGTCGTCCTCGACGCCATGGGCGAGATCAACGACCGTACGCTGATCATCACTTCCCTGAACAAGGGCTTCGGCGCGTCCGGTGGCGCGATCTTCCTCGGGCCGCAGGGCTCCCGGCACCGCCGTGATCTCGCCCTGCGCTACGGCGGTCCGCTGACCTGGTCGCAGCGGATCAACACGGCCGGGCTCGGGGCGATCGTCGCCTCCGCCGCCTTGCACCGTTCGCCCGAGCTCAAGGAACTCCAGCACCGGCTGCAGGAGAACATCGACTGCTTCGACGCGCTGGTGGCGACCGCCAACCGCGGCGACGGACTGCCCATCCGGTTCATCGACATCGGCTCGGAGGAGAAGACCGTCCGTATCGGTCGGGCCCTCCTTTCCGCGGGCTATTACACCTCTGCCCTCTTCTTCCCCGTCATCGCCCGCGGAAAGGCGGGGCTGCGCATCATGCTCCGCGCGGACATGACGCGTACCGACATTGAGAACTTCGGCCGTCTGGTCAATGAACTGCGGAGCCAGAATGACTGAGCAGAAAACTTCTCCGGCCGATGAAAAGCAACAGGTCGACGAAAAGCAGCAGGCCGGAAGAACATTGACGGTAGATGAAGACAGGATGGCCCAGGGAAAGCAGGCCACGCTTCATCACGTGAACCGGCGCATCATGGCGCTCTCCTGCCTCCTGGTGTTCATGGCCCAGATGGCGACCACCATCTACCTGCCCTCGCTGCCCATCGTGGCGCACGACTTCGGGATGTCCCGCAGTTATGCGGCGCTTTCCATCTCGGCCTTCGTGATCGGCGCCGCGGCTCCGGTGGTCCTGTGGGGCGTGGCGGCGGACCGGTACGGGCGGCGGGGCCCGCTGCTGACGTCGCTGGCGCTGTTCGTGCTCACCAGCGCGGCGATCGCGCTGATCCGCTCCCCCGAGGGGCTGTTGGTGCTGCGTGCGCTGCAGGGCATCGGCGCCGGAGGCAGTGCGATCATCGCCCGCATCCTGGTGCGTGACCGCTGGAGCGGCGACGAGCTGGCCCGACGCCTTTCGGTTCTGTCGATCGCGTTCATCACGGCGATGGGCGGCGGCCAGTTCCTCGGCGGCCTGATCGGCAGGTACGCGCACTGGGAAGCCGGCTTCGTCGTCCTCGCCACGGTCGGCACGATCGCGGCAGCCCTGACCTTCACCGTGCCGTTCGAGTCGGGCCGTACCGTGCAGCGGCCGTCCGAGGTGCTGCGCATCTGCCTCACCATCAGCAGGCAGCCCGGTTTCCTGCTGCCGGCCCTGGCCGGCGGCGCGGGGTTCGCCACGATCGTGCTGCTGCAGGAGGTCAGCCCGTTTGTCTTCCAGGAGCACTTCGGGCTCGCCACCGATCAGTACGGAAGTCTCGGACTGCTGCTCGGCGCGGCCTACTTCGCCGGGGCGATGACCGTCAACCGGCTGGTGGCCAGGGCCGGTTCGGGCCGCCTGATGACGGCGGGATCGATCGTGATGACCGCGGCGGGCGTGCTGATGATCGTGCTGTGGTCGGTGCCCGGCCTGCCGGACACCGGCGTTCTGGTGGCCTTCGTCGCGCTGTACTGCGTGACCACGTTCGGGCAGTCCGTGCTGTTCCCCAACAGCATGGCCACCGCCGTCACCAGCCAGCAGGGCCACGGCGCCTACGCCGTCTCGCTGTGCGGCTTCCTCCAGCAGTCCATGGCGGGCGTGGCCGCGGCGGGCGCCGCGCTGCTGCACGCCGACCTCGCCTGGGCCACGGTCGCCGCCGCACTGGGCGCCGCGGCCTGGCTCCTGACCCGGATCGCCGTCCCCACGGCAGTCCCCAAGGAAGGGAAGTGACATGGCGGTTCTACGTTCCCACATCAGCCCTTCCAGCGAGGTGTTCCGCCGCAACAGTGCGGCCTACGGAGCGCTGCGCGAGCAGATCGCGGCGGCCCGCGCCGCCGCGACGGCCGGCGGCGGCGCCAAGGCGCAGGCCCGGCACGCCGAGCGCGGCAAGCTCACCGCCCGGGAGCGAGTGACCCGGCTGCTCGACCCGGGAACCCCGTTCCTGGAGATCGGCCAGCTCGCCGCGCACGAGGTGTACGAGCAGGCCGTGCCGTCGGCGGGCATCATCACCGGCGTCGGCATGGTGGAGGGCCGGCCCACGGTCGTGTTCGCCAACGACGCGACCGTGAAGGGCGGTACGTACTACCCGCTGACGGTCCGCAAGCACCTGCGGGCCCAGCAGGTCGCCCGCGAGAACGGCCTTGCCTGCATCTACCTGGTCGACTCCGGAGGCGTCTTCCTGCCGATGCAGGAGGACATTTTCCCGGACGAGAACCACTTCGGGAAGATCTTCCGCAACATCGCGGAGATGTCCGCGATGGGCCTGCCACAGATCGCGGCCGTGATGGGCTCGTGCACCGCCGGCGGCGCGTACATCCCGGCGATGTGCGACGAGACCGTGATCGTACGGGGCACCGGGTCGATCTTCCTGGGCGGTCCGCAACTGGTGCGGGCGGCGACCGGCGTGATCGTCGACGCCGAGACCCTCGGCGGGGCCGACCTGCACACCGCGACCAGCGGCGTCGCCGACCACCTCGCCCTCGACGACGAGCACGCACTCACCCTGGTCCGGGAGATCGCCGCCCGAAGCGGCACGGGCACCCCGGCCGCACCGCCCGAGACACCGGCGGAGCCGCTGTACGACCCCGCCGAACTGCCGGGCATCGTCAGCGCCAACCCGCGCGAGCCGATCCCGGCCCGGGAGATCCTCGCCCGCCTTCTGGACGGCAGCGAATTCACCGAGTACCGCGCCCGGTTCGGGACGACGATCGTGTGCGGCACCGGCCGGATCGGCGGCTACCCGGTGGGCGTCCTGATCAACGACGGCGTGCTCTTCTCCGAGAGTGCCCAGAAGGCCGCGAACTTCATCGAACTGTGCTCGCAGCGCGGCATCCCGCTGCTCTTCCTGCACAACATCAACGGGTTCATGGTCGGCGCCGAGTACGAGGCGGGCGGCATCGCCAAGCACGGCGCCAAGATGGTGAACGCCGCGTCCTGCGCCGCCGTCCCGAAGTTCAGCATGCTGATCGGCGGCAGCTACGGCGCGGGCAACCTCGCCATGTGCGGCCGCTCGATCGGCCCGCAGCTGATGGCCATGTGGCCCAACGCCAAGACGTCCGTGGTCGGCGGAGAGCAGGCCGCGACCGTTCTGGCGCTGATCAAGAACGAGCAACTGGCCAAGGAGGGCCGCTCGTTGACCCCGGAGGAGGAAGAGGCTTTCAAGAAGCCGATCCGGGACAACTACGACCGCGAGGGCCAGCCCCTCTATGTCGCCGCACGCCTGTGGGTGGACGCCGTGGTCGACCCCACCGACACCCGTGAATGGCTGACGCTGAGCCTCGCCCTGGCCGCGGCAGCGCCCCAACGAGAGACGCGCTTCGGCGTGTTCAGGATGTGATGGTCAGTCATGGTGAAACGACTCCTGATCGCCAACCGGGGCGAGATCGCCCGCCGTATCGCCCGCACCTGCCGGCGCCTCGGTATCGAGTACGTGGCCGTCCACTCCGAGGCTGACGGCGCCGCGGCCCACCTGGACGGCGCCTTCGAACAGGTCCTGATAGGCCCCTCCCCGGCGGCCGACAGCTACCTGCGCGCCGACGCCCTGATCGACGCGGCCCTGCGCACCGGCTGCGACGCCGTCCACCCGGGCTACGGATTCCTCTCGGAGAACGCGGAGTTCGCCTCCGCCACCGCAGCGGCGGGCCTGGTCTTCGTCGGGCCCGACGCGAGCACCATCGCGGCCATGGGCGACAAGGCCACCGCGAAGCGGCTGATGGCCGAGGCGGGCGTGCCGGTCCTGCCGGGCTCGGCGGACGCCACGGAGTCGGCGGACGACATCCGGGCGCACGCGGACCGTATCGGCTACCCGGTCATCCTCAAGCCCGTCGCCGGAGGCGGCGGCAAGGGCATGCAGGTCATCGAGCACGAGCGCGACCTCGCCCCCGCCGTCGAGGCCGCGGTCCGCCTGGCCCGCGCGAGCTTCGGCGACGGACGCCTGCTGGTCGAGCGGTATCTGCGCAGGCCCCGGCACATCGAGGTCCAGGTCTTCGGCGACACCCACGGCAACGTGGTGCACCTCTTCGAGCGGGAGTGCTCGCTGCAGCGCCGCCACCAGAAGATCGTCGAGGAGGCGCCGGCCGCCAATCTCCCGGCGGACGTCCGGGAGGCACTGTTGTCGGCCGCTGTACGCGGCGCGCAGGCCATCGGCTACACCAACGCGGGCACCTTCGAGTTCATCCTCGACAGTGCCGGTGACGGCGAAGGCGGGTTCTACTTCCTGGAGGTCAACACCCGCCTCCAGGTCGAACACCCGGTCACCGAGGCCATCACCGGCCTCGACCTGGTCGAATGGCAGCTGCGGACCGCCGCGGGCGAACAACTCCCCCTGGCACAGGGCGAGATCACGACGACCGGTCACGCCATCGAGGTCCGCGTGTACGCCGAGGATCCGGACGCGGACTTCCGCCCCGCCCCCGGCCGGGCGCTGGCCACCCTGTGGCCCACCGATCTGCGGGTCGACGCGGCCTTCGACGGCGCGGGCGACGTCCCGGTCTTCTACGACCCGATGATCGCCAAGCTCATCGCGCACGACCCGGCCCGCCCCGCTGCCCTCGCCCGCCTGCTGCACGCCGTACGCTCCACCGCCGTCCTCGGCCTCACCACCAACCTCGGGTTCCTCGCCGATCTGCTGCGGGACCCCCGGGTCAGCGCCGGGCTGATCGACACCCACCTGGTGGACGAGTTCGCCGCCCGCGGCGCCGAGAACCGGCGGGACCTCGAGCCGGTGGCGGCCGCCTGCGCGGCCGCCATGAGCCTGCCCGCCCGCCCCACCGTGCACGGAGCGGAGTCACCGTGGAGCGGTTCCCTCGGCGCTCTCGACCGGCAACTGCTCGACCGGCACGCTCCGCTGGGCCGCGTCGCCTGCCGGGTCGGCGGCCGCCCCCTCGAAGCGGCACTGCTCTCCCGGCGGGAGAACGCGCTCACGGTGGCCGTGGCGGGCGAACCCCTCACCGTCACCTGCACGCCGGACGGGGCGCTGCTGCGCGGCACGGTCGGCGAGGCGCTGTGGACGGGCCTGCGCCGGGCGGACGGCTGCGAACTCGTCGTCGACGGCCGCCGGCTGACCCTCACGCTCGATGTCGCCGGCGAGGACGACAGTACGGCCGGCGGCGACGCCGTCACCTCGCCCATGCCCGGCACCGTGGTCCAACTGCCCATAAGGGTGGGCGACTTCGTACAGCAGGGCGACACGGTGGCGATCGTCGAGGCGATGAAGATGGAGAACCGGGTGCTCGCCCCCGCCTCCGGCGTGGTCGAGGAGGTCCGCTGCGCTCTGGCCGACATCGTCTCGGCCGACCAGGTCCTCGTCGTCATCGCGCCGGAACAGCGCGAAGAGGCCGCCTGAGCCGCGCACCCGCACCGGCCGCGCACCGCACCCGTACTGCATCCAGGCACCAGGCACCACGCATTCAAGGCAAGACCAAAACGGAAGAAGTGATACACCAGATGAGCCCCATCAGTCGTATCGGAGTGGTCGGCTCGGGCGCCATGGGCGCCGGAATCGCCGAAGTGAGCGCCCTGGCAGGCATGGACGTGCTGGTCGCGGTCTCCCGCGAGGCGTCGCTGACCACCGGGCGGCACCGCATCCTCGCCTCCCTCGACCGCGCCGTCGCCAAGGGCAGGCTCACCGCGGCCGAGCGGGACGCGGCCGCGTCCCGCATCGGATTCACCATGGATCTGGGCGAGTTGGCCGACCGCCAGCTGGTGGTCGAGGCGGTCCGCGAGGAGGAGACGCTCAAGCTCGATCTCTTCGCCACCCTCGACAAGGTGGTCGAGGACCCGGAGGCGATCCTGGCCTCCAACACCTCCTCGATCCCCATCATGAAGCTGGCCGGGGCCACAGGCCGCCCGGCCCAGGTCATGGGCACCCACTTCTTCAACCCCGTACCGGCGATGCCCCTGGTGGAACTGGTCGGCTCCCTGCACACGTCCGACGTGACCATGGACAGGGCCGAGTCATGGGTCGCGCAGACCCTGGGCAAGCAGCCGATCCGCTCCAAGGACCGGGCCGGCTTCGTCGTCAACGCGCTGCTGGTGCCGTATCTGCTGTCCGCCGTGCGCATGGTGGAGACGGGCTTCGCCACCGTCGAGGACGTCGACCAGGGCATGGTGCTCGGCTGCTCGCACCCGATGGGCCCGCTGCGGCTGACCGACATGGTGGGCCTCGACGTCGTGGCGGCCGTGGCCGACGCACTGTACGAGGAGTTCAAGGAGCCCCTCTACGCGGCTCCGCCGCTGCTCTCCCGCATGGTCGAGGGAGGCCTGCTCGGCCGTAAGTCGGGCCGCGGCTTCTACCCGTACCCGTAGCCGCCGCGCGCACCGGTACCCGCACGACAGCCCCACAGAACACGCAGAAACGGACACCCCTGACGTGAGCACTGCCTCCACCATCACTTCGCCGACACCCCGTCCTGCGGGACGGGTCCTCGCCGACCTGCTGTCGGCCGACGGCGCCGCCCGGACCGGGGCGCGCGACGCCGCGCTGGTCCTCGGCGGCGCCGCCCTGACCGGGATCGCCGCGCAGTTCGCGGTGCCGGTGCCCGGGTCGCCGGTCCCTGTGACAGGGCAGACCTTCGCCGCTCTGCTGGTCGGCATCGCCCTCGGGGCGCGGCGCGGGGCGCTGGCGCTCGCCGTCTACGCCGGTGTGGGCGTCTGCGGCATGCCCTGGTTCGCCGAGGGCACCTCCGGCGCGGCCATACCCACCTTCGGCTACGTCCTCGGCCTGGTTCTCGCCGCCGCCGTGGTGGGCGGCCTGGCCCGCCGCGGCGGCGACCGGAGCCCGCTGCGTACGGCCGGTGTCATGGCCCTGGGCACCTTGTGCGTGTACGCCGTCGGAGTGCCGTATCTCGCGCTGTCCCTGCATCTTTCCCTGGACCGGGCGGTGGCCCTTGGCGCCGCTCCCTATCTGGTGGGCGATGCTCTCAAAGCGGCCCTGGCAATGGGTGCGCTTCCTGCGGTGTGGCGCGTACTGGGGAACGCCAGGACTGGCGATCACCGTTGACACCTGGGTCTCCAGCCTCAAGGTGTTGTCCAGCCACCGTCCGTCCGACGCCATGCGGCCCACGGCCAGGGGGCGAAGACGCAGGTCCCCCAACTGCACACCACCGTCTGGTGCATTCATCGCGCACCCTCGGAGTTGGACTTCATCCTGCGCACCCGGCTGTAGCACGGCGGGTACGGAGGGTGTCTCGGTACCACTGCACGTCCTCGTGCCCGGCACTGCAACCAGCGCCGGGCGTCAAGAAGGCCGGTACGCCTACCGCGTGGCGAGTTCGCGTACCGTCGCCATGTCGCTGAACGGCAGCAGTTCCTCATTGACGATCTGGTAGGGCTCGCTGCCTTTGCCCGCGATCAGGATGACGTCGCCGTGCCCTGCGGCGGACAGGGCGAAGGAGATGGCGCGGCGCCGGTCTGCGAACCGCTCGAAAGTGGTTCCGCTCGCGAGCAGGCCCGGGACGATCTGATCCATGATCGCCCGGGGGTCTTCGTTGCGGGGATTGTCCGAAGTGAGAACGCACAGATCGGAGTAGGTGCCGGCGATCTCCCCCATCCGGGCGCGCTTGGTGACGTCCCGGTCACCGCCGCAGCCGAAGACCGTGACAACCCGGCCAGAGGCGAAGCCGCGGATGGTGGTCAGCACCTTCTCCAGTGAGTCCGGCGAGTGCGCATAGTCCACGATGACGGACGTGCCGTCCGGGGTCTCGTAGCGTTCGAACCTTCCCGGGATCGGGGGCATCTGCTCGAGGGCGGCGACCAGTCCGGCCAGATTGTGCCCGATGAGGTGGCAGGCTGCGACAGTGGCCAGTGCGTTGGAGACGGAGAACCGTCCAGGCAGGGGGATGGCCGCCGGATACTTGTGGCCGGCGTGGTGCAGGGTGAAGCGGGTGCCGACGGCGTCCATGGTGAGGTCGGTCGCCCGGTAGTCCGCCTCCGCGTCGATGCCGTACGTGACG
The DNA here is from genome assembly GCF_053607285.1 of Streptomyces sp. NPDC055140. Classification (NCBI taxonomy): domain Bacteria; kingdom Bacillati; phylum Actinomycetota; class Actinomycetes; order Kitasatosporales; family Streptomycetaceae; genus Streptomyces; species Streptomyces sp. NPDC055140. The sequence continues at coordinate 9,842 of NZ_JBSGTG010000022.1, read as the reverse complement.
ACCGCGCCGGGCATCATCGCCGCGATGCCGGCTCCGACCGGGTCGTCGGCGTTGACCACCGCACGCCGGCACAGCCCCTGGAACAGACGCAGTTTGGCGTCCCGGTAGTTCTCCATGGTGCCGTGGTCGTCCAGGTGATCCTGCGTCAGGTTGGTGAACACCCCCACGTCGATGAACGAGTGGTCGAGGCGGTGGGTCAGCAGGCCCATCGACGTGGCTTCGAGCGCCACGGTGCCGACACCGCGGTCGCGCATGCACCCGAGCAGATACTGGAAGTCCGGCGACTCCGGTGTGGTCAGTACCGACTGCGGCATCGGGATCAGTTCGTCGCCGATCCGGCTGCCGCCCGTCCCGATGACCCCCACCCTGGCGCGCGCGGCGACCCTCAGCACCGACTCCACCATGGAGGAAACCGACGTCTTCCCGTTGGTGCCCGTGATGGCCACCATCTTCATCTGCCGGCCTGGCTCCCCGTGGTAGCGGGAGGCGACGACCGCCGCCGCCTTGCGCGTGTCCGCGACGGCTACGACGCATACACCAGCTGCCGACGCCCAGGTCGCGACCGGAAGTTGCGCCGTCGCGGAGTCGATGAGTACAGCCACCGCGCCGCGCGCGAGAGCCGGTCCGACGGACTCGGGGCCGCCCTCGCGATGCCCGGGTACCGCGATGAACAGCGATCCCGGAGCGGCGCGGTGGGCGTCGAAGCAGGTGCCTCCGGTGATCCTCGTCTCCGGATCGCCCTCGATGACTTCATGATCGTGCCCGGCGAGCAGCTCGCTCAACTTCACAAGGGTCCTCTCGAAGATGCACCGGCTGCCGGTCGTCCGGCGGTCGGCGCGCAGGCGGCGCCAGAGCGCCAAAGGATGACAAAGCAGGAAATTGCGGCGAGGACCGTCGCCGTACGGCTACAGAGGTAGGGGCAGCAGCGCAGAAAATGGCCCGCCTGCAGGGGCGGAATGATCTGGGAAATGCCGAGAATTACCCGGAATCGCTAGCCGTGGCCGTGCAACGCGCGACAGTAGATCGCCGGCGCGTTCACGCGGCCGACGGTCGTCGCGCACGCCGCGGACGGGCACAGGGCATGAGGGGCCTGGAACAGGCACTCCCTCACTGCGCATGTACGACCCATGTGTGGAGTGTACGTCCAGCCGCAAGGGCAATCGCCCACCGCTCGTCCGCACATCTGCGTTACTGCTGCCGCGCTGTCGCCGGCACCCGCGCCGCGAGGAACGCCGTGCCGTGGCGCAGCCGGTAGCCCGGCGACTCGTACAGCCGGATGGCGTTGGTGTTGCGCGCGCAGGTGTGCAGGAAGGGCCTCTCGTCGCGGGCACGGACGCCGGGGGCCACCGCCAGGACCAGGCGGGCGGCCAGGCCCTGCCCGCGGAAGGCGGGTCGAAGTAGACCGCAGTGATCTCAGTAGCTGGAGCGGATCACCGCTCGCCGCAGTGAACTGGATGCGCTCGCCGCGTCGCCGAGGTGGCGTTGCAGTTGACCCAATCCTGGCGCGCCCACGCCTCTGTGCGGGCGACCAGCGCGAGGCTGTAGACCTTGCGTACGCATCCGAACGTGCGCGACAGCTCGGCCGCCTGCACATCAGTCCGATGGAAGCGGTACTTGAACGCCCGCTTCACACACATCGTGGTCACGCTCACACATTCGTGGCGCAGCTCAAGGACGCTGAATCGGCTGGAAGTTGATCGGCATTGCCATCGAACGCGCAAGTGGCTTCCATTCGGGCGGATGGATGAGCGGCACTCACTGACCGAAACCCCATCACCCTAAGCGATCACATCCTTACGCCACGTCAGTGACGCGTGGTGTCATACGACCTGCGCGAGGGGCATGCCAACGCATCTGGACAGAGGGGGATTTCGATCATGACGGCACAGGTGAAGGCACACATACGCGGCGAACCAAGGTTCAGTGGTGACGCCAAGTGCTTGCCACGAAACGCCACTTCTGGCGCCCCGGTCGCATGGGGAGTGGCCAGATGAGCCGCCGTCGCCCCGCACGGCGGACCGTGCGCCGCCGTGCGGCCCGTCGTTCCAAGAAGCAGGACGAGCAGATCGCTCTGCTGGTCGGCGCTGTCGTGGCGGTCGGCTTGGCGGTCGCCGCCGTGCAGTGGCTGCTCGCTCACTGGTGGCTCCTCGTTCTCATGGCCGTGATTGCCTCGGTCGCCGGCGGTTTCTGGCTCCAGCAGGTCCGACAGCGAGGCGAGTGGCAACGCGTACGCGCCCAGGCCCTGCGGATGCGCATCGCCGAGATCGACGCCCTGGACCACCGCGCATTCGAGTTCGCCATAAGGGACTTGATGCGCCGAGACGGCTGCACGGCCGAGCAGATCGGCGGCGCCGGCGACGACGCCTGCGACGTACGGGCAACCGACCCGGCCGGCCGCATCTGGGCAATCCAGTGCAAGCACCGCCGCGACGGGGACCGCGGCTCGGCCGTCGGCGTCGGGGTGCTGCAACAGGTCAACGGCACTGCCCGACAGGTCCACGGCGCGGACATCGCGGTCGTCCTCACCAACGGCCGCTTCTCCTCGAAGGCCATCCCGTGGGGCCGGGAGCACCGTATCCACCTGGTCGACCGTCGCGTGCTGGGCGAGTGGGCCGCCGGATCACGGCCGCTGTGGGACCTGCTCGGTCGCATCCCACCGCCACGCCGCCCGACGGCACTGTCCTGACCAGAGGGGGAGGTGGCCCAGTGATCCTTACGTTCAACGTGGCGGCCCTGCTTGCCGTGATCATCTACTTCCGCATACGCCGCCGTGTGCAGGCCCGAAGCCGATCCGACCAGTGGCTGACCGTGTCCATCGTGCTGGTTTTCGGCGTGCTGATCGCGCCGACCGGGTTCGGCCAGGGAATCCTCGACGTCCTGGGTGATGTCGTGAAGAACATCTCTGAGGCCGACAGCCCCTGAGATCCCGGACCGCACAACCACGGGAGCGGTGACGACCTATTGGCGGGGCGCGACGAGTGCGACCCGCCTACCTCTGGTGCAGGGCCTCAGATCGCGTGACATGTTGATCTCCGCTGACCAGTGGATCCTTCGGTTGCCTCACGGGATGCAATGCGGCTTGAATCTCAGTTCCGTGGCATTTCTTCGGTTTTGGCTGGATTGCGTCGTCTCAATGCGTCAGCGCCGAACTGGTGCCGCGGGCGGCGCTCGTCTGGTCTTTCGGCCGCGCGTCAGCTTGAGATGCGGGCTTCGATGCCGTCGAGGAGGAAGTCGAGGCCGATCCAGAAGGTTTGGTCGGCGCCCAGGTGGGGGCCATCGTGGACGAGCGAGGCCAGCGCGGGGAATCGGCCGGTGGCGAAGGTCCGCTGCAGATAAGGGCCGAAGGTGGCCTGCCACTGCCTCTGGTCCATCCCGGAGACCCGCTCGGCGCGCCGCTCGGTGACCTCCCGGCGTACCGCGCCGATCACGTACGCATTGACCGCGGCGACCGCCGGCACGACGGTGTCCAGGTCGACGTCGCCCATCGCGGCCAGCACGGACTCTCCGCTGGCCAGCGTGTTCGGCCCGAGCTGGGGCCGCCCGCCGAGCAGGTCGGCGAGCCATTCGTGCTGGTGGGCGGCCTGCCGGATGGTTTCGGCAAGGGAACGCAGCACCTCTCGCCAACCGTCTCCGGTCGGCCTGATCTCCGCGTGGACCGCATCGACCATCAGGTCGAGCAACTCCTCCTTGGTGGCGATGTAGCCATACAGCCGCATCGGTCCGACGTTCAGCGCCGCGGCGACCTTGCGCAGCGACACCGCGTCCAGGCCGTCCGCATCGGCGAGTTGGATCGCCGCTTGGACGATCCGCTCCCGGCTCAGCGGGGCCGGCATCGGTCGATCCGGCGGCTCCGGCCGCTCCCACACCAACATGCCGACGACAATACAGCGTTGGGAGCGATACGGTGCTAGGAGCGATACAGTGTATTGATGGATACGGTGAATCGAGGGGAACTATGACCATCGCCATTGTCGGAGCCGGCTTGGGTGGCTTGGCCCTTGCCCGGGTGCTGCACGTGAACGCCATCGACGCGGTGGTGTACGAACGTGAATCGTCGCGTGGTGCGCGCGGTCAGGGCGGCATGCTCGACATCCACTCCGGGCAGCGGGCGCTGCGCGAGGCCGGTCTGATTGACGAGTTCTACGCGATTGCCCGCGGTGAGGGGCAGGACATGCGGCTTCTGGAGCCGGACGGCACCCTGTTGCTGCAGGAGGACACACCCGAGGGCGCCCCGCTCGAGCGACCCGAGGTGGACCGTGCCGATCTGCGCAACCTGCTGCTGGACTCCCTTCCTGAACACGCGGTGCGCTGGGGACACGCGTTTGAGTCCGCTGACAACGGCGTGCTGCACTTCGCCGGCGGCAGCAGTGCGACGTATGACCTGCTGGTCGGCGCCGACGGCGCGGGCTCCCGAGTCCGTGCACTGCTCACCGACGCTCGACCGGCGCACATCGGCCAGAACGTCGTCGAGCTCGGCATTCCCGACATCGACCGCACCTACCCCGACCTCGCGGCGATGGTCGGGCGCGGCAACTACTGGGTGCTCGGCGACGGGAAGTCCCTGGCAGCGCAGCGCAACGGCGACGGCCGCGTTCGCATCGGCCTCAGCTTCTACAACACCGCCGAGGACTGGTTCGCCACCAGCGGGATCCCGTTCGACGATCCAGCCGCCGCCCGGGCGCGGCTGATCGAGGAACTCAGCGGCTGGGACGCACGGTTCACCGCACTGATCGCAGCCTGCGACGACACGGTCCTGCCACGGTCGATCAGCACTCTGCCGGCTGGCCTGACCTGGCCGTCGACGCCGGGCGTCACGCTGCTCGGCGATGCCGCGCACCTGATGCCCCCGGTGGGGGAAGGCGCCAACATGGCGCTGCTCGACGGCGCTCTGCTCGGCCTCGCGCTGGCCGCGCACCCGGACGACCATCCCGCCGCCGTCAAAGAATACGAACGCGAGATGTTCGAACGCACCGGCGCTGCCGCCCGGATGTCCGCGGACATGCAGGAACTGCTGATGTCGCCGGACGCCGGCCAGAAACTGCTCGCATTCTTCCAACCCGGCTGAAGGAAACCGAATACGACCAGCTCGAAGCCTGGTGCAGATATCTCTGGCCTCGTCTTGCGAACGTCGTCGAAGTAGGGGGTGTCGAGGAAGGAGAGCACCCGGCAGCGGAGCCCGAGTTCTCCGACGGATATGCAGGGACCTACCTGGGCAAATGCGAGCTGCGCGCGCTGGTTGCCAATCCTCGCCTCCAGGTCTTCGAAGACCCGAAAGCGTTCCTGACCTGCAACCACGACGCGTTCACCGCCCTGTGCAACCCCCGACCGCGACCGAGCGCGCGACGGCGGCCGCCATACCCCGGACCACTCCCGCTGCCATCCGGCGTGCGTGAACATCAGCCGCACTGACAGCCAGATCGCCGCCCTACGGGCCGAGGTCGCGAGGATCGACGCGGACGCCGCAGAGATCAGAGCCATCACCGACGCCATGGTGCGCCTGCTGATCGGCGCCCCGCTGCACTCCGACGGCAAGCTGACCATCGTCTCCCTCGCCGCGGAAGCCGACCTGCGCCGCAACAAGCTCACCCACAAGCACACCGGCCTGAAGGACCTGTTCTAGCAGCAGGACCTGACCCGGGTCCGCGCCGAACGCGACGATCTGCGTAGCCAGGCGCAGCTCTTGGCCCGGATCGTCCAGGTCCTGGAGATCGAGAACCACCAGCTCAAGGAGGCCAACACGAATCTGCGCGGGCAGTTGGCCGCCCAGGGAGCAGTCCGCGACCTGACCCAGCGACATCGAACCTGACTCCGCGCGACGAGACGCAGGGGCAAACCCTTCGCTGGATTCGACGCCTTTGCGTGCGAAATATGCCCCCGCCCGGTAACCCCCGGACGGGGGCATGGCACGGCCGGACCACATCACGGTCCGCGATAATTGACGGTTACCGCGTTGCGGTGGCCAGTGCCGCGCGGATGGCGCCCTCGCCGACCGGCTGGCCCTTCTCGTTCGAGTACGGCCCGTACGGTGTTCCCCACACCGGCGTGCCCGTCGCCTGCCGCCAGCTGTCGGCCAGCGTTCCCGCGTCTACCACGCTGTAGCCGATGGAGTCGATGAATTCGGTCACCGCCGCCTTCGCCGGTGCGGAGTCCCCGACGATCGGCAGGTAGGAGCGGTCGGCCGCCCCTGCCGGGCGGGCGAGTGACAGCAGGTGCTTGAAGAAGATGTTATTGAACGCCTTTACGAGCAGGGCGTCCGGGACGTACCGCAGAAGCAGCTCGCTCGAGGTGAGGGACTTGCTGTCGAGCTCGAGGATGTGCCCGTCACGCTCGGGGCCGTAGTTGCAGGTGTCGATGACCGTCTTCCCGGCCAGTGGCGCGGCGGGCACGTGGGGGAAGGCGCTGACCGGCACCGTGGCCACGACAATGTCACCCGCCGCCGCGGCCTCTTCGCTCGTCGCCGCGGACGCCCGCGACCCCAGTTCCTCGGCCGTGTCCACGAGCGTTTCGGGACCGCGCGAGTTGCTGAGCACCACCCGGTGCCCGGCCCCGACAGCAAGTCGCGCGAGGGTCCTGCCGATGCTTCCGCTTCCGATGAATCCCACAGTCGTCATAATCTCAACGTCCTTCAGAAGAGCCGAACTTGCCGGTTGCCGGGCTCGTTACGATCCGGGTTCCCGCCGTCAGCCGGCCGGGAAGTAATGGCCGTTGTCCAGATCGGCGAGCAGGCCGGGCCGGGCGGGTTCCCAGCCGAGGGCCCGGCGGGTGATGGTGTTGGACGCCGGGTAGCTCTGCGTGACGATATTCGTGAGGAACCCGAAGTACCCCGGCGTCATCAGGGCATCGTTGGGAACGCTCACGGCGGGCAGGCCCAGGCGGCTGGCGATGGCCTCGGCGATGTCGCGGAACGTGATGCCCCCATCCTCGACCGCGTGCCAGTATTTGCCGGCCGGCCCCTTCTCCAGCGCCAGGCGGAACAAGGTGGCGGCATCGCGGATGTGCACGGCGTTCCACAGGTTCGCGCCGTCGCCGTGGTAGCCGACGAACCCCTTTTCCTTCGCGAGCGCGATCAGCGTGGGGAGGAAGCCGACACGATCGGTCGTGCTGTGCGCGATGTTGGCGATCCGCACGACCGAAGACCGCACCCCCTGCTCGGCGAGGTCGACAACGGCCCTTTCCACGACGTTGCGGACCCGCAGGGTGCCCTTGTGCTCCTCGCCGGCGGGGAGGGCCGGGTCCTCCTCGGTGGCCGGCCGCTCCAGGTTCCCGGGCGAGCCCATGCTTCCCGCCGTGACCAGCGGCTTTCCGGTTCCCGCGAGTGCCTCGCCGTACGCGAGCATGATCGGGAGCTCCGCAGCGGCCACGGCGTCCATCCCGCCGGAGGGCAGCAGATCCTGCCTGTGGGCGACGTGGATGACGCCATCGGAGCCCGAGGCTGCCTCCTTGAGCCCGTCGAGATCCTGAAGGTCGCCGCGACGCACCTTCGCGCCGAGCGCGGACAGGGTCGCCGCGGAAGCGTCCGACCGGGCCAGGCCGGTGACCTCGTGCCCGGCGGCGATGAGCTCGGGGATGATGTACGAACCGGAATGGCCGGTTCCCCCAGCGACGAATACGCGCATCTAACTGTCCTTGTGAGGGTAGGTGCAGGGTCTTTTCGTGCCGTAAGTGAACTGGCGTAATGCGGCACGAGAGGTAGTGGTAGGGGTGAGCTCAGCCGAGAAGGGTGATGCCGAGGGAGAAATTGGTGTGCTTGACGGAGTGGTTCATGAGGCCCAGCTCCAGCAGGCCGACGTTCTCCAGTGCCCGCGCCATGGACAGCTCCCCCGTGTCCCAGGGGCGCAGCCCCAGGCTCTCGACGAACGCCGACACGCGTGCCTTCGCCTGCGCGTCGTCGCCGGCGATGAACACGTCCAGAGAGCGGTCCTCGGCCGGGCCGGCCACCAGAACGTGGGAGAACACGGTGTTGAACGCCTTGACGACATGCGCGTCGTCGGGAGCCGCCTTGGCGATCTCCTGTGCGCCGGAACTGCCGTCGGGGACGACGAAGCCCTGCAGGTCGGGGGCTACGGGGTTGGTGATGTCGACGATGACCTTGCCGCGCAGTGCGTCCCCGTACTCCCTCACCACCGCCGCCGCGCCGGCGTACGGCGCGGCGAGGATCACGATGTCCCCGGCCGGGGCGGCCCCGGCCATCCCGACCGTGGCGCCGCCGAGCGTGGCGGCCAATTCCTTGGCCTTGGCCTGGTCGCGGCCGATGATCTCGACGGCGTTATCGCCGGCGAGCGCACGGCCGGCCAAAGCACGGGCCATGTTTCCCAGTCCGATAATGCTGATGCTGCTCATCGGTGTTCCTGCTTTCCGGGCTTTGACCCTGCTGTCAAATTCCAGTGTCGAATTCTTGTGCTGAATTCACTTCGACGCCCTTAAGCGCCTGTTTTTCATGCTGCCATCGGGTCTGAGTGGCGTCCAAGACCTATTGAAGCCGCGGTGATACCCTGGAGGTATCACCGGGCTGGGGGTTCTATGGATCTGGATCTGCGCAAACTGCGTTACTTCGTCACCGTGGCCGACCGACTGCATTTCGGCCGCGCCGCCGATGAGCTTCACATCGCACAGCCGGTGCTCAGCCGGCAGATCCGCGCGCTCGAGCAGGATCTCGGCGCCTCGCTGTTCACCAGGGATCGCCACGGTGTAGAGCTGACAGACGCGGGCCGGCAACTGCTGGCCGACGCCGGTCCGTTGCTCGCCTCAACCCACGCGATCCGCCGCCGGGTGTCCGCGGCCGCCAGCGGCAAGCGGCGGCTGATGGTTGGTTTCCGGGCCGGCATTGCCGTCACCCCGGCGGCCCGTGCGTTCGAGGACCGGCACCCGGACGTGGTCGTGGACGTGCAGCGGATCGAAGGGGATGACCAGGCTGCGATGCTGCTCGACGGCCGCATCGACGTCGGCTATGTGCGGCTGCCCATCGACGAGGCCGGCCTGCGCGTCACCCCGCTGTACACCGAACCGCGGGTAGCGGTACTGCCCGCCGGACACCGGTTTGCCGGCAAGGGGGAGGTCACCGAGGCCGACCTGGCCGGTGAACCGCTGGTCTGGCACGGTGACCCGAGCACGCAGCCCACCAAGCGCCCGCTCCGCAATGCCGGGTATCCGGTGCGCGGGGTGGACGAGACGCTCGAGCATGTCGCGGCCGGACGGGGCATCTCCTTCCTGGCCCGTTCGGCGTCCGTGTTCTACTCGCATCCAGACGTCGTCTATGTGCCCATCCCGGATCTGGCGCCCGAACAGGTGTGCCTCGCGGTGGCGGCATCGCACACCTCACCGGTAGTGGATGACTTCGTCACTGCGGCTCAGTCGACGGCCGAGATCACGGCAGAATGTGGGAACTATGAGATGTGGCAGCTTGGCGGCGATGCCGTCACAAGGCACGCTTGAGCAGTTCGACTGACCCCGTTCATCATGCGCTGAAGAGTGAAATGGCCTGACGGAGTGGTGCTGTTGCGGCTGACCTCTGAGACGGTTCCGCTCTTCGGCCGGCAGTTGCCTGAGGGGCCCCAAAGCACCTGAGACCGACTGGAAGTACGTGCTGCGGAAGCGGCTCAAGTCGGCTGATCGCCGTGTCGTAGTAGCGGAGCCGTTCGCCGGCGGTCCGCCGTTCGTAGTGTGCAGAAGTCGGTCCGTGGGATCCACAACCCGACGTCGGGTTTCAGCCGGACGTGTTGGCTGCCCGCCTGTTGGCCTTCGTTTCGGGCCGGCGTGGCCCAGACGGGTCGCTCACTGATGATCAGCGTGGATGGTTTAAAGGCCCTGAAGATGCGGGTGGCCCGCCAGCGTCGCTGGCGGGC
>NZ_JBSGTG010000021.1:0-195749 GCF_053607285.1 Streptomyces sp. NPDC055140 | reverse complement strand
TGCTTCTCCACCGCGCGTGCGGAGCCGGCGTGCGTGGCCTCGTCGATCCGGCGCTGCAGGTCCGCGAGCTTCCCCGCGGTCGTGTGGATGTCGATTTCGTTCACTGATTGCTCCACCGGGGCTGACTGGTCATCGGAATGATCGGACGGATCGAAAGGGACAGGAGGAAGGATCAGAACGTGTCGTGGGGGACGTGAACGCCCCACACGTCGCGAAGCGCGTGGGAGACCTCGCCGACCGTGGCCCGCAGGCGCAAGGCCTCGCGCATCGGGGGCAGGACGTTGTCGGTGCCGCGCGCCGCGTCGCGCAGCGCTTCGAGGGCTCGCTCGACGGCGTCGTTGTCACGGTCCTTGCGCAGGGCCGCGAGGCGTTCGCACTGGTCGATCTCGATCTGGGGGTCGACCCGCAGCGGCTCGTACGGTTCTTCCTCGTCGAGGGCGTACTTGTTGACGCCGACCACGGTGCGTTCCTGGTGGTCGATCTCCAGCGCGATCCGGTACGCGGACTTCTCGATCTCGGACTTCTGGAAGCCCTGCTCGATCGCCGCCACCGCGCCGCCGCGGTCCTCGACGGCCTGGATCAGCTCGAGGGCCGCCGCCTCGACGTCGTCCGTCATCGACTCCATGACGTAGGACCCGGCGAACGGGTCGACGGTCTTGGTCACGTCGGTCTCGTAGGCGATGACCTGCTGTGTGCGCAGGGCGAGCCGCGCCGCCTTCTGCGTGGGCAGGGCGATGGCCTCGTCGTAGGAGTTGGTGTGCAGGGACTGCGTCCCGCCGAGGACCGCGCCGAGGCCCTGAAGGGCGACCCGTACGAGGTTGACCTCGGGCTGCTGCGCGGTCAGCTGTACCCCGGCGGTCTGGGTGTGGAAGCGCAGCATCTGCGACTTGGGGTTCTTGGCCTTGAACTCGTCGCGCATGATGCGGGCCCAGATACGGCGGGCGGCACGGAACTTGGCGATTTCCTCGAGGAGCGTGGTCCGGGCGACGAAGAAGAACGACAGGCGCGGCGCGAAGTCGTCGACGTCGAGGCCGGCGGCGATCGCGGCGCGCACGTACTCCTTCGCGTTGGCGAGGGTGAAGGCGATCTCCTGCGCGGGCGTGGCACCCGCCTCGGCCATGTGGTAGCCCGAGATGGAGATCGTGTTCCAGCGGGCCAGCTCCTTGTGGCAGTACGCGAAGACGTCGCTGATCAGCCGGAGGGACTGCTTCGGCGGGAAGATGTATGTGCCGCGGGCGATGTACTCCTTGAGTACGTCGTTCTGGATGGTGCCGGTCAGCTGGTCACCGGAGATGCCCTGCTCGTCCGCGACGAGTTGGTAGAGCAGGAGCAGCGTCGAGGCGGGGGCGTTGATCGTCATCGACGTGGACACCTTGTCCAGCGGCAGGCCCTGGAACAGCGTGCGCATGTCCTCGATCGAGTCGATGGCCACGCCGACCTTGCCCACTTCGCCGCGGGCGATCGACTCGTCGGAGTCGTAGCCCATCTGCGTCGGCAGGTCGAAGGCGACGCTCAGGCCGCCCGTGCCTGCGCCGACCAGCTCGTGGTAGCGCTCGTTGGACTCCTTCGCCGTGCCGAACCCGGCGTACTGCCGCATCGTCCACGGCCGGCCGGTGTACATCGACGGATACACGCCACGCGTGTACGGAAACTTTCCCGGGGCGCCCAGCTTGGCGTCCGCGTCGAAAGCCGTCAGCGACCAGCCGTCGTAGAGCGGCTGGATGGGCAAACCGGACTCGCTCTGTGCCACGGAACCCACGCCGGGCCTCCTTCGGTACTCGATGTCCTATTGACGGTACTCAGTACCATCGACTCAGGCAAGTGGCTTCCGGGCACCGATACAGGGAAGGATGGGCGGCCATGAGTGAGGATGGGTGGTCATGAGTAAGCCAGCCGCGCGGATCCGCCTCGCGGACTCCGCCTTCGCGCTCTTCGACGAGCGCGGATACGAGCAGACCACCGTCGACGAGATCGCCGAGCGGGCCGGAGTGGGGCGTACGACGTTCTTCCGGCACTACCGGTCGAAGGAAGACGTGATCTTCCCCGACCATGACCGGCTGCTCGCGCTGATCAAGGACAGGCTGGACACCTCCAGTCACAGCACGGGCTTGATCGCCGTGTCCGACGCGGTCCGGCTGGTGCTGCTGCACTACATCGACGAGGGTGACCTCGCGCGGCGGCGGTACAGGCTGACCAGCAAGATCGCGGTCCTGAGGGACCGGGAGATCGCCAGCGTGGCCAGGTACCAGCGACTGTTCCGCGAGTTCATCGCGGAGTGGATGGGTGATCCCACGGAGTCGGCGTCGCTGCGGGCCGAACTGATGGCGGCGGCCGTGGTCGCGGCCCACAACCACGTACTGCGCCGCTGGCTCCGGGGCGAGACCTCCGACCCGGTGGCCGAAATGGACGAGGCGATGCGCGAAGTGCTCGCGCTCTTCCCCGCGCCCTCCGACACCGGTGATCCCGGTGACGGCGGCACCACCGTCGTGGCCTTCCGGACCGGCCAGGACCTCGACGCGCTGCTCCCCTCGCTGAGGCGACTCGTCGAGGACGGCGCGGGACGCTGATCGCTCGCGGAGCGTGGGGGATTTCCCCCAACTCGATGGTCTGGCCTGTCGGATGGTGACGTGGGCGGGCCACCGGTGAAGCTTGCGGCATGGACACCAACGGCGACACCAAGACCAACATGACGAGCAGGCGCCGCGTGCTGGCCGCGTCCGCGCTCGGCCTCGCCTGGGCTGCGACGGGCGGACCCGGCGCGACAGCGACTGCGGTGGCAGTGGACAGTACGCCCCGCACGGCACGTATGAAACTGCCCGCGCCGACCGGGCCGTACGGCGTGGGGACGGTGTCGCTGCGCCTGGTGGACCGGCGGCGTGCGGATCCATGGGTGGCCGGTCGCAGGCGTGAGCTGATGGTGGATGTGCGGTATCCGGCCCGCTCGGTCGACTCGCACCCGCGCGTGCTGCAGATGACGCAGGGGGAGGCGGCCGGCTTCGACCGGGTGAACAACTTCGGCGACCTGCCGAAGGGCCGCATCGACTGGAGTGGGACGGAGACCTTCGCCCATCTCGGTGCGCCGCCGGACCGGCGCGGCCCGCGGCCGGTGGTGCTGTACTCGCCGGGAGTGGGCGACCCGCGCACCCTGGGCACGACGTTGACGGACGAGCTGGCGTCGCACGGGTACGTAGTAGTGGCGATCGACCACACCTACGACGCGTCGGCGGTGGAGTTCCCCGGTGGGCGGGTGGAGACGACTCTGCTTCCGCAGGAGTTCGAACGGGCGCAGAAGGAAGGGCCCGCGGCGGTCGTCGCCCTGATGCAGAAGACCTGTGCGGTACGGGTGGCCGATACGCGCTTCGTACTGGACGAGGTGGAGCGGGCGTTCGCCACGGGCCGCCTGGAGCGCACGCCCATCGGCATGTTCGGGCAGTCGGCGGGAGGCTTCGCGGTGCTGCAGACGATGCATGACGACGAGCGGATCACTGCGGCAGCGAATCTGGACGGGGTGCTCGCCTACGTAGCGGACGACCATGACGAGGGGGAGCTTTCCTCGGTGGCCCGCGACGGGGTGGACGGGCCATTCCTCCTGATGGGCATGGACGGCGACGACCGCACGAACGTGCCGTCCTGGCGCTCGCTGTGGGAGTACAGCGACGGCTGGCACCGGGACCTGGTCCTGCGGGGCGCCCAGCATGCGACGTATACCGATGCGACGTCGCTGATCCCGCAGATCGCCCGGCAGTTGGGGCTGCCGAAGGAGACGGTGACCGGCCTGGTGGGGACGGTGCCGACGGCGCGGGCGATCGCCGCGCAGCGGGCGTATGTGACCGCGTTCTTCGACCGCTGGCTTCGTGGGCGCACAGGCGGTCACTTCCTGGACGGTCCTTCGTCGAAGTATCCGGAGGTGCGGTTCGTGTAGGACGCGGGGGCGCAAGGGTTGTGGGTGTTTCATGGTGTTCGCGGCAAGTGTCTGGGCGCGGGCGTCCGACTGTGTAGGTGAAGCGGGTTCCGCGGGTCAATACCTGCGGGTCAATACCTCAGGGGATGTGGTGTCGGCGACACCTTGACGGACCCCGGCGCGGTGCGTCCTGGGATGCGTGTGTGAACTTGCCGGCCCGACGGGGTCCGTGCAGGCTCTGCCGAAGGTGCCCTTGCCGCGATGAGTTCCGGCCGGGTCCCGAGTCTGTTCTGGTGACCGTCGTGCAACACCGTATGACGCTGCCCGGCAAGAGACCCCACGGAGGACACCATGACGACCACGCCGAGTGACCCGGCCGCCGAGCTGCCCGGCCGCCCGCCCATCGTCGACCTGGCCATCTGGCAGGCCGCCCGTGACGAGCTGCTGGTCCGCGAGAAGGCCCACACCCGCGAGGGCGATGCCATCGCCGCGGCCCGCCGCCGGCTGCCGATGGTGGAGTTCGACGGCAAGGTCGAGGTCGTCGGACCCGACGGCCCGGTCCCGTTCCTGGACCTGTTCCAGGGCCGCGACGAGCTCGTCGTCTACAAGCACATGTGGTACGACGGCGCACCGCCCCAGGGGCAGTGCGAGGGCTGCACCACCACGGCCTGGTCCATGAAGGACGCCGTCTACCTCAACACCCGCGGTGTCTCGTTCGCCATCCTGACGACGGGCCCCTGGGATGAGGTGGCCTCCTTCGTCGAGTTCATGGGCTACACCCAGCCCTGGTACTCGGTGCGTGACGTGGAGGGGCCTGCAGGCGGACAAATGGGTTACGTCACCTGCTTCCTGCGCGACGGCGACCGCGTGTTCCTCACCTTCTCCACGACGGGCCGTGGCAACGAGCCGGTCAACGGGTCCCTCGGCCTGCTCGACATGACGCCCTACGGCCGCCGAGAGGGGTGGGAGGACAACCCCGAGGGCTGGCCCGAGGCCGCCGAAGCCGGCTCACCGGTGGGTGGGCATGGCGCGCCGATCTGCTGGTACTGGCGCTCGGACGCGGACGGTAACGCCACCTGGGGCCCGACCAGCCGCCCCGCGCCGCAATGGACCCGCCCCGACGCGACCCCCGTAGAGACGCTCGGGCGTCACGGCCGGCACCACTGACGCGCCTTCGCCCGACGGGGTGGGGCGACCCGCAGCGCCTCCACCCCGTGGCCCGCCTCATCGCCTACGTCGGCTGGGTCGGCCCCGACCGAAGGGAAGGTCACCCCACGTCCGGCAGTTGGCCGTCTCCGGGAGGCGGCGCCGGTTCCTGGCGCCGGGCCATCCGCTTGTTCTCGTCCCGCAGTGTCGTCAGCCACGGCCACAGATCGGGAAGCCTCTGCGCGGCGCAGGCCAGCCGATGCTCGATCCGGCACCGCTGCGTCCCGTCCACGGGACACACGCCGTACATCGCCACCCGGCCGTCGGACAGCTCGATCCACCGATGCTCCGCCGGCACCAGATGTGCCGGCACCCGCATCTCCGGCTCCAGGAGCACCCAGTCGTGCTCGAGCGTGGCCACCCGATCCTGTGGCAGCCCGCACTGCGGACACCGGAACTGCCCGCCGCCGATCCTCGCGACCCCCCTGCCAGAACCCCTCATACTGCGAGCCTGCGGTCGACGGCGCGCCAACACACGTACGACTTAGGACGGGACACCTGCGCCCAGTGAGGCGTCACACGCCACACGAGGCGACACGCGCCACGTCAGGCCGCTCGTGCCCCAGGAGGCGAGGCCGGACAGGCGCCATAGACAGGCAGCGTCAGAAGCGCACGCCCCCGTTGGAACCAAACGCAACCGAGATGATCGGATGCGAAGCAGTCCGAGAACCTCGCGGCCGCGACGAAGCGGGAACGGCTCTGGACCGACAAGGTCCTGTCCCAGGTCGCGCGTACCGTCGGCGCTCGCATGTCGTATTGACCCCGCTCGACCCCATCGATCCGCGCGAGACAGCCGGCTACCGGCTCCTCGCGCGGATCGGCGAGGGAGGCATGGGCACCGTGTACCTCTCGCACACGCGGGGCGGGCAACCCGTGGCTTTCAAGGTGATCCGACGCGAGTACGGCCAGGACCCCGACTTCCGGCGCCGATTCGAGCAGGAGGTGCGGGCCGCCCGCCGGGTGCAGGGCTACCACCTCGTACCGGTCGTCGACCACGACACCGCGGGCGCACTTCCCTGGATCGCCTCGGCATTCGTGCCCGGCCTCTCGCTCGCCGACGCCCTCGCCGCGTACGGGCCGCTGCCCCTGCCCGCCGTCTTCCAGCTGGTGGGTTGCACGGCCCGGGCCCTCGGCTCCATCCATGCGGCGGACGTCGTGCACCGGGACCTGAAGCCCGGCAACATCCTGCTCGGTTCGACCGGTCCCTACGTCATCGACTTCGGCATCGCGCAGGCGGCCGACGCCACCCAGCTCACCCGCAGCGGCGGGGTCATCGGCACGCCGCAGTACATGTCGCCCGAACACGCGCTGGGTGAACCGGTCACCGCGGCCACCGATCTGTTCTCGCTCGGCCTCATCGCGGCGGTCGCGGCGACCGGACGGCATCCGTACGGCGAGGGCGGCGCGACCGCCCTCGGGGTGCGCATCGCCAACACCGAGCGCACGCCCCCGGACTTGGGCGGCTACCCGGCGCCCGTGCGGACGTTGCTGGAGCGCTGTCTCACCGCCGAACCCGCGGCCCGCATCACGACGGACGAACTCGCCGAGTTGTGCGAGCGGGAGGCCGGTCGGCCACTGCGCACGTTCGACAGCTGGCTGTCGGCGCCGCTCATGGAGCGCATCGCACACCGGGAGGCGGCTGCCGCACGGCCCCCGACGCCCACACCGACACCCACGGCCACGCCCACCCAGCCGGATGCCGCCGCGCACCTGGCCGGCCAGCCCACCGTGTCCGCTCCGCCGCCCCCGTCGACACCCCCGCCCGGCCCCGCTCATGCGCCGTGGTCGACGAACATGCCCTCGCCCTCGCCCGCCAAGCGCACCCGCACTCCGCTGCTGGCCGTCGGCGTCGTCGCCGTGGCCCTAGCCGTGATCGTCACGTGGGCGATCGCGAGGCCCGACGGCGGTACGGAGGGCGCAAGCGGCACCGGCGCGGACGGTAAGCACGCCGGCACCCCAACCGCCACCTCGTCACCGTCGACCTCGTCCTCTCCCTCGCCGGAGGACGCGTACACGCTCGTCTTCAAGGACAAGCCCCTCACCCTGCGGGCTCCGGCCTACAACACCGGCACACACGTGGACCTGGACGCGCCGAAACTGTTTGTGAATGTGCGCCCGAGTTCCCCCGCACGCGGTGCCCGTGGGCACCTCCCCAGTGGCCCTGCGTTGTGCATCGATGGGTCCCTGTCACCTCTACGGGTGAAGAGTGAGGGAACCTCGGAATTTGTGAGCCTTCTTCTAGCAGCCTGAGATTCCTTACTGTTTCGGGAAGTTGAGGGGGCGGGATGTCGCTCGCAGTCGTTGCACCGATCCGATCTCGACCGCTGCTGCAGTCACCGCAGGACGTCGCGGACTTCGAGCAGGACCTGCTGTCGGAGTTCGTGCTCGCATGGGCGGCGGCCGGACTCGCCGACGAGACGATCTCCGGCGACGTGGATGCCCTGATGGAGGTCCGAGGATGGTTCGGCGGCCCGCTTTGGGAGCTGGTTCCTACCGACCTCGACCGGTTCTTCGGCGAGGACCAGCGCCGACTGGCCACGCTGACGAAGGTCCGCAAGGCACAGGCGCTGGCCACGTACTTCGAGTTCCTGGAGGTGCGGCACCAGGCCGACATTCACGCTGCCACCGGAGTGCTGGTGCAGTGCCCGGTGGACGAGATCAACCGTCCCCGTGGCAATACCAACATGCGGGTGCGGATCCCGCCGCCGGCCGCGGACGTCGACCGACTCTTCGCTGGCTGGCGCGACGACCTGCACGCGGCTCGGAAGTACGCGCCGACCGTCCGCAACTACACCGCATGTCGCCTGGCCAGCCTCATCGGCCCGCGGGTCTCGGAACTGTGTCTGCTCGAAGTTCACGACATCCGCTGGGACTTGGGCACATTCGGCAAGGTACTGCTGCGCGGTAAGGGAAGCCGCGGCCAGAAGAAGGAGCGCCTGGCCCCGCTCATCAACGGCTCCCGCGAGCTCCTCGAATGGTGGCTCCAGGGACCGCGGTGGGAGTTCGACGACCAGCTCGATGAGCCAGGCGCACCACTGTTTCCGTCCGAGCGCCGCGACACCGGCGGGCGCTGCAAGCGCGTGAGCACCAGCGCGATCCGGGGCGGCATGGCGGAGGCAGTGCAGCATCACCTCCCCCGCTGGGCCGGCCGTGCCACCCCCCTCGCGTTGCGGCACTTCGCCGCGTCGGATCTGTACGCACAGGGGATGAACGTCGTCGCCGTCCAGGAGCTGCTCGGCCATCGCTGGATCAACACCACGATGATCTACGTCCACGTCAACAAGACCCACACCGAGGATGCCTGGATTTCCGCCGGACAACGGGTGGCGTCCCGGTTCACCGGTTAGCCCTGGACAGGAGCCCTTATGAAGTGGAACCTGCGGCTGGCCGCCGCGCAACGGGACATCTGGAAGTCATCGCAGCTGCAGGCGATGCTCGCCGACGCCGGCCTGGTGATCAGCGCCGGGAAGATGTCCAACCTGTGGTCCGGGCAGCCGGTCACGATCCGCCTGGACGACCTCGACATCATCTGCGAGGTCCTTGGCTGCGAACCCAACGACCTCATGGTCCGAGAACCGGAGAAGGCCCGCGCTCAGCGACCTGCGAGCAATCCCGCCCGTGCTGCGGTCGCGGGCGAGCGCCCTAGGCTCGAACGCAGGGTCGGCCGGACGGAACCACCGCTGTGAGCCACCTGCGTCCCCGATCGTGCAAGCAGTGCGGCGAGAAGATCGCGGAGTACGGCCGGGCCCGCTGCTTCAGCTGCCTGCATCCCAGCCTTCCGCCTCCGAACTGCAAGGTCTGCGGCAGCGACGCCCACTACGCCGGCGGCTTCTGCCGCCGATGCCATCCCCGCGTGCCGTATGCGGACAGCTGCAGCGACTGCCTTGCCTGGGGCATCTGGCGCCGCCACGGCCGCTGCGCGGCCTGCACCTCCATACGCAACCGCGGCCACCAGACCGGCACCTGCGCGACTTGCCGCCGCACCGTGCCGCTCTTCAAACAGGGGGTGTGCCGACTGTGCCGCTGCCAAGCTCTCGCAGTTCCGCGCACATGGCAGCGCCCGGACTGGTCCACCGCGGCCAACGCCGGGCAGCAGCTGTTCCTCGCCGATCTGGTCCGGCGGGTGCACCTTGCCGCCGCCACTCGACCGCGAGGATACGGAGCCCCCGCGGCGCACCAGCAGCCCGACATCGCCTTCTGGGCGACACCCCGGTGGCGCCAGGAGCCGCTGTTCATCGCAGCTCGGGACATGTCGCGCGTCACCGTGCCCGACGTCACGCCGATCGATTCCGCCTTCACCGCCTACGTCGCCACACAGGCCGATGCCAGCGCCGAGACCCAAGGCTGGTCACCAGCCTTGCGCGAGCGCGTGCAGAACAGCCTGTACCTACTGACCGCCGCCCACGGTCCGCACGAGACAATCAAGGCCAGCACCGTTGCCACGCTACCGCGTCAGCAAAACCGACGTGCCGTCATCCGGGTCACCGAAGTCCTTGCCCACCTCGCTCTCCTCGACGACGACCGCATCGACCCCCTCGACGCGTGGATCCACCGCCGACTGGCCAGCGTGCACCCGAAGATCCGCGAATTCGCCCTCGTGTGGATCCGCATCGTCCGTCACGGCGGACCTCGCCGCCGTCCCCGCTCGACTACCACGGTCCGAAACCAGGCCAACTCCGCGATCCCGTTCCTTCTTGCCTGCTCGCAGCGCTACCGCACCCTTCGCCAGGTCAGCCGTGCCGACGTCACCGAGTGGCTCGCCCAATGCGCGGCACCGCACACCGAAGCCGTCGCGCTGCGCGACATGTTCAAGACCCTCAAGAGCGAACGGCTGTTGTTCGCCAACCCCGCACGAGGCGTGAGCCTGGGATCCCGGCCCAGCTCGGTGCCCATGCCGCTGAGCCCCGAAACGATCCAGCGTCTGACCGCAGCCGCCGAGACCAACCCCGCCCTGAAGCTGCTGATCGCCCTCGTCGGCATCCATGCGCTCTACCCGCACCAGGCCCGAGCGCTGCCCCTGACCGCCATCGACTTCACCCGCGGCCGGCTCACGCTCGGCGACATCGATCACCCCCTCGACGCCTTCACCCAGCAGGCCGCCGTCGACTACATCCACCTCCGGCACCAGCGCTGGCCACATACCCGCAACCCTCACGTGTTCGTCAGCTCGCAGACCGCGCACACCCGGGCCCCGGTCACAACCGGCTGGATGCAGCCTCTGCTGCGCGGCCTCCCGGTCACCGCCCAGCAACTTCGCGAGGACCGAATCCTCGAAGAGGCCGCCGTCACCGGCGCTGACCCGCAGCACCTATGCGCGGTGTTCAACATCACTCCGGAGACCGGACTCCGCTACACCCGCTTCTTCCACCCCGACCCCACGGACAGCGACGACGTATCCGGCTGCAACATGGAGACATCGTGACCGACCACCACGCTCACCTGCTCGCCGCCATCGTCGAGCTCGGCGGTGCGCTGGAGCTCCCAGCTACCCGTAACGGGCGCTTCGGGGGCGCGGTCATCCCAGAAGGCTGCGCGGTCAGCGACGCCGGCCGCCGCCGATGCGGCGGTCGTCGGCCAGTGCGGTAAGCGGGCCGAACTCGCGGGCAAGCTGGTTCCACGTCAGAACCTCGCCACAGCGGGCCGGGAACTCCTTCGGGTTGAACTCGGGCATGGTCCAGGTGCCAGTGCCCCGGTCCCGCAGCCACAGGTCCCCGTCACCGTCGACCACAGTCGGCGGGACCGGTACGGGCTCGGCCTGATCGGTGGGCTCCCAGGTGACCCGGCCCGGGTGGGAAACGCGGCGCAGCTCGGTGGTGGCCAGTCGCGCGGCCAAGTCACGGGTGGACTCTTCGGCGTCCTTGACCGACGCGAGTCGGAATGCGTCGTCAAGTACGGGCAGGGCTGGATTCTTGCTGCGCTTTGAACTCATACGCTGACTACCTCCGGTGGGGGGCGTCACATCCGTTATGGCACCCCGTAGAGGAACACGGTATCCGAGGCGGGAGCCGGGCCGGCTACGACCACTGTCCAGGTGGAGGCGCTGGCACACCGGGCGGTGGGGCTAGGTGGTGAGCTGGACCTGGACGTGGCGCAACCCGTGGTGGTAGCGCTCAGATATGGCGGTCCTGGTCTGAGAAGGTGAGGCCGCCGGGGGCGAGCGGACGTCTGGCCGGGGCGGGTGCGGGCTCGGGCTCGGTCTCGCCGGGCGGCTGGCGGAAGTCGGCGCCCTGCTCGACCGGCATCAGCCGGCGCCCACCCGCCTGGGCGGGTACGGGAGCGTCGGAAGCGGGCTCGGAGAAGGCGGGCAGCGAGAGCGGTCGACGGTCGGTCATGATCCCTAGTCTCCCAGGTCCGGCCCTGCGGGTAGGGCCAGGCCGCTATCAGCGGTGATAGTGCTCTGGCCCTGGCCAGCAGGGCCAGGCTGGTTGTTTCAGCTCACCAGAACAGAGCGGTTAAGCCACTGCTACCGCCGGTGAACCGGCCCGGACCGCCGAGGCCGGGCGGCACACTGCGCGGGTGACCACGACCCCCGCCTGAACCGGGTTCAGAAACCTCCACGCTCAGACCCCGACGCCAGCGCGTGCGCCCAAACCCTCCCGACCTGGCCCCGGCCGCCCACTCGGTTCAAGAAACAGCCGTTCGGCGCCCCGTCACGACGTGGGACGGGTCCTCGCAACCGGCGAGGCGTACACCAGACCCGCCCATCACAAGAAGGGCACCAAGCCCCGCCGACTGGATAAATGACAAGCTAATGGCACCGGACCCGCGATGGCCGCGACATTTGCCCCGCCTGCTGGATGAAAGAACGACGATGATCGCCAACCGTCACGCGACGAACGCCCAGGTTCGGGGCGCCGAGTGCTCAGTATTCGCGAACTCAGGCGCTTTCCCCGACGGCGAGATCGGACAGGACGACGGCATGGAACTCACCTACCAGGACTGGGGCGACTCCGACCTGCGCTTCCTCACCCCCATGGGCAGGAGCACCGGCACGACGCCCGAGGCATGCAGCAGCGGCGTGGACACCGACGCGCTCCCGGCCGCGATCCCAGCCGACGACCTGGACGCGGGGAAGAGCCTGACCAAGGGCATGGTGTTGTGCACCGTCACCAGCGACGACAACCTGGCGATGCTCCGTATCACCGACGTCGTACCCGACACCAAGCAGGGTTTGTCCAGCGACATGCCTGACTACGTCACCACGCTGACCTCTGGAAGAGCAACAAGTAGGGCCATGGTGCTCATCGGGAGTCCGAGGTCAGCCGTTCGAGGAGGTCGGGGAGCGCGGCGAAGGAGTCGAGCACATGGTCAGGCGTGCCGTCGGCCGAACGGTGGGTCTCCGGAAGGTACTTGCCTGTCTTGACGAGGGTGCCGGTGATGCCGCTGCGTTGGGCGGCGAGCACGTCGGACTCGATGTCGTCGCCCACCATGAGGGTCGCGGACGCATCGGCGCCCAGGTGGGCGAGCGCGGCGGCGAAGAAGGCCTCGGACGGTTTGCCGGTGATGGTCGCCTCGACCCGGGCGGCCCGCTCCAGCCCGAGGAGGAAGGCGCCCGTGTCGAGGTCGAGCCCGTCGGCTGTGCGCCAGTAGAGGTTTCGGTGCATGGCTACGAGGTGTGCTCCGCGCTGCAGGTGGTGGAAGACGCGGTTGAGGGCCGCGTAGCCGAACTCGTCGCCAGCGCCGCCGACCACGACGACGTCCACGTCTGCCTGTGCCTCCGGCTCGACAAGCGTCACGCCCGTCAGATCGTCCTGGATGTCACCGGCGTTGAGCAGCAGGCAGCGTGCGCCCCGGTGGTGCTCCCGAAGGTAGGCGGCGGTGACGGCCGGGGCAGTGAGGATGTCGTCGACCGTGACGGGGAACCCCGCCTCCGCAAGGCGTGAGCAGATGGAGGCGCGTGTACGCGAGGTCGTGTTGGTGACTAGCGCGAGCGGGAGCCCCACGGCGCGCAGCCGTACCATGGCCTCGACGGCACCGGGGAGAGGCTCCCAGGAGATCGTGAGGACGCCGTCGATGTCGATGAGGACCGCGCGGATCGCGGGGGCTCGCTCTCGCTCCATGGGGCGACGGTAGTCGCCGCGCGGCCGAATCCGCGGTGCAAGCTCTCCGAGTCGCCGGTCCATCCCGCTCGGCGTGAGGCAGGGCCCAGCCTGAAGCCCTGCGCCCTTCATGACATCTGGTCAGCCCGTGACGGCAGCGGTCGATGCCCGTCGACAGATGCGGTCGATCGCTCATTCGCTCTGCTCTGCCGGGCGCTCACTCCGTGGGCTCTGCGGTGATTCCATGCGGGCGATGATGCCGAGGGCCAGCTCTGTGGCCTGTGTCGTGTCGTGTCGCTCTATCGCGGTGTAGAGAGCTTCGTGCTCGTCGGTTCCCTGGCCCATCGCAGTGCCCAGAGTGTCGCGGAAGGGCACGTTGAGACTCTCGTAGAGGTCGGCGAGGAGCTCGTTGTGCGAGGCGCGGGCCACCGACATGTGGAACTGGAAATCCGCCTCGACGAAGGCTTCGAGGTCACCGTTGTCCGCGCCTTGCTTGCGTTGGTCGAGAGCCGCGCGCATGGCCGGGAGATCGGCCTCGGTGCGCCGTGCGGCCGCAAGCGGCACCGCTGATGCGTCCAGCCCCCGCGGCGGACTTCGAGCACTTCCGTGGTCTTGCTGCTGCTGACCCTGCGGTTGAGGGCGACCGCGGTCTCGTCCACCGCGACGACGTAGGTGCCGTCGCCCTGCCGCACCGCCAGCAGCCCTGCGTGCACCAGAGCCCGTGTGGCTTCCCGCAGTGAAGCGCGGCTGATGCCGAGTGTTTTGGTGAGTTCGGCCTCGGAAGGCAGCCGGTCGCCGGGGACCCACCTGCCCTCGCGTATCTGCGTGATGAACTCGTTGATGATCGCGTCGACCGCCGAAACCCGGTTGACCTTCAGCATGTCCATGGTCGCCCCTCGTCGACTGCCGCCTGTTCATTCCGCATGCCATCTTCGGCGGGAACGAGGAGAACGGCTCGCCGCCCACCGATCGCGAGCTCAAGAAACTCGCCGAGGCCGGCGTCACCGTCGTGCACTGCCCGCTGACGTCGCTGCGCTACGGGATGGCCTTGGGGTCCTTCGACCGATACCGCGATGCCGGAATCACCATCGCCCTGGGCACGGACAGCTATCCGCCGGATCTGATCCGCGGCATGGACGTGGGCGGCAACATCGCCAAGGTCGTGGACGGCCGGATGGAGGCGGGCCGCGCAGCCGACTACTTCCGGTCCGCCACCATCAACGCGGCCAAGTCTCTGGGCCGTTGCGACATCGGAAAGCTGGCGCCCGGGGCACAGGCCGACCTCGTCGTGCTCGACCTGAAGGACTTCAGGCTGGGCGTCGTGGACGATCCGCTGCGCACACTCCTGATGGCCGGTTCGGCCCGCGACGTGAGTATGACGGTCGTCGCTGGCCGGACGGTCGCGGCTGACGGAATGATCCCGGGACTCGACCTGGTGTCCATGAGGGCCAGAGCGCAAGAGCTCTTCGAGCGCATGCGCTCGGCGTACACGGAGCGCGATCTGCACCGACGTGCGCCCGATGGGCTGTCCCCGCCGATCTTTCCCGACGCGGGCTGAAGGGCCCGCTTCCGGTCGTGGTCCGATGCGACCTCCGGTGTGACCGAGCTTCGGCGTGTGCAGAATACTGCTGGCGTGAACCCTCTTCAGCTTCCCAATGCCCCTGCTCCACAACGCGTTTCGGTAGTCGTGGTGGGCGCCGGTCCCGCCGGGCTGACCGTCGCGAACATCCTCAGACATGCCGGGGTCGACTGCGTGGTCCTCGAGACCGAGACGCGGGAGTTCATCGAGCAGCGGCCGCGCGCCGGGGTCATCGAAGAGTGGGCGGTTCGCGCCCTGGAGGAACGGGGTCTCGCCGAGAACCTGCTGCGGAAGGCACAGCGGCACACCGCATGTGAGTTCCGCTTCGACGACCGTCAACACCGCTTCTCTTACACCGAATTGACGGGACAACATCACTACATCTACCCGCAGCCGTCGCTCGTCGCGGACCTGGTGCGTGAGTACGCCGACGTGCGGGGCGGCGACATCAGGTTCGGCGTCCGGGACGTGCAGGTGCACGACATCGACACCGATCAGCCATCGGTTTCGTACACCTGCCCCCAGTCCGGTCAACGCCAGGTGATTCATTGCGACTTCATCGCAGGGTGCGACGGTGCGCGTGGGGTGACGCGGCGCGCCGATCGATTCCCGGTAGCGCGCCACGACTACGGAATAGGCTGGCTCTCCCTGCTGGCCGAGGCGCCGCCTTCCTCCGACTGTGCGCTCTTCGGAATCCACCAAGACGGATTCGCCGGACAGATGCCTCGCAGTCCCGAGGTGACCCGCTACTACCTCCAGTGCCCGCCCGGCGACGACCCGGAGAACTGGTCGCACGAGCGCGTATGGGCCGAGCTGCGCCGACGGCTCGCTGTGGACGGTGCCCCCGAGTTGGTCGAAGGGCAGCTGATCGAGAAGCGGATGCTCGACATGCACGACTATGTCGTCGAGTCGATGGCCTCCGGGCGCCTGTTCCTGGCCGGTGACGCGGCCCACCTCGTGGCGCCGATCGCGGCGAAGGGCATGAACCTCGCTCTCCACGACGCCTTCCAGCTCGGCGACGCACTCGTCGCCCACCTCACGCAGGATGCCGACGACACCAGCAGCGGCCTGGAGGGCTACTCGGAGGCCTGCCTGCGTCGCGTGTGGGACTACCAGGAGTTCTCGCAGTGGCTGTCCGAGGTCTACCACGGGTCCGCCACGGGGGGCCGTTCCGGACAGGTACCACGCTCGCCCGGCTGCGACGCCTGTTCACCTCGCCGGTCGCGGCGGCAGCCTTCGCCGAGCAGTACCTCGGCACGGCCGAGCGCTACTGACCGGCAGTCTGCGAGCCATTCGGCATCGCCCGGCCCGGTGCGTGAGGCCCTGACATACCGCACGCACCACGGCCGGACGGCTGCGAACATGGCGAGGGCCCCCGCCACCGGGCCGCTCGGTGATCACGTGGCCGCTGACCCGATCACGTGATCACCGGAGATTCGAAGAGCCATCGGCCGACGGTGCGGTGATCTCGATGCGCATGCCCTCCGCGGCGAGGGCTGCGACGGCCACGCAGCACCGGACCGAGAGACCTTCCGGGGACCGGTGGATACGGGCACCCATAACCACAACAACCCTGGAGACCAACGACCCAGCCCTGCCCGAATCACGCATTCATCAGCAGAGTCCTTCAGCCCGGTGAAGCGAATCTGGCGATCGCGACGCGGGGCGTCGCGGCGTCCCTGCCTGCGGAGCAGGGAGGGACGGTCCTCTGGACTGCCGGTGCGGAGCGTCATGGCTTGCCTCCCGCTCTGCCTCCGCCCCACGCGTCCAACGATCATTGGCGGGCGCGATGGGCCGAACTTGAGCGCGAGCGTCAAACGGGAGGGCGATCGTGATCAGTTCCGATCTTCTGGGGCGGTGCCCGGGAGGGCGCGCCTAGGGTGACGTTCATGCAGCTCCGGTACGCGTTCAGGTTGTACCCGGAACCGGGTCAACGCTCCGCGTTGGGGCGGGCGTTCGGGTGCGCGCGGGTCGTGTTCAACGACGCGGTGCGTGCCCGGAAGGACGCCCACGTGGCGGGTCTTCCGTATCCGAAGGCCGCCGAGCTGTCCCAGACCTTGATCACCCGCGCCAAGCAGAGTCCCGGGCGTGCCTGGCTGGGCGGGGTGTCCTCGGTGGTGCTCCAGCAGTCTTTGCGGGATGTGGAGGCCGCCTACCGGGCGTTCTTCGCCTCCCTCAAGGGCGAGCGTAAGGGCGCGAGGGTGGGGGTGCCGCGGTTCAAGTCGCGCAAGGATTCGAGGCAGTCGGTCCGGTTCACGGCCAACGCCCGCTGGTCGATCACCCCAACAGGCCGGCTGAACCTGCCGAAGATCGGTGAGGTGCGGGTGAAGTGGTCTCGCACCCTGCCCGTGGTGCCGTCCTCGGTCACGGTGCTCAAAGACAGTGCGGGCCGGTATTTCGCGAGTTTTGTCATCGACACCGACCCGGCCGCCGACGCCGGCCGGATGCCCGCCACCGAGCAGGCCATCGGCATCGACTTGGGCCTGACCCACTTCGCGGTGCTGTCCGACGGCACGAAGATCGACTCCCGCGGTTTCTGCGCCGGGCGGAGAAGAAACTCAAGAAGGCCGGGCGGGAGCTGTCCCGTAAGCAGAAGGGCTCGAAGAACCGGGCCAGGGCCCGGCTGAAGGTTGCCCGCGCGCATGCGCAGGTGGCTGATGCGCGCAAGGAGTTCCACCATCAGCTCTCCACGAGGTTGATCCGCGAGAATCAAGCGATCGCCGTGGAAGACCTGTCGGTCAAGGGCCTCGCGCGCACCAAACTGGCCAAGTCCGTCCATGACGCGGGCTGGTCACAGTTCGTGAACATGCTGAAGTACAAGGCAGCCCGGTACGGGCGGACCTTCATCAAGATCGGTCGGTTCGAGCCCACCAGCCAGGTGTGCTCCACCTGCGGACACCGCGACGGGCCCAAACCCCTGCACGTGCGGGAGTGGACCTGCCCCGCCTGCGGCACTCGGCACGACCGGGATGTCAACGCCGCCAAGAATGTGAAACAGGCCGCCGGACTGGCGGCAACAGCCTGCGGAGCGCAGGTAAGACCAGAACCCGTTCTGGCACAACGCGAAGAAACAGGAAGCCACGGAATCCCAACAGGAAGCCGTGCCGCGTAGCGGCACAGCAACCCGTGGGACGGCCAGAATCCCCGGGCTACAGCCCGAGGAGCATGTCAAATCGACTGGATCGACCCGGCCGTCATGCCGCTGCTGCCGCAGTGGCACTACCTGCACATCGCGGACGAGGTGCTGCCCTACCTCGAACGGCGCGGGGTCACCGAGGAGCAGATCGACACGATGCTCGTCGACGTACCCCGCCGCTACTTCGAGGCCGACGAGAAGGGCTAGAAGCCCAGCGGCCCAGTCGGTCAGCCCATCGTCTTGGCCCCGTCGAGGGACTCCCGGATGATGTCGGCGTGGCCGGCGTGCTGGGCGGTCTCGGCGACGATGTGCATCAGCACCCGGCGAGCCGACCACTGAGCGCCCGGCTCGAACCACGGGGCCTTCGGCAGCGGCCACGTGGCATCCAGGTCGGGCAGAGCGGCGACCACCTCGTCGGTCCGGCGGGCCACCTCGGCGTAAGCGGCCAGCACACCGGCCAGCGTCTCATCGGGCAGCAGCCGGAACCCGTCCTCGCGACGGGCCCAGTCGGCCTCCGTCATGGCCGCGAAGTCGGCCGTGGGGGACGGGCCGTTGAGGATGAAGTCGACCCAGCTCCGCTCGACCTCGGTGACGTGCTTGATGAGACCGCCCAGGCAGAGGGCGCTTTCGGTGGTCCGTTTCCGGGCCTGCTCGTCGGTGAGTTCACGAGTGGTGAAGCGCAGGAAGTTCCGGTGCTTGTCCAGCACCTCCAGCCACTCGGCACGCTCGCCGCTGACGGCCGGTGCCCCTGCCAGGTCATGGGTGTCCAGCTCGTTGACAGCCATGGTTCCGCCTCCACGTGTTTCTGCTCCGTTGGACAAGAAGCACGTTATGGGGCATTGAGGTCAGCTGCTGTCCTGCATACGCCGGTGAGGGGCAAAGACCATGCCGAAACCGCCCGACCCAGTGACGCGTAAGCCCCGGGCAGCCGCAGTGCGACTGGCCCGGGGCATCAGGCGTCAGGCGAGTTCGACCAGCAGGTCGCCGCCCTCCACCTGCTGGATCGCGTTGATGGCGAGCCGGGACACCGTGCCACCCTTCGGGGCCGTGATGGAGGCCTCCATCTTCATCGCCTCGATCGTGGCCACGGTCGCACCGGCCTCCACCGTGTCGCCCTCGGCCACCGCCAGCGTGACGACACCCGCGAACGGCGCCGCGACATGGTTCGAGTTGGCCTTGTCAGCCTTCTCGGTCACCGGGATGTCGGACGCCACGGAGTGGTCCCGAATCTGGATCGGCCGCAGTTGACCGTTCAGCGTGGCCATCACGGTGCGCACACCGCGCTCGTCGGCCTCGCCGATGGCCTCCAGCTCGATGAGCAGCCGGACGCCGGGTTCCAGGTCCACGGAGTACTCGCGCCCGGGGCTGATGCCGTAGAAGAAGTCCTTGCTCGCCAGCACGCTGGTGTCGCCGTAGGCCTGCCGGTGGTTCTCGAAGTCCTTGGTCGGGCCGGGGAACAGCAGCTGGTTCAGCGTCGCCCGCCGGTCCTTGGCAAGCCCGGCGCGCTCCTCGGCGGACAGCTCGCGCATCGGCTCGGGGTCTGCGCGTCCCTGCAGCGCCTTGGTGCGGAACGGCTCCGGCCACCCGCCGGGCGGCAGACCCAGCTCGCCGTGCAGGAATCCGATGACCGAGGACGGGAGATCGAACGAGTTCGGCTCGGCCTCGAAGTCCGCAGGCGACACCCCGGCCCCCACGAGGTGCAGCGCGAGGTCGCCGACCACCTTGGACGAAGGGGTGACCTTCACGAGGTGGCCGAGGATCCGGTCGGCGGCGGCGTACATGGCCTCGATGTCCTCGAAGCGGTCGCCGAGCCCGAGGGCGATGGCCTGGGTCCGGAGATTGGAGAGCTGGCCGCCCGGGATCTCGTGGTGGTAGACGCGGCCGGTCGGTGAGGACAGGCCCGCCTCGAACGGCGCGTAGATCTTGCGCACGCTCTCCCAGTACGGCTCCAGATCGCAGACCGCCTGAAGATCGAGGCCGGTCGGCCGCTCCGAGTGGTTGGTGGCGGCGACGATCGCCGAGAGCGATGGCTGCGAGGTGGTGCCCGCCATCGACGCCACCGCTCCGTCCACCGCGTCCGCGCCCGCCTGGATCGCCGCGAGATAGGTGGCCAGCTGGCCACCCGCGGTGTCGTGGGTGTGGATGTGCACGGGCAGATCGAACTCCCTGCGCAGCGCGGAGACGAGCTTTGCCGCCGCGGGAGCGCGCAGCAGCCCCGCCATGTCCTTGACCGCGAGCACATGGGCTCCCGCGTCCACGATCTGCTCCGCGAGGCGCAGGTAGTAGTCGAGCGTGTAGAGCTTCTCCGACGGGTCGGACAGGTCAGAGGTGTAGCACAGGGCGACCTCCGCGACCGCCGAGCCGGTCTCACGCACCGCGTCGATGGCGGGCCGCATCTGACCCACGTCGTTCAGGGCGTCGAAGATCCGGAAGATGTCGATGCCGGTCGCGGCCGCCTCTTCCACGAAGGCGTGGGTCACCTCGGTGGGGTACGGCGTGTAGCCGACGGTGTTACGGCCGCGCAGCAGCATCTGCAGGCAGATGTTGGGCACGGCCGCGCGCAGTTCGGCGAGCCGGTCCCACGGGTCCTCGGCGAGGAAGCGCAGCGCGACGTCGTAGGTCGCGCCGCCCCAGCACTCCAGCGAGAGCAGCTGCGGCACCGTCTGCGCCACGGTCGGTGCCGCGGCGAGCAGGTCCTTGGTGCGGACCCGGGTGGCGAGCAGCGACTGATGCGCGTCCCGGAACGTGGTGTCGGTGACGCCGATGGTGGGCGAGGCGCGCAGCCACCGGGCGAAGCCCTCGGGGCCGAGCTCGGTCAGCTTCTGCTTGGAGCCGGCGGGCGGTGCGCCTTCGGGCAGCCGCGGCAGCTTGGTCGCCGCATCGATCAGCGGGGGCCGCTCGCCGTGCGGCTTGTTGACCGTGACGTCGGCGAGGTAGGTGAGCAACTTCGAGCCGCGGTCCGCCGAGTGACGGGCGGTCAGCAGATGGGGCCGCTTCTCGATGAACGAGGTGGTGACGCGTCCGGCGGCGAAGTCGGGATCGTCGAGAACGGCCTGGAGGAAGGGGATGTTCGTCGACACACCACGGATGCGGAACTCGGCGACGGCCCGCCGGGCCCGGCCGACCGCCGTCTCGAAGTCCCGTCCCCGGCACGTGAGTTTGACCAGCATCGAGTCGAAGTGGGCGCTGATCTCCGTACCGGCATGGGTGGTGCCGCCGTCCAGCCGGATTCCGGAGCCGCCAGGGGAACGGTAGGCGCTGATCTTGCCGGTGTCGGGGCGGAAACCGTTGGCCGGGTCCTCGGTGGTGATCCTGCACTGCAGCGCGGCACCGTTGAGGCGGACGGTGTCCTGGGACAGGCCGAGGTCGTCCAGCGTCTCGCCGGCGGCGATCCGCAGTTGGGCCTGGACGAGGTCCACATCGGTGACCTCCTCGGTCACCGTGTGCTCGACCTGGATCCGCGGATTCATCTCGATGAACACATGCTGTCCGGCGGGGTCGAGGAGGAATTCCACGGTGCCCGCGTTGCGGTAGCCGATCTGCCGGGCGAACTTCACGGCGTCGGCGCAGATCCGCTCGCGTACCTCGGGATCGAGATTCGGCGCGGGGGCCAGCTCGATCACCTTCTGGTGGCGTCGCTGCAAGGAGCAGTCGCGCTCGAAGAGATGGATGACGCGGCCCTCGCCGTCGGCGAGGATCTGCACCTCGATGTGCCGGGGCTCGACGACCGCCTTCTCCAGGAAGACGGTCGGGTCGCCGAACGCCGACTCGGCCTCACGGGCCGCCGCCTCGATCGACTCGCGCAGCGTCGCCGCGTCCTCGACACGCCGCATGCCGCGTCCGCCGCCCCCGGCCACGGCCTTCACGAAGAGGGGGAAACCGAGATCGTCGGCCGCCCGGACCAGCTCGTCGACGTCGGTGGAGGGCTGCGAGGAGCCAAGAACCGGGACGCCGGCCGCGCGGGCCGCGGCCACGGCACGCGCCTTGTTCCCCGTCAGCTCGAGCGTTTCCGCGCTCGGCCCGACGAACGTGATGCCGGAACGCTCACACGCGAGCGCCAGTTCGGGGTTCTCGGACAGGAAGCCGTACCCGGGATAGATGGCGTCGGCGCCCGCCTTGCGCGCCGCACGGATGATCTCCTCGACGGAGAGATAGGCCCGCACGGGGTGCCCGGCCTCGCCGATCTCGTAGGCTTCGTCCGCCTTCATCCGGTGCAGGGAGTTGCGGTCCTCGTGGGGGAACACCGCGACGGTTCGAGCCCCTAGCTCAAAGCCGGCGCGGAACGCCCGGATCGCGATCTCTCCGCGGTTGGCGACGAGCACCTTACGGAACATGCGCATGTCCTTCCGTCGCCCGGAATGGGCGAACTGTCGGGTTGCGGGGCGTCACGCTCCCGGATCATGCCACCTCTGCACTCCAGACATCCAGGTGCACTACGTCACACGCGGCAGCGTCGGGTGTCGGTGCACGGCGGCCCAGGGGCACGCTCCGGACAGGGCTGCTGCCTGCGACGACATGGGAACCCCGACTCGGCGGAATCGCGTGGCTTCATGGACGCTGAAACGGTTGGTACCGCTTATGAGTTGGCCCTGGAGAAGATCGCCGAATCTCACCATCCACCGCAACGTGAACAGCAAGTGAGGTATTCACATGAAGGCGTCACGAGGAACGCACGAAATGGGCACACCGGCGCGAGGCGTTCGACCCTGAAATGGATCCCCCGCTCGCACATTTAGGCAAGTTGCCGATTACCTGACCATATTTGGGATATTCCGATGGCCGTGTAACGCGACGGCGGTTGCGTGACGCAGAGTTGTACAGGCCCCGCGCGACGCCTTGTGCGCGTAGTGCGGCAGGCGATTGCCTGAGAGAGTCAGAAGCGATGTCCGCCCCTGCCTCAGCCTGCAAGGTGACGCGTCAGATTGGATTCCCGTGAGCAATACCGACCCGATGGCCGGACCGCCCCACCCCTACGACCAGTACCAGCAGCCCCCTCAGCCGCCACGGCGCCCTGAGCGGCGCGAGGGCGGTGCCCGGCGGGCGGGGCTGGTCATCCACACCATCGCTGACATAGCCGCGGTGTTCTTGGGTCTGTGGATTCTGCTCTACCTGCTCGAAGCCAACCAGGACAACGTCTTCGTCGAGTTCGTGCACGGAACGGCCGACTGGCTGGCCTGGTGGTCACAGGATGTTTTCACCATGGACACAGAAGGCCTTCGCGTTCTCCTCAATTACGGTCTGCCGGCAGTGATTTACCTGCTGGTCGGGCATGGGATCGCCGCGCGACTCAACCGCGTTTGAGCCCGCATTACCGGACGGCAGCCCCACATACCGATAAGGACCAGCCCTGTGAATCACAACTCAGCGGGAAACGATCATCTGCCGGTCTACGAGAGTCTGGTACGTGAACGCGGTGACGTCGTGGCGGAGGCCCGCTTGGTGGCTGAAGAGGCGCGGTACCAGATGGCCTATGCGCTCAACGGCCATGCTGGGGTCCGGCCGACACCCGGTCCGGCCGAGCACCCCTCGGGGCCGCACGGGCGCGCCGGTGCTGCTTAGGCCGTGAGAGTGCCGGCACGCTCCTGATTCAGCTCACGAATTCCCTGTCCCCGTAGTGCACTTGGGTCGTCCGCCAGTCGACACCGAGCTTGGCGGTGAACTCCCGGGCCAGTTGAAGGTCGGCGAGCGGGGCGATGAGGATGAGCCGGCCGTCGACGGTGACCGAGCCGCCGCCGAGTTCGTCGCGGGCCACCGGGTCCGCGACCAGCTCGTCGTGCAGCCGGTTCGCGCTGACGCCGGGCGCCTCGATTTCGAGTGCGTCCGTCTCCGGCGATGTGCGCGGCAGGCAGCGGAAGGTGAGCACGGACTCCTGACGGTACGTCTTGGCGATGACACCGGCGATGTGGTTGAGCCCGTCACGGCCGATCCTGTCGATGTCGAACTCGCGTGAACGCTCGTAGGTGGCCTGTTTGAGATCGCCGGACCAGAAGACTCCCTCCAGGAGCTTCGAGGCGACGGGTGAGGCCCCGTTGGCGCGGATGATCCCGCGCACTTCGTGGTCGAAGCGTGTGAGACGGGTGTGAATCCTGGGGTCGTCCGGGTCCGTGATGACCGCGGTGTTGTTGGTGGCGAAGAGCTCTGCCGTTGGGCAATCAGCCGCGGCGGAGCTCGCGGCCGGCGAGCTTCCGGCGCCCGTAAGTCCCAGTACCAGGGCGGCGACGGCTGCAGCCGTGAGGCGTGGCTGCAGCCGCGCGAAGGTGATCTTCATAGGTTGATCAACGATGTGGGCGGGGCTTCGTTGCGCCGGCTGCCGCCCGAGCACGCCGGTCGCAGACGCTACGGGGCAGGGCGTGTGTGCTCAGGTGTCGTACGACGCGGCCGCCGGACCAGGTAGACGCCCGCGGTCGACACGAGGACCGCCATGACCGCGATGAACACGAGCCCGGCACCTTCCAGGCCGATCGGGCCGGTCAGTACTCCGACACCGATGACCGGTACGGAGATGCCCGCGTACGCCACCACGAACAGCGTGGAGATCACCGACGCGCGATGGTCCGGGGGAGACGCCTCGGCCACCGCGCCGAGCGCCGCACGAAATGCCAGCCCCTGCCCCGTACCGCCGACGAGCGCGCTCAGCACCACCAGGAGCAACAGGTCCCACCGCAGCGCGCCCGCGAGCAGCGCCAGACCGGCGAGGAGTGCGGCGCAGCCCAGCGGCAGTGACCGCTCCATCCCGACCCGGGTGACCGCCAGTTGCCCCGCGGTCGAGGCGAAGAAGGCGAGCGCGACGACCAGACCGCTCACGGCATGGTTGTCCACGTCCAGGGACTCGGCGAGGAACGCCGGACTGACCGAGGTGAACACCCCGAACAACGCGAACCCCACGAACGAGGCGATCGCGGCGGGCCCGAACACCGGCCGCACCTGCGCGGGCAGGCTGGGCCGCTGTGGCCGCACGGTGCTCAGTGCCCGCCGCTCGGCCACGGTCTCCGGCAGCCACAGCAACACGGCGGCCGAGGCGGCCACCAGCGCGAGGTGCACGGCGAAGGGCAGGTACAGCGGCCAGGCGGCGTACTGGGCGAGCAGTCCGGCGAGCAGCGGACCGCAGCCCAGCCCGCCCATGTTGGCGGCGGTCGCCACGAACGTGGCCCGGGAGCCACCGCCGTGCGGCGCCAACTCGATCACGTACACGGTGGCGGCCCCGGTGAACAGCCCGGCGGCAAACCCGGAGAGCAGCCGCCCCGCATACAGCCACCCCAGCCCGGTGGCACTGAGGAAGCAGACGGCGCTGGCCGCCGCGAACCCCAGGCCCCACAACAGCACCGGCCGCCGCCCGACAGCGTCCGATGCGTTGCCCGCCAGCAACAGCACACCGATGACCCCGAAGGCGTACACCGCATAGACGACGGTCACCGTCAGCTCGGAGAACCCGAACTTGTCCTGGTAGAGCCCGTAGAGCGGGGTCGGCAGGGTGGTCCCGGCCATACACACGGCAAACACCGCGCCGGCAAGAGAACACCTACGCCATGTTCCGCGATCACCGTCCATGCGGTCGACAGTAGTTCCGCAGGCTGTCCCGCCCCGGTACGGCGTGCGCCGACGCGCCGCGGGTACGGGCGGCTGCATCGTGCGCTCAGAGGGTGGCGTCGTCGTGTGCGGTGA
This sequence comes from Streptomyces sp. NPDC055140, assembly GCF_053607285.1. Taxonomy (NCBI): domain Bacteria; kingdom Bacillati; phylum Actinomycetota; class Actinomycetes; order Kitasatosporales; family Streptomycetaceae; genus Streptomyces; species Streptomyces sp. NPDC055140. The sequence continues at coordinate 170,226 of NZ_JBSGTG010000021.1, read as the reverse complement.
GGGCGGGGGTTTCTGGGGGCGGGGCGCTGTGTCCCACCCCCCGAGCTGTGATCAGGCCAGCGTGAGGAAGAGCTTTTCCAGCTCCGCCTCGTTCATGGCGGGGGTGCCGCCGTCCTCGGTGGCGGTCAGGCATTCGCGCATGCGGCCCGCGATGATTTTGAAGCCGGCGCGGTCCAGCGCGCGGCTGACGGCGGCGAGCTGGGTGACGACGTCCCGGCAGTCGCGGCCTTCCTCGACCATCGTGATGACTCCAGCCAGCTGCCCCTGAGCGCGGCGCAGGCGGTTGAGCACTGCGCGCGCGGAGGCTTCGTCGTGGGCGGTGGTGGCCGCAGTGGCCTTGGGGGCCGGGTTCGGCACGGTCGGGGTCATCCGTTGGGCTCCTTGGTGAGTTGGACGAGCGCGCGGTCCAGTCTGCCCGCTGCTTCGTTCGCGGCCGGGGCACGGTGTCCGTACTCCCCGAGTCTGGATGAACGGGGCGAAATCTCCTCCGAGTATACCCCCGGGGGTAATCTGCTACGGTGAAATTAATACCCGGGGGGGGTATTCATCCGAGGAAGTGAACGGCACATGTTCTTCGTCGACACCATCGACATCGAGGGTCTGGGCAACCGGCACTACCTGGCCGGGGGTGCCCGGGCCGCCGTGGCGGTCGATCCGCCGCGTGACATCGACCAAGTGATCGCGGCGGCCGCGCGTCGCGGCGCGCGCATCACGCACGTGGTGGAGACGCACATCCACAACGACTACGTGACGGGCGGTCTGGAACTGGCCCGGGTCACCGGAGCCGCCTACCTGGTACCGGCCGCCGCGCAGGTCGCCTTCGCCCGTATCCCGGTCCATGACGGCGACGTGATCGAGATCGACGAGGAACTGTCCGTGCGGGCCCTGGCGACCCCCGGCCACACCCCGCACCACACCGCGTACGTCCTGGAGGAAGCCGGGACGCCGGTCGCCGCGTTCACCGGCGGATCCCTGCTCATGGGCACCGTGGGTCGCCCCGACCTGGTCGAACCGCGCCTCACGGAGAACCTGGCCCGCGCCCAGCACGCCTCCGCGCACCGCCTCGCCGCCGAGCTGCCTGATGACACCTCGATCCTGCCCACCCATGGCTTCGGCTCCTTCTGTTCCTCCGGGCAGGCCGAGGGTGAGGCGAGCACCATCGGCCGGGAGAAGGCCGTGAACGCCGCCCTGGTCCAGGACGTCGACTCCTTCGTCGCCGGTCTGCTGGCCGGCCTGGAGGACGTCCCCGCCTATTACGCGCACATGGGCCCGGCCAACTCCGCCGGCCCGGACCCCGTCGATTTGACCGCCCCCCGGCGCGCGGATGCCGCAGAGATCGGGGTTCGGCTCGCAGCCGGCGAATGGGTCGTGGACCTGCGCAACCGCGTCGCGTTCGCCCAGGGCCATGTCGCGGGCTCGTTCAACTTCGAGGCCGACGGCAAGATCGCCACCTACCTCGCGTGGATGATTCCGTGGGGCAAACCCGTCACCCTGCTCGCCGACACACCCCAGCAGCTCGCCGACGCCCAGCGCGAACTGGTCCGGGTCGGGATCGACCACCCCGCGGCAGCCGCCACCGGCAGCCCGTCCGACTGGCTGCGCCCCGGCCAGGTTCCGGCATCGTTCCGCCGGGCGGCCTTCGCCGACCTGGCCGCCGAGCTCTCCCGGGCAGAGGTGCCGCCGGTGGTCCTGGATGTGCGCCGCGACTCCGAGCGCGCCGACGGGTACGTCGAGGGCTCGGTCCACATTCCCGTACACGCACTGCACCAGCGGATCGACGAGGTGCCCGCCGGGCAGGTGTGGGTGCACTGCGCCGGCGGTATGCGGGCCGGGATCGCGGCCTCGCTGCTGGACGCGGCCGGGCGCGACGTGGTCGCCGTCGACGACGGCTTCGACCGGGCGGCAGAGGCCGGCCTGACCGTCCGCGCTGCCGCCTGAGCCCCTTGATCGACACCGCTAGGAGTCCTGGTCCCGCCATGTCCCTTTTCCGTCCCGGCCTCGGCCTCAATCCCGGCCTCGGCCTCAATGCAGGCCTCGGCCCCAATCGCGATCGCATATGAGTGTGCTCATCCTTGCCCTGATGGCAGGCGCGGTGGTCGGCCTGGCACTGGGCGGACTCGGCGGGGGCGGCAGCGTTCTGGCCGTGCCCGCATTGATCTACCTGCTCGGCTTCACCCCCGTCGCCGCCACCACCGCGAGCCTGATCATCGTCACCCTTACATCCATCAGCTCACTGGCCGCTCACGCCCGGGACGGCAACGTCCGCTGGCGGTCCGGGCTGCTGTTCGCCGCCGCGGGCATCGGCCCCGCCATGCTCGGCGGACTCGCGGCAGGCCACATCCCCGCCACCGCGCTGACCATCGCCTTCTCGATGACAGCCGCACTCGCCGCCTGGCGGATGCTCCGTCCCAGCAGCCCGGCACAAGACGGCCCGGCACAAGACGGCCCCGTACAAGACGGCCCCGTACAAGACGGCCCCGTACAAGACGGCCCCGTACAAGACGGCCCCGTACAAGGCAGTCCCGTACACGACAGTCCCGCAGAAGACCGCCCCGTGCGGCCGCCCAGAGCCGCAGGATCCGGAGCCGGGCTCGGCGCCGTGACGGGGGTGCTCGGCGTCGGCGGAGGGTTCCTCGCCGTGCCCGCCCTGGTCGGCGTCCTCGGCCTGCGAATGAAGACCGCCGTCGGCACGAGCCTCCTGGTCATCGTCATCAATTCGCTCGCCGCACTGGCCACCCGCACCGGCACCGGCGACGGCCTCGACTGGGCCGTCATCGCCCCCTTCACCGCAGCCGCGATCCTCGGCGCCTGGGACGGCAAGCGCCTCGCGGCGAAGATCTCCGGCAACCGCCTGCAACACGTCTTCGCCTACGTCCTGCTGGCCGTTGCAGCCTTCATGCTCCTCGACAGCCTCATCTGACCCAGCCCCGCCAGAACCGAAGGACAGAAACCCATGAATACGACCACCCTCACCACCGGCGCCGTCCGGGAACGTCTGCACACCCTGGTCGTCATCGACGTACGCACCCCCGGCGAGTACGCCGGCGGACACCTGCCCGGTGCCCACAACATCCCCCTCGACGACCTCGAACAGGCACTGCCCACCCTTCGCGAGGCGGCCGACCGCAGCGACCTGCTCGTGGTCTGCGCTTCCGGCGCCCGCTCGCAGAACGCGAGCGTCACCCTGTCCCGTAACGGCATACCCGCCACCAGTCTCGAAGGCGGAACCGCCGCATGGGCCTCGGCGGGAGGAGACCTTCACCGTCCCGCCGCCACCGCAGCACCCAAGTGGGCCATGGACCGCCAAGTCCGCCTGACCGCAGGTTCCGTCGTCCTTCTCGGCCTGCTCCTGGGCCTGGTGATCCACCCCGCCTTCCAGCTGCTCTCCGCAGGCATCGCCGCCGGCCTCGTCTACTCCGCGCTCTCCAACAGCTGCGCCATGGCCACCCTGCTCGGGAAGCTTCCGTACAACCGCACGGACCGCACCGACCTGAACACCACCCTCGCCGCCCTGCGAAACAACTGACCCTGATGGCCGGCGTTGGATCGGCCTGGGCCCGGGAGACGTCGTTCACCGAGACCACCCACGAGAACCAGAAAAAAACTTCGACCGCGATGTCGAGAATCCCTGGCCCGCTGCGTCCCTGGGGTGAACGCGACCACAATGGGGCGCACCACCACCGAGGAGAACACGATGGCCAAGTACCTGCTGCTGAAGCACTACCGGGGAGCTCCGGCCGCGGTCAACGACGTCCCCATGGAGAAGTGGACGCCCGAGGAGATCTCGGCGCACATGCAGTACATGCGGGACTTCGCGGACCGGCTCGAGAAGACCGGCGAGTTCGTCGACGGCCAGGCGCTCGCCCCCGAAGGCGCGTGGGTGCGGTACGACGGGGAGGGGCGCCCGCCGGTCACCGACGGACCGTTCGCCGAGACCAAGGACGTCATCGCCGGCTGGATGGTGATCGACGTCGACAACTACGAGCGTGCCGTCGAACTGGCCGGGGAACTGTCGGCCGCCCCCGGAGCGGGCGGGAGGCCGATCCACGAGTGGCTCGAGCTGCGCCCGTTCCTGACCGAGCCGCCCACCATCACGGAGTGACCTCCCACGTGACCTCTCAGGTGAACGAGGCCCTGCTCAGGAGCCTCACGCCGGGCGTGCTCGCGATCCTCGTCCGCCGCGGAGCCGACTTCGCGGCGGCCGAGGACGCCGTACAGGACGCACTGGTCGAGGCGGTCCGCGTCTGGCCCGCCGAGCAGCCGCGGGACCCGAAGGGCTGGCTGGTCACCGTGGCCTGGCGCAAGTTCCTCGACGCGGCCCGGTCGGACGCCGCCCGCCGCCGGCGCGAGGACCTCGTCGAAGAGGAACCGGCGCCCGGCCCCGCGCCCGCGGCGGACGACACGCTCCAGCTCTACTTCCTGTGCGCCCACCCGTCGCTGACGCCGTCCTCCGCCGTCGCGCTCACCCTGCGCGCCGTCGGAGGGCTCACCACCCGCCAGATCGCCCAGGCCTACCTGGTGCCCGAGGCGACGATGGCGCAGCGCATCAGCCGGGCCAAGCGCACGGTTTCCGGCGTGCGGTTCGACCGGCACGGCGACGTCGCCACCGTGCTGCGCGTCCTCTACCTGGTCTTCAACGAGGGCTACTCCGGCGATGTGGACCTCGCCGCCGAGGCCATCCGCCTCACCCGGCAGCTCGCGGCCGCGATCGACCATCCAGAGGTGAGGGGGCTGCTCGCCCTCATGCTGCTCCACCACGCCCGGCGCGCCGCCCGCACAGCGCCCGACGGCAGCCTGGTGCCGCTCGCCGAACAGGACCGCGCCCGCTGGGACACCGAGTCGATCGCCGAGGGCGTCGAGATCCTCCAGGCGGCCCTCGCCCGCGACCGTCTGGGCGAGTTCCAGGCCCAGGCCGCCATCGCGGCGCTCCACGCCGATGCGCCGGCAGCCGAGGAGACCGACTGGGTGCAGATCGTCGAGTGGTACGACGAGCTCGCGCGTCTGACGGACAGCCCGGTCGTCCGGCTCAACCGCGCAGTGGCCGTCGGCGAGGCCGACGGACCACGCGCCGGCCTGGCGGCGCTCGCGGAGCTGAACGACTCGCTGCCGCGCCACACCGCGGTGGCGGCGTACCTCCACGAGCGCGGCGGCGATCTGGCGGCGGCGGCGCGGCTGTACGCGGAGGCGGCCAGGAAGGCACCCAACCTCGCCGAGCGCGACCACCTCACGCGCCAGGCCGCGAGGCTGAACGCGTCTCGGCTGAACCGGCTGGAGGGGAACACGTAGCGGTTCGGGGCGAGTTGGGCTGCAACGTGTGCCGGTTGGGTCCTGGGGCAATCGGGTGCACCCTGGCTCACGGCGGCCGGTGCGGAACGGGCTGGTCCGCACGGGCTGTCGTGGGCTCGTACCGCCGACCTCGGTTCCCCGGCCGGCGCCCCTCACCCGCACGGTCCGCTCTCGCATGCGCCGGAAGCCCGCTTGGCCGATGGTCGGAAGAGCGTGATCCGCTGCGGAACAGGGGGACGGTGTGGGACAGGCGGGAACGCTCATCCTCATCATGGCGGCCGCCGTTCTGGCACCGCTGCTGGCGCACGGCGTCGGCCGGTGGGTCCGCATCCCCGTGGTCATCTTCGAGATCGTGCTGGGGATCCTCATCGGTCCCGACGTACTCGGCTGGGCGCACGGGGGAGAGGTCATCAACGTCCTCTCGGAGCTCGGCCTGTCGATGCTCATCTTTCTGGCCGGGTACGAGATCCAGTTCGCCGCCATCCGAGGGGACACGCTGCGCCGATCCGTTTGGGCCTGGGTGGTCTCCCTGGCTCTGGGGCTGGGTGTGGCGCTGGCCCTGACGGGCCTGGACTGGGCGCGCGCCGTCATCATCGGCACCGCGCTGACCAGTACGGCGCTGGGTACGGTGCTGCCCATCCTGCGGGACAGCGGGGATCTGGAGGGCCGGTTCGGCACGGTGATGATGGCGTTCGGGGCGGTCGGCGAGTTCGGGCCCATCATCGCCATGGCGGTGCTGCTCAGCGGCCGCAAACCAGGGGCGGCCACGGTGGTTCTCGCCATCTTCGCCGCCATCACCGCCGCCGCCGTGTTCCTGGCCATGCGCCCGCGCCGGCCGTGGTTCAGCCAGATCATCCGCAGCACCCTGCACACCAGCGCGCAGTTCGCGGTCCGGTTCGTGATGCTCCTGCTGGTCGCGATGCTGGCGCTGTCGCAGGAACTCGGCCTCGACGTGCTCCTCGGCGCCTTCGCCGCCGGACTGCTCACCCGGCTCGTGCTCCAGGGCTCGGCACCGGAGAGCAGCGAGGAGATTCTGACCAGGGTGGAGGCGATGGGTTTTGGCTTCCTCGTCCCCCTCTTCTTCATCGTCACCGGCATCGAGTTCGACCTCGCGTCGCTCCTCGACGGCGGTCACGCACTTTTGCTGCTGCCGGTCTTCCTCGTACTCTTCGTGGTCGTGCGGGGACTGCCGGCGTACGCACTCGCGCCGCGGGACCTGTCACCGCTCAGCCGCCGGGCGCTGACGGTCTACTCCTCCACCTGCCTTCCGCTCGTCGTGGCCATCACAGCGATCGGCGTGGGCGACGGTGTCGTGAAGAAGAGCGAGGCGGCGGCCCTGGTCGGCGCGGCGATGATCTCGGTCCTCGTCTTCCCGCTGCTCGCCCTGCGCCTGCGGGCCCGGGAACGTGACATCGCACCCCACCTGCCGCAGGCACCCGAGACGGAGGCCTGGTGACCGGAACCCGCTCAGCCGGACAGGGCCTACGCGAAGACGCCCGGCAGCCTGCTCGCCCTCGGATCGGTGGCGTAGGCCGTGAGGCGTTCCAGTCTGCCGGGCAGCTTGTCGTTGGCGAACATCCGGGCATGGCGAAGTGCGCGCGGGCACGATGAAGTGCCCTGCGCGAAGGAGGTGGAGGGACGTCGGTTCAAGGTCGGGGCCGGGCGTCGACCGCCCGGCCGATCAGGTCCACCACCGACTCGACGAGCGACTCGTCGGGCATCTGCTGCTCGCCGACCATCCGGAAGACCAGTGACGCCGCCACGAGCGTCGAGGCGGCGGACACATCGACGTCCGGCCTGACATCGCCGCGCGCGAGACCGCGCTCCAGCAGGTGCCGCGTCTCGCTCATCACGCGGGCCGTGTAGGCGCGATAGGCCCCCGGCTCCGCTCCCGCCTCGGCGGCGGAACCGATCACCCCGGCCAGCAGGCGGCCGATCCCCGGCCGCCGGTAGGCCTTCATGCGCGCCGTCAGAACGGCCCGCAGCTCGGCCCGGAAGTCCCCCATGTCGGGCACGGTCAGCGGCCCGATCCGCGACTCCGCGGCGGCGATGACCAGGTCCTGCTTGGTGGACCAGCGCCGGTACATGGCCGGCTTGCTCACCCCGGCGCGGGCCGCGACGGCGTCCATCGTGAGCGCGGCCATTCCGCTCTCCGCCACCAGGTCGACGACGGCGTCCAGCACAGCTTGCGTGACGTGTTCCTGGCGAGGTCGCCCCGGACCCCGGCGTGCCCGCTCCACCTGTTCCTCCGCCATGCGGCGACCCTACGCGGGCCGTACCCCGTGATGCGCACGGGGCACGGCCCGCGGGATGTGGAAGCTCAGCCGCTCACCGAGCGCGCCGGCTCGGTCAGCTGGGCCCGCAGCACATGCTTGGTGATCTTCCCCGACGGTGTACGCGGCAGCTCCCGGCGCAGTACCAGCTCGCGCGGGATCTTGTAGCGGGCGATCCGTGTCTCGAGCCACGCGCGCACGCCCGCCAGGTCCGGTTCCGTACCGTCGTGCGGCACCACGACGGCCACCACCGTCTCGCCCCACTGCGGGTGCGGGCGGCCGACGACGGCGACGTCGAGCACGTCGGGATGGCCGCGCAGCGCGCCTTCCACCTCCTGCGAGGCGACGTTCTCGCCGCCGGTGATGATCACGTCCTTCATCCGGTCCACGACCGTGACGAAGCCGTCCTCGTCGACCCGTCCGAGGTCGCCGCTGCGGTACCAGTCGCCCGCGAACACCTCGGCTGTGGCGGCCTCGTCGTCCAGGTAGCCGACCATGCGCGTGTCCGAGCGCAGCCAGATCTCCCCGGTCTCACCCGATCCGGCGTCCGTGCCGTCAGGGCGTACGACCCGGAGATCCACGCCGGGTATGCCGCCGCGCCCGATCGAACCGGCCTTCGTCACCTGCTCGGCGGGGGAGAGCGAGGTCCCCGCGGGGCCCATCTCGCTCATCCCGTACACCTGGTGGAAGTCCTGCGAACCGTATGCCTTCATCAGCCGGCGCGCGGTGTCCGCGTCCAGAGGCCCGGCGCCGTAGATCCAGGCGCGTACGGATGTCAGGTCGAAGTCGGCGAAGTCGGCGACGGTCTGCACCGGGGCGATGAGCGCGATCGGTGCCCCGAACATCGCGGTGACCCGCTCGCGCTGGATCGTCTCCAGCATGCCGCGCGGGTCGTACTCGCGCTGCAGAACGACCGTGGCCCCCAGCGACAGCGTGGCCAGCGCCCAGTTGTTGAGCGGGGACGCGTGCCAGATCGGCATGCAGATCAGGAACCGCTCGTCGCGGCGGAGGGGGATGGCGTTTGCGGTGTACTCGGCCGTCAGGGCGACACCGCGGTGCGTGTGTACACAGCCCTTGGGGGTCCCGGAGGTGCCCGACGTGTAGAGGATCTGCGCGATGCCGCTGTCCGGGCCCGGTTCCCCGCGATACGGCTCGGCACGCGCCAAGCGGGACTCGAAGCAGTCCACGGGACGGGTGTCCGGGTAGGCGTCGGGATGGCTGACCAGCCAGGGCACGTCCACCGCGTCGGCGGCCTCGGTCGCGCGCTCGCCGATCTCCGCGTCGACGAGCATCAGCCGGGCTCCGCAGTGCTGGAGCTGGCGCGTCACCTCGGCCGTCTGCAGTTTGTGGTTCACGGGCACCAGGGTGGCGCCCGCATACCAGGCGCCGAACGCCGCGAACAGGAAGGCGGGGGTGTTGTACGTCATCACCGCGAGACGGTCTCCCGGCCGCAGTCCGGCCTCGCTCAGTACCGTCGCGGCGCGCCGGGCGGCTTCGTCGAACTCCCGGTAGCTCCACCGCTGTTCGCGATAGACGACCGCTTCCTTGTCGCCGGCCGAGCGAACCACGCTGTCCAGCAGGGCACTGAGGTGCATCACGTTCTCCTGACGAGCCGGGCCGGCGGAACCGACCGTGGCGGGAAACTCTGAATCATGGTTCACTTCTTTCATGGCCTACCGCAAGACCCCAGCCGAAATCAGTCGGCTCGAAGCCGCGAGAGAGCGCCTCATCTCCTGCGCCACCTCGGTCGTGGCGGAAGTGGGCTGGTCACAGGCGTCCGTGACCGCTGTCGCCGACTCGGCGGGCATCGCGGCAGGCTCCGTGTACCAGCACTTCCCGTCCAAGGCGGCCCTCGCCGTGGAGGTGTTCCGGCGCGCCGCGGGACGCGAGGTCGACGTCTTGGGTGAGGTGCTGCACGGTCCGGGAGACCCTGTCGAACGGCTCCGCCGCGGCGTCGAGGTCTTCGCCCGCCGTGCCCTGGAGAACCGCGGCCTCGCCTACGCACTGCTCGCCGCCCCCGCCGAACCCGCGGTCGGCGCCGAGCGACTCGACTTCCGCCGCCGCTACCGCGCGCTGTGGGCCGAGGTGGTGGGCGAGGGTACGGCGACGGGCCGGCTGCCCCCGCAGAACGCCGAGATCACCGCGGCCGCCCTGACCGGAGCCATCGGCGAAGTGCTCGTCGACCCGCTCGGTACCCCCGACGAGAACGCCACCGAGAAACTCCTCGCCGACCTCAGCGCCGCGGCGCTGCGCTGCGCGGGCGCCCCGACCGCCTGAATCCCACCCGCTCCCCCCGAGGAGGCCCCATGTCCAGCAATCCCACCGCCGTGACGCACGAAGTGACCAACCAGGTACCGCCGTTGGCCGGCCACGACATCGCCGACGACCCGGTCCTCCTGGAGGGTGTGCGCCGCGAGGGCGCCGCATGGTCTCTCGACGACCTCCACCGGATCGGCCGCCGCGCGGGCAGCGAGGAGGTGCAGCGCTGGGCCGACGAGGCCAACCGCTTCGAGCCGGTGCTGCGCACCCACGACCGCTACGGCAACCGCATCGACGAGGTCGACTTCCACCCCTCGTACCACGCACTGATGGACGTGGCGGTCGGTGCGGGCCTGGCCGGCAGCGCCTGGGCGGACGAACGGCCCGGCGCGCATGTGGCGCGGGCCGCCGCCTTCATGGTGTGGAGCAGTACCGAGGCCGGACACGGCTGCCCCGTCTCCATGACGTACGCCGTCGTCCCCGCCCTGCGCCACGCCCCCGACCTGGCCAAGATCTACGAACCCCTGCTCACCAGCCGTGTCTACGAACCCGGTCTCCACGCCCCGGGCGGCAAGCGAGGCCTGCTCGCCGGCATGGGGATGACGGAGAAGCAGGGCGGCACCGACGTGCGCGCCAACACCACCTCCGCCACCGAACAGGCCGACGGGACCTGGCGGTTGCGCGGACACAAGTGGTTCACCAGCGCCCCGATGAACGACCTTTTCCTCGTACTCGCCCAGGCACCCGGCGGCCTGTCCTGCTTCCTGGTCCCGCGCGTGCTGCCCGACGGCAGCCGCAACACCTTCCGTATCCAGCGCCTCAAGGACAAGCTCGGCAACCGCTCCAACGCTTCGAGCGAGCCCGAGTTCGACGACACCGTGGCCTGGCTCGTCGGCGCCGAGGGCAAGGGGGTCCGCACCATCATCGACATGGTGACCATGACGCGGCTCGACTGCGTCCTCGGCTCCGCCGCCGGCACCCGTGCCGCCCTCGCCCAGGCCGCCCACCACGCCCGGCACCGCTCGGTGTTCGGCGCCAAGCTCATCGACCAGCCGCTGATGCGCAATGTGCTCGCGGATCTGAGCATCGAGTCCGAGGCGGCTACGACCCTGGCCCTGCGCCTGGCCGGTGCCGCCGACCGCGCCCAGCGCGGCGACGAGGGTGAGCGAGCCTTCCTGCGCCTCGCCACGGCGGTCGGCAAGTACTGGGTGTGCAAGCGGCAGCCCGTAGCGGTGGCAGAGGCCCTGGAATGCCTTGGCGGCAACGGATATGACGAGGCTTCAGGTATGCCGCGCCTGTACCGCGATGCGCCGCTCAACGGCATCTGGGAGGGCTCCGGCAACGTCAACGCCCTGGACATGCTGCGTGCGTTGGCCCGTGAGCCCGAGTCCCTGGAGGCGTTCCGTACGGAGATCGAGGCGGCGGCGGGCCGCGATCAGCGGCTCGACGCGGCCTGGCAGGAGTTGCAGGGCGAACTCGTCCTCACCGAGGACGCGCCGCTGAGGGCCCGCCGGGTCATCGAACGCGCGGCACTCGTCCTGCAGGGTGCGCTCCTGGTCCGGCACGCCCCGGCCGCCGTCGCGGACGCGTTCTGCGCTTCGCGGCTCGCCGGGGACCGCGGACTCGCCTTCGGGACGCTGCCGCCGGGTACCGATTTCACGGCGCTGCTGGAGCGACTGCCTGCGTGACCCTCGCGGGCCTTGGCCCGCGCGGAGCGGACGCGCGGGCGGGGGTGGCCTTCACCGGGTGGCCGCGTCGGGCAACAGCTTCGCGGCCACCGTCGCCCCGTCGGTTCGGATTGACCGCAACCTTGTCTGAAGACCGGTTCCCTGATCCGGGACGCCGGTAGCTTCGCCGTATGGTTTCCGATGCGGTCGCTGTAGGAGTCCTCACCTTCGTCGGAACTGCCTTGGCCACCCTGACGGGACTGTGGCAGTGGCGGCGCGTCCAAGCGCGTGAACAGCGCGCGGAGTTCCGTGTGCAGAGGGTGGAGGCGCTCAGGGCGGTGTGGGAGGCGCTCTCCGACCTGGAGGAGGCTCAGCGGGCATCCATCCTGGTCGTCGAGTACGACGCCCAGGACGCGACGGAACGACTGACGCGGGTCAATCTGCTCCTTCTCAGGCGCTCACCGTTCCTGCGTCCCGATGAGCAGGAGTGGGCAACGGCCTTCGCGCGACATGTGACGGAGATCGACACCGTGCTCCGTACCAGGATGGAGGATGGCCGGCCTGACGCGAGCTGGTGGATCACCACCGCGATACAGCCCGCCTCATCACATGTTGCGTCCGTTGCCGCCCAGCAGTTGAGGAACCTTCGCACCACGCTGGGGGACCGCTACGCCGCCGTGGTCCGTGGCGACAGTGAATGACGCCCCGCCCTGGCATCCAGTGAGACGGTCCGGCGTACCGGCCGACGAAACTCCGGTCCGAGTGGACCGAAACGCACCGAGTGCCCCTTGTATCCTGCCGCCATGTCGCCCAGATCGCGCCGGGCGCGGGTCGAGGACGTGCACGAGCTGGCACTGGGGATGCCTCACGTCACGGTCGTCCAGGGATCCGCCGGTAACCCGGTCTACCAGGTTGGACACAAGTCGTTCGTCTTCTTCCGCACTCCTCGCCCGGACGCCTTCGATCCCGGGACCGGCGAGCGCTACCCGGACGTGATCGTCTTCTGGGTGCCGTCCGAATCCGACAAGCAGGCCCTGGTGCAGGACCAAGCGTCACCGTTCTTCACCACGCCCCATTTCGACGGTCATCTCTCGGTACTCCTCCGGGCCGGCCGGATCGGCGAACTCACGCTGAGGGAACTGACCGAAGTCGTCCAGGACGCCTGGCTGTCCCAGGCCTCGGCGACCAGAGCCGCCAACTGGCTCAAGGCCCGAGGGGAGCAGTGACCGGCTGACGCGTGACTGGAGCCGAGCGGAGCACCCGGCAGGCCGAGATGTCGAACTGTGGCTGACCGGCAGCCTCGACGGGCGCGGCTCGGACCAGGCCGGACCGCATGGGCTCGTCCTCCTGCTCGGCCTGCTCGCCCTCGTGTGGGCGAGCCGCGCCCTGCGCCCCTCAGGGCTGCCCCGACATGGCCGCCGTGCTCGGCTTCCGGGTGCGCCGGGCCCGGCTCGGTCTGACCGTGATCGGCGTGGTCCTCGGAGGCGAGCGCGACCGGCGCCGCGGGTCCCACCGGCTTCGTCGCCCTGCCCGCGCCGCAGCTCGACCGCCTCCTGACCCGTACGTCCCAACTGCCTCTCGTCTGGACGGCGTTGACGGGGCGCCGTGACGCTGACGCCGGCCGACTTCGCTGCCCGCCTCATTCCCGTACCGCTCGACGTGCCGGTCGGCGCGCTGACCGCGCTCGTGAGAGCGCCGTATCTGCTGTGGCTGCCGGGCAGGTCGCACCGCTGAGCCCTTCACGCCCTTGGGCTGCGTGCGTCCTCTCGATAGAGGTCGGCCAGCAGGGCTACGGCGGCATGGGTGGCGGGATGCGGGCTCTGCAGGGGCCAGATGAGGTGGACGGGGACCGGGTCGGTGTCGCGCAGAAGGCGATAGGCGATGCCGTCGCGACGGTACTGGGTGGCGGTCGACTGCGGAGTGATGCCGACGCAGCGGCCGGTGGCGATGGCGGCGAGCCAGTCGTCGACGTCCTGGATGTACTCCACGTCGGGGCCGGCCCCTTCGGGCCACAGGTCCAGGGTGGTGGTGCCGGTGCGGCGGTCCACGACGAGGGTACGCTCGCGGATCTCCGACAGGCGGATGCCGCGGCGCCTGGCCCACGGGTCGTCAGAGGCGAGCGCGACGTAGCGGCGCTCGTGCCCGACCAGGGCGTGAGCGTAGCGCCGGGTGTCGATGGCGGTCCGGATGACGGCCAGGTCGCACAGGCCCTCGGCGAGCCCGCCGGTGGGAGTGTTGTGGCGAATCAGGTGAAGTGCGACGTCGGGATAGCGGTCGCGCCAGCGACGCTGGAACTCGGCGGTGTGCCGCCCCATCGCGGACCAGGCGTGGCCGATCCGCAGACGCGTGTGACCGGTGGTGGCCTGGCGGACCAGCTCGTCGGCATCGGCGAGCATGTGCCGCGCGCGGGCCAGGACCTCCACGCCGGCGGTGGTGGGGGAGACAGTACGGCTCGTGCGGTGCAGCAGCCGTACGCCGAGGATCCGCTCCAAGGCCAGCAGGGTGCGGGACACGGACGCCTGGGACACGCCCAGCTCGATCGCGGCGTCGGTGAAGCTTCCGGTGTCGACGATCGCGACCAGGCAACGCAGGTGCCGCAGCTCCAGACCCGTAGAACCATCCATACGTCCAGCGTATAGGTCCGGCGTCGGATGCATTTTGCGTATGAGCCCACCAGGCGGATGGTCGCGGCATGAAAACCGATGCTCGCGCGGAGCCGACCGTGTCCACCGCACCGCAGCTCGCCTCACCTCGCTGGTCCGGGGTGGCCCTGATGCTGGGCAGCGGCCTGTCCAACCAGCTCGGAGCCTCCGTCGCTGCACTCGCCTTCCCGGTCCTGGGCCCGGTCGGCGTGGTCGCGGTGCGCCAATGGGTCGCCGCCGGCGTACTGCTGAGCGCCGGTCGGCCGAACCTGCGCGGATTCACCGCGACACAATGGCGGCCGGTGATGGGACTGGCCTTGGTGTTCGCGACGATGAACCTGACGCTGTACATGGCGATCGACCGGATCGGGCTCGGCCTGGCCGTCACCCTGGAGTTCCTCGGGCCACTCACCGTCGCGCTGGCCGGCTCCCGCCGCCGCGTCGACCTGGTCTGCGCGCTCGTCGCCTGCGCGGCCGTACTGGTCCTCACCCGGCCCCGGCCCAGCACCGACTACCTGGGCATCGCACTGGCCCTGCTCGCCGCCGTGTGCTGGGGCTGCTACATCTTGCTCAACCGCACGGTGGGGCAGCGCCTGCCCGGAATCGAAGGATCGGCGGCCGCCGCACTCGTCTCCGGCGCCCTCTACGTGCCGGTCGGCATCACCGCATTGTGGCTGCACCGGCCCACCGCAACCGCACTCCTGTGCGCGCTGGCAGCCGGTGTGCTGTCCTCCGCGGTGCCCTTCCTCGCCGACCTGCTCGCGCTGCGACGCGTCCCCGCCCACTTCTTCGGAATCTTCATGAGCGTCAACCCGGTGTGCGCGGCACTGGTGGGTCTCCTGATACTCGGTCAGCACCTCGACCCGGCATCATGGACGGCCATCGCCGTGATCATTGCCGCCAACGCCGTGGCCGTGGGCACGGCAGCGCACCGCGCTCCGGCCCCTACGGCCCCCCGGATGCTGTGTGAATAGAGTGGGCGGGTGGATCTCAACGCTGTGCGCACCTTCGTCGCGGCTGCGGACGCCGGCCAGTTCCAGGAAGCCGCCGTGGCCCTGTCGATCACCCAGCAAGCCGTCTCCAAGCGCATCGCCGTGCTGGAGAAGGATCTGGGGGTGCGGCTGTTCACGCGTACCCCGCGCGGAGCCGAGCTCACCATCGACGGGCAGGCGTTCCTGCCCCACGCCCGCGAACTCCTCCGGGCCGAAGACCGGGCCGACGCATCCGTGCGCCCCGGCCGGCGCCCCCTGCGCGTCGACGTCCTCAACCGGCGGATCGCTCCGGCCGTGCTCCTCCAGGACTTCTACCGCACGCGTCCCGAGATCGAGCTCGACGTCGTCACCCTGAACGCCGACGTCGACACAGCGATCGCCGCCGTCGAAGCCGGGACGATCGACGCGACGTTCCACGCGATCACCGTCCCCGAGCATCACCTGCCGGCCTCGATCAAGACCGCCCGAGTGATCGACGACCCGCACGAGTTGCTCGTCGGCCCCTCCCATGCGCTGGCCGACGCCGACAGCGTCACGCCCGCACAACTCGCCGGACACCGCATCTGGATGCCCGGCATGGCACCCGGCACCGAGTGGGCCGACTACTACGACGAGTTCGCCGCCGCATTCGGGCTCACGATCGACGTCGTCGGGCCCGTCTTCGGGAACGAGGCGCTGCTGGACGAGATCGCCGACTCGGCCGACCTGGCGACCCTCGTGGGCGAAGGATCGCGCTATCTCTGGCCCGACAGCTACGACCTGCGGCGCATCCCGGTGCGGAACCCGACGCCGGTCTACCCGATGTCACTGATCTGGCGCGGCGACAATCGGCATCCGGTGCTCGACGCGTTCCGCGCCCACCTGGAGGCGACACGAGCACGAACCCCGGACGTCGAGGTGTGGGAACCGACATGGAGGCAGCGGACAGCCAGAAGGTCGTGAGGCCCACGGCAAGTGGCTGCCCCTCTGCCCCCTGTCTCTTCGGTCCGTTGTCCCTCTGGTTTTTTGTCCCTCGCCCTCAGCGGAGCACCACCGTGCGCCTCCCCTGGACGAACACCCGGCCTTCGCAGTGCCAGCGGACGGCCCGGGCCAGGGCTGCCGATTCCGCGTCGCGGCCGATGGCGGCCAGGTCCTCGGGGGTGTGACTGTGGTCGGCGCTGATGACCTCCTGGGCGATGATCGGGCCTTCGTCGAGGTCGGCGGTGACGTAGTGGGCCGTCGCGCCGACGAGTTTGACGCCGCGGTCGTGGGCCTGGTGGTAGGGCTTGGCGCCCTTGAAGCTCGGCAGGAACGAGTGGTGGATGTTGATCAGCCGGCCGGGCAGCCGGGTGCACAGGTCGTCGGAGAGCACCTGCATGTAGCGGGCGAGGACCACTACGTCGACGTCGAACGAGTCGATGAGGTCGAGGAGTCGGGCCTCGGCCTGGGGCTTGGTCGCGGCGGTGACCGGCACGTGGAAGAAGGGGATGCCGTGCCAGGTGACGAGTGGCTCGTGGTCGCGGTGGTTGGAGACGACCGCGACCACGTCGATGGGCAGGTCGCCACTGCGGGTGCGGAAGAGCAGGTCGTTGAGGCAGTGGTCGTAGCGGGACACCATGATCAGCACGCGTCGGCGGGTGCCGACCGGTTCGAGGTGCCACCGCATGGCGAAGGGGGCGGCCACGGCGGCGAAGTCGTCGCGCGTGGGCTGCGTGGTGTTCTCGCCGCCGGCTGCGGCGAAGTGCACCCGCATGAAGAAGTGGCCGTCCCGGCGGTCGCCGAACTGCTGGTTGTCGATGATGTCGCTGCCGTGGTCGACGAGGAACCGCGAGACGGCGTGGACGATGCCAGGCGCCTCGGGGCAGTCGAGGGTGAGGACATGTTCGGCCGGCGCCGTGGCGGGGCCGGTCGGAGAAGGGGTGGGGGAAGCGGGGGCGGGGGACGCGGCGGAAGCCGGGGAATCAGTCAAGGTGTCAGCATTCGGTGACGTTGACGGCGAGGCAGCCGCGGGCGGCCTCCTGGCATGTGGCCTTCATGTCCCGGCCGGTGTCGCGCATGGTCGTGGTGACCTTGGCGAGGCTGTCCGTGTACGTGCGGTGGTCGGCCCAGCTACTGGCGAAGCGCCGGGCCGCCCGTGTCGGCCCCACCGTGCGCGAGGAGGGGCCGACACGGACCGAGTGCGGGCCGAACGAGCCCGGTGCGGTCAACGCACCTCGGGGCCGCGGTATTCGCTCATCGCGTCGATGAGCCAGCGCGCCAGGTAATCGGCGAACGACGAGCGCGGCAGCAGCCGGTACGTCGGCCCGTCGTCGACCTGCCAGAGCAGGACCGCGATCGGTCCCACCGTGGTCGACACGGCCCGGCCCGGACCGAAGACCCGAGGATGCAGGTCCAGCGGGCAGCCCTTCTCCAGCACCTGACGGGCGGCCGGGCCGCTCAGTTCGAGGGTGGTGCGGTTCGCCGAGACATCGACGACCGAACCCGGATCCGCGGCGAGCGCCTCCCCCAACTCGGCGACCACAGACCCCGCTTCGCCCAGGGTCAGCACGAGCCACTCGTCGGGGCCGAGCCAGAACGCCGTGTGGCCGCCGGAGGTGGTGGTCTGGCCGTGCTCGCGGGGGAGTGGTGCCCCCAAGGTCTTCTCGATGCGGGTCGCCGCCGCGGAGGCGGGGTCGACGCGCACGTTCACCATGCTGACGAAGGGCCACTCGGTCAGCGTGACACCGCGGGCCCCGGTGACGGCCGCGTCCCGCATCCGCTTCGCGAGATGCGCCAAAGGGCTCACGCGCCATGCCGACAGGCCGGTGCGCGCATCGTTCGTGGGCTCAGCCATCGCGCTTGGTCCCTTCCGGGTCGTAGAGGACGGAGTCGGTGACCTCGACGGGCACCAGGTCGTCGCCCACCGGGGCGAGCAGGGTCGAGCCGATCCTGGCCCGCCCGCCGGCGACGAGGGCGAGGGCGAAGGGGCGGCCGAGTGCGGCGCTGTGGTAGCTGGAGGTGACGTGGCCGAGCATGGGCACCGGCCCGGCCTCGGGGGTCAACGGCGTGTGCTGCGCGATGAGTTGGGATCCTTCGGGCAGTCGTGTCGTACGGTCGGTGGGCAGTAGGCCGACCAGCTGCTTGCGGTCGGCGCGCGTCGTGTCGGCTCGGGAGTGGGACCGGTTCCCGATGAAGTCCTTGCGCTTGGAGACCACCCAGTCCATGTTCGCGTCCTGCGGGGTGACGGTGCCGTCGGTGTCCTGGCCGACGATGATGAACCCTTTCTCGGCGCGCAGGACGTGCATCGTCTCGGTGCCGTAGGGAGTGATGTCGTACGGCTTCCCGGCCTCGTGCACCTGTTCCCAGACGGCTCGGCCGTACCAGGACGAGACGTTGATCTCGAAGGCGAGTTCACCGGAGAAGGAGATCCGGCAGACGCGGGCCGGGATGCCCGAGGCCAGCGTCGTCTCGCGGAAGGCCATGAAAGGGAACGCCTCGGCGGAGACGTCGAGTTCGGGGGCGAGCTTTGCGATGACGTCACGTGACTTCGGGCCGACGACGGCGACCGTCGCCCACTGTTCGGTCACCGAGGTGCAGTGGACGTCGAGCTCGGGCCACTCGGTCTGCAGCCACTCCTCCAGCCAGTCCAGGACCCCGGCGGCGCCACCTGTCGTGGTGGTCATGAAGTAGCGGTTCTCGTCGAGGCGCAGCGTCACGCCGTCGTCGAAGATCATGCCGTCGGGCTTGCACATCACGCCGTAGCGGGCCATGCCGGGCTTGAGCTTCTTGAAGGCGTTGGTGTAGACGCGGTTGAGGAACTCGCCCGCGTCCGCGCCCCAGATCTCGATCTTGCCGAGGGTGGTGGCGTCCATGACCGCCACGCCTTCACGGGCCGCGCGGCACTCGCGGGCGACGGCTGCCTCCATGTCCTCGCCCGGCCGGGGGTAGTACCAGGGCCGCTTCCACTGCCCGACGTCCTCGAACTCGGCGCCGTGGGCGACGTGCCAGCCGTGGATGGACGTGGTGCGCTCCGGGTCGAAGAGGTCCCCGCGCTCACGCCCGGCGAGGGCGGCGAAGGCCACCGGAGTGTAGGGCGCCCGGTAGGCGGTGGTGCCGATCTCGCCGGGTGACGCGCCCGCGCCGAGGGCCTCGGCGATCACGCCGATCGCGTTGACGCCGGACGTCTTGCCCTGGTCGTTCGCCGTGCCGAGGGAGGTGTAGCGCTTGACGTGTTCGACGCCGCGCATGCCGGCGCCGGTGGACCGCCAGACGTCGGCGACGGTGACGTCGCGCTGGAGGTCGACGAAGTGGGTGTCCCAGGTGCCGGGTTCGCCGGTGGGGGAGGGCACCAGCCACAGGGCGCGGACGTCGGGCCGTGCGTCCTCGGACGGCGCCGCGGGCACCGGAACGGGGAAGCCCGCCTCGGTCGCCGCCAGTGCACCGGCCCGTGCGCCTTCGGCCAGAGCCCCGTCGAGACCGTATGTCCCACGCGCCGCCCCGACGATCTGCTGGTCGCGTACCGTGCCGTCGGGCACGAACGCGACCAGGTCGTCGTCCCAGCGGAGCTTGCCCTGGCGCTGGCTGTGCAGGTGGACGACCGGACTCCAGCCGCCGGAGACGGCGAGCAGGTCGCAGTCGAACTCCGCGGCCTCGCCGAAGAGTTGCCCGTCCGCATCGAGGGTCTGGACGGTCACGCCGGTGAGCCGGGACTCGCCCGTGGTGTCGACCACTGCGCTGCCCGTCAGTACCCGTACCTCGGTCGCCGTGGCGATCTCGGCAGCCCGCTGCGACAGTTCGGGCCGGGCGTCCACGACGGCGGCGATGTCGATCCCGGCTGCGCGCAGATCGGTGACCGTGTCGTACGCGCTGTCGTTGGTGGTGGCGACCACGGCTCGCCTGCCCGGGGCCACGCCGTACCGGTTGATGTACGTGCGTACGGAGGCGGCGAGCATCACGCCGGGACGGTCGTTGCCGGCGAAGGTCAGCGGACGCTCGTGCGCGCCGGTCGCCAGGACTGCCTGGCGGGCACGGATGTGCCACAGCCGTTGGCGCGAGACACCCGAGGAAGGGTCGGGTGCGTCGGTTCCGAGGTGGTCGGTGCGCCGCTCCAGGGCGAGGACGTAGTTGTCGTCGTACGACCCGAACGCCGTGGTGCGCGTCAGGACAGTGACCTCGGGGGCCGCGTCGAGCGTCGCGCGGACCTCGGCCACCCACCCCGACCGAGTGCGTCCGGACAGCAGTGAGCCACCGAGTTCAGGCTGGTCGTCCACCAGGATCACGCGCGCGCCGGACCCGGCTGCCGCGGCGGCGGCCGCGAGCCCGGCCGGGCCCGCGCCGACGACCAGGACGTCGGTATGGACGTACTTCTTGTCGTAGACGGCGGGGTCGGGGGTCGGGTCGAGCCGTCCCATGCCGGACAGCGTGGTCGCGGACAGGCCGTCGTACAGCTCCACCGTCGTCGCCGGGAGCATGCCCTCCGAGCATGAACCACCGAGCTGTACCAGGGCGTTGGCCTCCTCGACGCCCGCCGAGACGATGCCGCGCGGGCGGCCGCGGTAGAGCGACGGGGCGGCCTCCACGATGCCGTTCGCCAGCATGGCGGAGGCAAGGGTGTCGCCGGGGTGGCCGGTCAGCTCCCTTCCATCGAGGGTGAAGTGGAGGAAAGTGGTGCGGTCGACGCGGCCTTCGTCGCCGAGCCGGAACTGCTGGTCGGTCATCGCTGCTCTCCGGCCGGGTCGGTGACGCGGGGTTCGGGGCGCGGCTCGTCGAGCCGGTAGGTGGCGAGCACGTCGTAACTGACGGTGTCGCGCAGGGCGTTGAACCAGCGGCGGCAGCCGTGGCTGTGCATCCACCGCTCGGCGAAGGGGCCCTTCGGGTTGTCCCGGTAGAAGACGTACTCGGCCCACTGCCGGTCGTCGAGGCCGGCGGGGTTCTCGGGGTACGGGACGTGGGCCTGGCCCCCGTAGTGGTATTCGCTCTCGTTGTGGGGACCGCACCATGGGCAGTTGATCAGCAGCATCGCAGCAGCGTCCTCTCAGTGGGCCACGGCCGCGGCGCCGTGTTCGTCGATCAGTGCGCCCGTCGTGAAGCGGTCGAGGGCGAAGGGGGCGTTCAGCGGGTGCGCCTCACCCGTCGCGATGGTGTGTGCGAAGGTCCGGCCCGCGGCCGGCGTGGCCTTGAAGCCGCCGGTGCCCCAGCCGCAGTTGACGAAGAGGTTCTCCACGGGAGTGGCGCTGATGATCGGCGAGGCGTCCGGGGTGACGTCGACGATGCCGCCCCAGGTCCGCAGCACATGCGCCCGTGCGAAGATCGGGAACAGTTCGACGGCGGCGGCCATCTGCTGCTCGATCACGTGGAAGGATCCGCGCTGCCCGTATCCGTTGTACGAGTCGACGCCCGCGCCCATCACCAGTTCGCCCTTGTGGGCCTGGGAGACGTAGACATGGACGTGGTTCGACATGACGACGGTGGGGTGGACCGGCTCGTGGAGCTCGGAGACCAGTGCCTGGAGCGGGTGGGACTGGACGGGGAGGCGGACTCCGGCCCGCTCGGCGAGCACGCTGCTGTGCCCGGCGGCCGCGAGGCCGACCCGGCCGGCGTTGATGCGGCCGAGGTTGGTCTCGACACCCACGACCCTCTCGCCGTCCTTGACGAAGCCGGTGACCTCGCAGCCCTGGATCAGGTCGACGCCCATCTCGTCGGCGCGGCGGGCGAGCGCCCAGGCGACGTGGTCGTGCTTGGCGATGCCCGCGCGGGGCTGGAAGGTGCCGCCGAGCACCGGGTACCGGGTGTCCGGGGAGACGTTGAGGATGGGGCAGACCTCGGCGACCTGGTCCGGGTCGAGCCATTCGGCGTCGACGCCGTTGAGCCGGTTGGCGTTGGCGCGGCGCATGCCCTCGCGGACGTCCTGGAGGGTGTGCGCGAGGTTGAGGACGCCGCGCTGGCTGAACAGGAAGTCGTAGTCCAGCTCCTCCGGGAGTCCTTCCCACAGCTTGAGCGCGTGCTCGTAGATCGCCGCGCTCTCGTCCCAGAGGTAGTTGGAGCGGATGATGGTGGTGTTGCGGGCCATGTTGCCGCCGGCCAGCCAGCCCTTCTCCAGGACCGCGACATTGGTGATGCCGTGTTCCTTCGCGAGGTAGTAGGCGGTGGCCAGGCCGTGGCCGCCCGCGCCGACGATGACGACGTCGTACGAGGAGCGCGGCTCGGGATTGCGCCAGAGGAAGTCCGGGTGTTCCGGCAGCGTCGGTTGCGGCTGGGCGGTCATGCCGCGTCTCCGTTCAGGCGAGGCAGGTGGGGCGGCTGGGGCAGGTGGGGGTACAGGGGGAACGCGTCGGCGAGCTTCTCGACCCGGTCGCGCAGCAGGCTCGCCTGCTCCTCGTCGAGGTGTTCGGGCGTGAGCGTCCCGGCGATGATGTCGGCGACCTCACGGAACTCCTCGGTGCCGAAGCCGCGCGTGGCCAGCGCCGGCGTGCCGATCCGCAGGCCGGACGAGACCATCGGCGGGCGCGGGTCGAAGGGCACCGCGTTGCGGTTGACGGTGATGCCGACGCGGTGCAGGCGGTCCTCGGCCTGCTGCCCGTCGAGCGCGGAGTTCCGCAGGTCGACGAGGACCAGGTGGACCTCGGTGCCGCCGGTGAGCACGGTGATCCCGGCCTCGGCCACATCGTCGCTGAGCAGTCGCCCGGCCAGGATGCGGGCGCCGTCCAGGGTGCGCTGCTGGCGCTCCTTGAACTCCTCGCTCGCCGCCACCTTGAAGGCCACCGCCTTCGCCGCGATGACGTGCTCGAGGGGCCCGCCCTGCTGCCCGGGGAATACCGCGGAGTTGATCTTCTTGGCGAGGCCGGCCCGGCTGAGGATCACTCCGCCGCGCGGGCCGCCGAGCGTCTTGTGGGTGGTGGTCGTGACAACGTCCGCGTACGGAACGGGACTTGGGTGCAGTCCGGCCGCGACGAGCCCGGCGAAGTGCGCCATGTCCACCATCAGGTAGGCGCCCACCTCGTCGGCGATCCGCCGGAACGCGGCGAAGTCGAGGCGGCGGGGGTAGGCCGACCAGCCGGCGACGATCAGCTTGGGCCGGTGCTCGCGCGCGAGCCGCTCGACCTCGTCCATGTCGATACGCAGGTCGGACTCGCCTACGTGGTAGGGCACGACGTTGTAGAGCTTGCCGGAGAAGTTGATGCGCATGCCGTGGGTCAGGTGACCGCCGTGCGCCAGGTCGAGGCCGAGGATCGTGTCGCCCGGGCTGAGGAGTGCGAACATCGCGGCGGCGTTGGCCTGGGCGCCCGAGTGCGGCTGTACGTTCGCGGCCTCGGCGCCGAACAGGTCCTTGACCCGGTCGATGGCCAACTGCTCGATGACGTCCACGTGTTCACAGCCGCCGTAGTAGCGCCGGCCGGGGTAGCCCTCGGCGTACTTGTTGGTGAGGACCGAGCCCTGGGCCTCCATGACGGCGGCCGGGGCGAAGTTCTCCGACGCGATCATCTCCAGCGTCGACTGCTGGCGGTGCAGCTCGGCGTCGACGGCGGCGGCGATGTCCGGGTCGAGCTCGCTGAGCGGAAGGGCGTGGAGCGAAGCAGGGGTCGTAGGCGTGGTGATCGACTGGGCGTCCGTTGCCATCTGCACACCATTCTGAGAGCCGACTAATGAGCAACTGATATATCAGTCTGTGCGGTAAGGTATGGGACCTCGATGGACAGGTCAAGGGGGCCTCATGCAGCACGTGGCGACCGAGCCGACGGTCGGTGGCGGGGAGCTGTCCCTCGCCGAGCGCGCCTACCGCGCCATCCGCGACCAGCTCGTCATGCTCGACATCCGCCCGGGCGCGCCCATCAACGAGGACCAGCTCGCCCAGGCCCTCGGAGTCGGCCGCACCCCGGTGCGCGAGGCCCTCAAGCGGCTCCAGTACGAGCGCCTCGTCACGACCTACCCCAGGCGCGGCACCTTCGCCACCGAAGTCAACATCACCGACCTGGCCCATATCTCCG
Source organism: Streptomyces sp. NPDC055140 (assembly GCF_053607285.1). Classification (NCBI taxonomy): domain Bacteria; kingdom Bacillati; phylum Actinomycetota; class Actinomycetes; order Kitasatosporales; family Streptomycetaceae; genus Streptomyces; species Streptomyces sp. NPDC055140. The sequence goes on along the minus strand of NZ_JBSGTG010000021.1, from coordinate 146,165 downwards.
AAGTCCGCCTGGAGCTCGAGCCCTTGGCCGCCGCCCGTGCGGCGCGGCGGGCCACGGCCGAGGACCGTGCGGCCCTGACGGCCGTACGGCGTGAACTGGCAGGCGTGGATCCCCGGCACGGCGATGCGGCCGAGCTGATGCACCTGGACCTCAAGGTCCACCGTGCCGTGTACGCCGCCACGCACAACCCGTACCTGGAAGACACCCTCATCCGCCACGACAACCTGGCCACGCGGATCTGGTGCCTGTTCATCGACCGGCTCGCCGACATGGCCGGCCACGTCGAGGAGCACGGACCGCTGATCGACGCGATCGTCGCCGGTGAGCCGGATGCGGCGGCCCAGATCGCCCGCGCGCATGTCGAGGGCTTCGAACGGGCCGTGCGCGACGCCATCTGATCGTGCCTCGTGGCCCTGGCCGCCGGTCCAACTCGCTCAGCAGGGGGCGAGTCGACGAAGTCCTGACGAGTCGGAAGCTCTTCGGCCGGGTGCGCGCGGCTCACGGGCATCCGAGTCATTTTCGGGGCCGCAGATGGCGGGGATCTCGTACCAGGGCGCGGCCCGACAGTCCGGCTGAAGGGGGCTGCCGAGGAGGTCCGTGTGGTGGACCACGGCAGGAGCGCGTCACGCAGGAGGGGCAGACCGGCTGCTGTGACCTCACGCGGGGCCTCGGTGCCAGGCGGTGAGGAGGCGGCGGTGAGAAGGCGGCGGGCCTCGTCGGTCCGGGTCGCCGGGGCGGGTGCGTGGTGCCGGCGCAGACGCACGGGGCCGACCGTGTCCGACTGGTCGTCGGTGCCTGCGGTCGTCGGTATGCCGTGTGCCGGCAGGTGCACCGTGGTGCCCGGACCCGCGGCCGATGCCACCTGTTCCACGAACGTGCGCAGGTCGAAGTGGCCTGCCTCAGGGGCGTCCGCCTTGCGCGGTTCGCCCCGCAGAGCGGCAAAGGCGCAGGCCACGGCCGGTACGTGGACAGCCTCCGGGTCATCGCCGAGACTGCGTGGCCGGCAGGGGAGGGGCGCCGAAGTCTCACCCTAAAGTTGAGGTCGAGGGAACGTCTGATGAGAGGGCGTGGCCGAGTCGCCCTCGTTCACTGCTCGGTCCTGTTCACCCGGATCAGCGTCTGCTGCCCGTTGGCCACGAGCTTGCGCGTGCCGTCGTCCCGGGCGGCGAAAACCTCCAGCTGACAGACGGTCAGGGTCCGCCCGGCCTTGAGGACGGTACCGACGGCCTCAAGGTGGATCCCGAGGGCGGGCGCGAGCAGGTTGATCTTGTATTCGACCGTGAGTACGTCGGTGTTCTCGGGGAACAGGGTGAAGGCCGCATAGCCACCGGCGCTGTCGGCGATGGAACTGGTGGCGCCGGCGTGGAAGTAGCCGTGCTGCTGGGTGACTTCGGGCCGGGCCGGGAGCACGATGTGCACGACGCCCGGTGCGATGCGCGTGAGCCGCGCACCGAGGTGGGCCATCAGTCCCTGTCGGTCGAAGCTGGCCCGTACGCGCTCCTGCACCTCGGTGCTCGCATGCTCCTGGTGCTCGTGGCGTTCCACGTGTTCTCCTTCGTCGGATATCGGGTGCTGTGGGTGAGCGCGGTGAGGCCGCCTTCGTCAGACGGCCAGGCGTTCGGCCAGAAGGAAGCCGCCGATGGCGATCATCATGGCTCCGGAAGCGCGGGTGACGGCCCGGGCTGCCGAAGGCCGGGTCTTCAGGACGGTGCGGGCGAGAACGCCGACCGAGAGGTAGACGACGGCGCACGCCGTTATGTGGAGCGCGCTGAGCAACCCCGTCTGTGCGGCGACCGGCCAGCCGTCCGCAGGGTGGATGAACTGCGGGAACAGCGAGAAGTACAGCAGCAGCGCCTTGGGGTTGAGCCCGCTGATCCCGGCGCCCTTGAGCATGATCTGCCCGCGCGAGGTGGCCATCGGCTCGGTGGACGCGCCCAGGGCCGCCGGCCGGCGCAGAACGCCCCAGCCCAGCCACATCAGGTAGGCCGCGCCGGCGACGGTGAGCGCGGTGAGGACGGTCGCCGAACTCGCCACGATCGCCACCAGGCCCACGACGGCGAGCAGCGTGTAGCCCACGTATCCGGCTATCAGTCCGGTGACCGCCGGGACGACTGACCGGTTCCGCAGCCCGGCCGAGATCGCGTAGGCCCAGTCGGCGCCCGGTGTGAACACCAGCAGAAGATCCACCGCCAGAAATGCCGCCACTGTTGTCGTGTCCATCGATCGATCCCTCTCGCTTTCCGTGCTTGAGAGGGAAGGTTAGGCGCGATGTGTCCGAAAGTGTTCCTGTCTTTACTTCATGATCGCGCCATCTGAGGGAGAATCTTCCCCATGGACGCCATGGACCGGAAAATTCTTACCGAGCTGCAACTGGACGGCCGCCTGACCATCACCGAGCTGGCCGCGCGTGTACAGCTGAGCGTCTCGCCCTGCCACCGCCGGTTGCGGGACCTCGAACGCGAGGGCGCCATCCGCGGCTATCGGGCAGTCGTCGACCCTGCGGCCGTCGGCCTGGATTTCGAAGCCCTTGTCTTCGCCACCTTGCGCTGGGAGCACCGTGACACCGTCACCGCCTTCGAGGAGGCCGTGACCGCCATCCCTCACGTCATCCAGGCCCAGCGCCTCTTCGGCGACCCCGACTACCTGCTGCGCGTGGCCACCGCAGATCTCGCCGCTTACCAGCAGCTCTACGACCAGCAACTGGCCCAACTGCCCGGCGTGCAGCGCCTGACCTCCACCCTCGTCATGAAGAACGTGGTGCAGGACCGGCCTCTGCCCGAGTAGTCCTACAGATGAGGCGGGACCACGGCATCGATCAGATGAGGGCCCGGTTCCGCGAACGCGCGGCGGAGCTGCTCGGCGAGTTCCTCGCAGGTGGTCGCCCGGGACGACGGGACGCCCATCCCTTCCGCGATCTTGGCGAAGTTCAGGTCGGGGGAGGAGAGGTCGAGCAGGGTCTTCGCGGCAGGGCCTGAGAGGTCGGCGCCGACCCGCAGCATTTCGAGGCGCAGTACGGCGTAGGCGCTGTTGTTCAGGATGACGGTGGTGACGTCGAGGTTCTCGCGTGCCTGGGTCCACAGGGCCGAGATCGTGTACATCGCGCTGCCGTCGGCCTCCAGGTTGATGACCGGCCGGTCCGGTGCCGCGATCGCCGCCCCGGTGGCCACCGGGATGCCCTGCCCGATCGCGCCACCGGTCAGCGTGAGGACGTCGTGCCGGGGCGCGCCGGCCGTCGCCGCCGGCAGGGCCGCGCCGGAGGTGTTCGCCTCGTCCGAGATGATCGCGCCGGCGGGGAGCAGGGCGCCGACAACTTCGGCCCAGTTGTTCGCGGTGAGGGGGCCGCTCGGGAGCGACGGGAGAGCAGGCTCGGCCAGGGTCGGGAGCGTGTCCGCGGCCACCTGTTCGGCCAGCGCTTCCAGAGCGGCCACCACGTCCTGGGACGGATCGGCGAGGGTGTGCACAAGGGCGCACTCCGGTACCAGGTCGCTCGGCTTGCCGGGGTAGGCGAAGAACGACACCGGGGAGCGGGTTCCCGCCACGATCAGGTGCTTGACGCCGTCCAGTTGGCGGACGGCCTGCTCGGCGAGGTAGCGGAGGCGCTCGAGGGCGGGCAGACCCGCGCCGCGCTCCAGTCGCGCGGGGAAGGTCTCCACCAGTGCGCGCACGCCGGTGGCGTTCGCGATCCGGCTGGTCGCGAGGAGGCCGGGCTCACGGCAGGCCGGGCCGCCGATCAGCAGCGCGGCGGGTTCGCCGCTGCGCAGGATGTCGGCGATGGATGACACCGTCTGTGGATCGGGGGCCGCAGGAGTGCGCGAGGGCACCGGGTCGGCGACCTGGCCGCCCTCGTCCCAGGACGCGTCGGCGGGCAGGATCAGCGTCGCGACCTGTCCCGGCGCCACCATCGAGGCCGCCACCGCGGCCGCAGCGTCCGCCCCGACCTCGGCGACCCGGTCGCTGCGCCGCACCCAGCCGCTCACCGAACCGGCCACCGGATCGATGTCGGACTCCAGGGGAGCGTCATATTTCTTGTGGTGGGTGGCGTGGTCGCCCACCACGTTCACGAGGGGGGTGTGGGCCCGCCGCGCGTTGTGGAGATTGGCCAGCCCGTTGCCGAGGCCGGGGCCCAGGTGCAGCAGCGTGGCGGCCGGCTTGTCGGCGATACGCGCGTATCCGTCGGCGGCCCCGGTGACGGCACCCTCGAACAGGCCGAGCACGCCGCGCATTTCGGGTACGGAGTCGAGCGCGGCGACGAAGTGCATCTCCGATGTGCCGGGGTTGGCGAAGCACACTTCGACACCGGCACGGACGAGAGTACGGATCAGCGACTGCGCGCCGTTCATGGGCGGCCTCTCCGTCGTGGCCGTCCGCGCTGATTGCCAGGGCTGACGGCCGGCGACTGTCTGTCGTGGGATACGCGAGGATTGCGTGCGCTGCCTGCGGATACTAAGCGGTCGGTAACCTTGTGTCGAGGCATCGACCTTGCTCCCGCGCGCGTCGGTCTCGTCAAAACGCGGCAAGGAGGGCGCTCCGACACCGGACCGGACCGATCAGGCCGCCGCCCAGGGGCCGTTACCGGACTCCAGGAGCGTTTGCTGCTCCTTCAGCGCCTGCTCGGTGAACACCCGGTACCCGGTCTCCGGCCGGTATCCATGGATCTCCCGGGTGTCGAGGGCCCGCATGTAGTCCAGTACGGCGTCGTTGACGACCTGGCCGGGGACCAGCACGGGGAATCCGGGCGGGTACGGCGTCACAAAGGTGGCCGAGACGACGTCCCGGCCGCCGGTCATGGCCTCGGTGACCTCGTCCGCCGACAGGTACTCGCACTGCGTCTCGTCGTACGCCAGGTAGAAGGCCCGGCGGATGTCCCCTTCGGGTGTACGGCCTCCCGGTCGGAAGGCGGGATGGAAGGAGCTGAAGTCGGGCAGGGCGACGACCGTGTCCCGGGAGGCGTCGGCGTCTTGTCGACGCAGGGCCGGCGGGCCCAACTCGTCCTTGCGGTCCTCCAGTTCCTCGACGATCTTGAGGAGCACCTCGATGAGGTAGGCGACGGCACTGCGGGTGGTGCCGATGTTGGTCATGAACAGCAGCGTGTTGCGGGTGCTCTTGTTGACCTGCACCCCGTAGCGGTCCATCAGGTGCTCGTGCTTGAACGTGTCCCCGTCGATGCCCGTGAGACCGATGTGCAGGGTCGCCCGGGTCGGGTCGAGCACGAACTCGTCGTCCTCCCACGCGGTCGACATCCGCGCCAGGCCCGTCCGCAACGGCTGTTCCACGCCGGAGGCCCGGAACTCGCCCGGGATCAGGTCGGGTGTCGTCAGGAAGCGCAAGTACCGGCTGAGTACGGGGTGTTGGTCGATCGCGTCACGCAGTACCCCTGCGTGTTCGAGCTGCTTCTGCACCAGCTCGTAGCCCTCCAGCGCGGCCTGTCTTCGGCCCAGGTCGAGGGAGGCGAGGATCTGGTAGTTGGGGGAGGTGGAGGTGTGCGTCATGTACGCCTCGCGGAACGTCTCCGCCGTGCGGTGACTGAAGTCCTGGTCGAAGACGTGGATCATGGAACCCTGACGCAGCGAGGTGAGCGTCTTGTGCGTCGACTGCGTGGCGTACACCCGGATCCGGGCCTTGGCGGGGTCGGGGACGAGTCTGCGGTCGAGGAGTGTCTCGTCGTCGGGGTCGTCGCCCAACTCCTGGTGCTGCCGGGCGTACTGGTCGGCGAGGCCCTGTCCGCGAAGGTTCTCCGTGAGGGTGCGAGCGGCGGCCATGGCGGTGCGCCGGCGGTAGACCGGGTGGAAGCGGGCGAAGGCGAACCACGCCTCGTCCCACAGGAACGCCAGATCGGGCTTGAGCGCCAGGCACTCCTCCATCACCCGCGTCGGGTTGTAGACGATGCCGTCGAAGGTGCAGTTGGTCAGCATCAGCATCTTGACGCGGTCGAGGAGTCCGGCTCGCCGCAGTTCCAGCAGCTTGCGCTTGATCTCCTTCACCGGCACGGCGCCGTACATCCCGTAGCGGTCCAGGGGATAGGCGTCGAGGTAGACCACCTGGGCGCCCGCGAGCATCAGCCCGTAGTGGTGGGACTTGTGGCAGTTGCGGTCGACGAGGACGATGTCGCCCGGCCGCACCAGCGCCTGTACGACCACCTTGTTGGCGGTGGACGTGCCGTTGGTGACGAAGTACGACTGGCGCGCTCCGAACGTCTTGGCGGCGAGGTCCTGGGCCTCCCGCAGCGGGCCCGTCGGCTCCAGCAAGGAGTCGAGGCCGCCCGAGGTGGCGGAGGTCTCGGCGAGGAAGATGTTCAGCCCGTAGAACTCGACCATCTCGGGGATCCAGTGCGAAGTCAGCAGCGACGTTCCGCGGGAGATGGGCAGCGCGTGGAAGACACCGGTCGGACGTCTGCTGTGTGCTCTGAGCGCGGTGAAGAACGGTGCGCGGAAGCGTTCGCTGACGCCGTGCAGAATCGACAGGTGGAGTTCGAGCAGTCCTTCGCGGGCGTGGAAGACCCGGGCGAATCCGCTGCTGAGCACACCGGCGATCCGTTCCACCGAGCCGTCGGTCATGAGATAGAGATCCATCTCGGGCCGCAGCTCGAGCAGCCGCGCACCGAGCGCCTGCGCCCGCTGCTCGTAGGGCCCGTCCTGCGCGAACGGGTCGGCCTGCGGCTGTTCGACGAGGCCCGCGACGACACTCAGGTCGTACGGGGAACGGTCGGCGAACCTCCGGTGGATGACCACGGCTTGCAGACCGGGGTTGACCAGGACCGCCATCACCGCGTCCTCGAAGCTGGGCGCGACGACGATCTCGTACACGAACTCGTCCTCGGCGCGGCGCCGGCCGCGCAGCGAGATGCGCAGCGCCTGCTCTTCCGCCGCGGTCAGTTCGCCGACGACGAGGACCTCGAAGTACGGCTTGGGCGTTGTCCCGCCAGGTAGTGGCTCCTCCCCGACCGGAGCGGTCGGCTCGGCCTTCCGGGGCGTCGCGCTGCGGTACGACTCCGTGCCCAGGGCGCGATGCAGTTCGTCCGTGCGCCGGGCCAGGCCGTACCGGTCCTCGGCCGTGCGCAGGCGGCGCAGTTCGGTGAAGGCGGACCTGCCGGGGAAGGCCCAGCAGTTCTCGATCGGCAGCAACTGCCGGAAGAGTTCGTCCAGCCGCTCCTGTGTCGCCTGCCGGCGTGCTGCGCTCGAGGTGTCGGACGCCCACTGGCGTGCGAGTTCGGTCAGTGAGCTCCAGGCGTCGGCGCGCAGCTGACGGACGCTGCTGTACACGCCGGCAGGCGGATTGGCGGGTGTGTCACCCATGGTGTGGCTTCCTCGTTTGTGACGTCGTGTCTCGGGAGGGCGGTGATCGAACGGGGGTGGCGCGCGGGATGCCTCAGGTGGGCCGGACGACGCACCGGCCGGCGCGCCAGACGGCGGAGACGAGGGGAACACCGGGGCGGTAGGCGAGGTGCACGTGCGAGGGCGCGTCCAGGAGTACGAGGTCGGCGCGCGCCCCGGGCGACAGCGTGCCGACGTCGTCGCGGCGCAGCGCCCGTGCGCCGCCCGCCGTCGCCGACCAGAGCGCCTCGTCCGGCGTCATGCCCATCTCCCGTACGGCAAGGGCGATGCAGAAGGCCATCGAACTCGTGAAGGAGGAGCCGGGGTTGCAGTCGGGGGACAGCGCCACGGTCGCGCCCGCGTCGAGCAGACGACGTGCGTCGGGGTAGGTCGCCCGCGTCGAGAACTCCGCGCCCGGCAGCAGAGTCGCCACGGTGTCGCCGTGCGCGAGCGCGTCGACGTCGGAGTCGGTGAGGTGGGTGCAGTGGTCGGCGGAGGCGGCGCCGAGTTCGACGGCGAGCTGGACGCCCGGCCCGTGGCTGAGCTGGTTGGCGTGCATCCTCGGCAGGAGTCCGCGCGCGGACGCTGCCTTGAGGATCGCGCGTGCCTGGTCCGCGTCGAAGGCTCCCTGCTCGCAGAAGACATCCGCCCAACGGGCGTGCGGTGCACACGCGTCGAGCATCGGGCCCGTCACCAGGTCGACATAGCCGGCCGGGTCCTCGGCGAATTCGGCGGGCACGACATGCGCGCCGAGGAACGTCACCTCGTCGGTGTGGGCGGCGGCGACGGCCAGCGACCGGGCCTCGTGTTCCACCGTGAGGCCGTAGCCCGACTTGATCTCGACGGTGGTCGTGCCCTGCCGCAGCGCTTCGGACACATGGCGCCCGGCGGTGGCGTGGAGCGCGCTGTCCGGCGCGGCCCGGGTGGCCTCGACGGTCGTACGGATGCCGCCGGCGCTGTAGGCGCGGCCCGACATCCGCGCGTTGAACTCCGCGGTCCGGTCGCCGACGAAGACCAGGTGGGAGTGCGAGTCGACGAATCCGGGGATGGCTGCCCGGCCCTGGGCGTCGAAGCTGCGGTCGGTCGCGGGCGCATCGGCCCGGGGGCCCACCCAGGCGACGTCGGTGCCGTCGATGACCAGCGCGGCGTCGGTGATCAGGCCGAGCGCACCCGTCCCGCGCGTGGCGTCGTTGGTGACCAGGGCGCCGATGTTCGTGATGAGCGTGGAGGCGCCGGACTGATCAGCACCGGCGCGTCCGGCTTCGGCGAGGGGCTGGGGGACTGGCATGTGAATCTCTCCGTGGATGCTGCCGCCAGGTCCTGGCGGCGCGGCGTGATCCGTGGGCACACGGCCGGGCAGCGGATGAGTGAGTGCCCCGGTGCGGACGGCGTTCCATCGCGCGTCCGCACCGGGGGCTTCCATCAAGCACCAGACGCCGGGGGCGGTGCCAGGGCCGCCGCCCGCATTGCGTCTCGTATCCCAGACTTCGTACGGGTGGTCCGGGGCGGGGCCGGCGGGCGGACGTAACCTCCCGGTATGTCTCCCGTTCCCGCCGCCGCCCAGGTGCTGGCCATCCTCCGCTATCTCGCGGGCCAGGCAGGGCCCGTACCCGCCGCGGCGATCAGCCGTGACGTCGGGCTTCCCCGTTCGACGACGTACCACCTGCTCGACACCCTGGAGCGCGAGGGCTTCGTCGTGCACCTGCTGGAGGAGCGACGCTACGGATTGGGCGTCAGCGCCTTCGAACTCGCCTCCGGATACAGCAGGCAGGCGCCCTTCCAACGCATGGCGCGGGTGCCGCTGGCCAAGCTCGTCGACAGCACGGGCCACAACGCGCACCTCGCCGTACTGCACGGCCGCGAGGTCATCTACGTGATCGAGGAGCGGGCGCCCGGACGTGCGCCCCTGGTGACCGAGGTCGGTGTCCGGCTGCCGGCCCACCTCACCGCCAGCGGCCGGGCGGTCCTGGCCCGTCTGCCGCAGGCGCAGGTGCGGGCCCTGTTCCCCGACGCGTCGGCCTTCGTCCTGCGCAACGAGTCCGGTCCCGGCTCGCTGACCGCACTCCGCCAACTCCTCGTGGAGGCGCGGCGCCGGGGGTACGCCACGGAGGACGGCGAGGTGACGCCGGGCTTCTCGTCCGTGGCGGCCGCGGTCCTCGACCACGGCGCGCACCCCGTCGCCGGTGTCGCGGTCACTTTTCGCGGCGACGAGGTCGGGGCCGAGCAACAGCGGCGGATCGCCGCGCAGGTGACCCGTACGGCGAACCAACTGAGCCGGCGCATCGGTGGGGTGGCCGACGCACAGGCCCGTACGCAGACGGCGGGACACCTCACCTAGAAGCAGTACGCCTCACACAGAAGCCGAACTCCCGCCGCCGGACAGGCCGGCGGCGGGAGTTCGGCTTGTTCGGACCAGGCCCGAACGGTCACAGGAACCAGGTCCGAACGGTTCAGCCCAGCGGGCCGGTCACCGACTCGGCGGCCGCGAGGGCGCCGCCGGTGGCCACGAACTGCACGGCGGCCTCGATCTCGGGAGCGAGGTACCGGTCGGTGCCGGGGCCCTCGACATCGCGGCGCAGTCCGGCCAGGACGGCCGCCGTGGCGGGCGCGGGGGCCAGGGGGCCACGGAGGTCGAGCGCGCGGGCCGCGGTGAGGATCTCGACGGCGACCACGCGGGTCAGGCCGTCGATGGCGCGCCGCAGCTTGCGGGCCGCGGCCCACCCCATGGAGACGTGGTCCTCCTGCATGGCGCTGGAGGGGATGGAGTCGACCGAGGCGGGCGCGGCGAGGCGCTTGAGCTCGGAGACGATGCCCGCCTGGGTGTACTGGGCGATCATGTGGCCGGAGTCCACGCCCGGGTCGTCGGCGAGGAAGGCGTTCAGGCCGTGGTTGCGCGCGACGTCGAGGAAGCGGTCGGTACGCCGCTCACTGACGGAGGCCACGTCGGCGACGGAGATGGCCAGGAAGTCCAGGACACAGGCCACGGGCGCGCCGTGGAAGTTGCCGTTGGACTCGACGCGCCCGTCCGGCGTGACGACGGGGTTGTCGATGGCGCTGGCCAGCTCACGCGCGGCGACCGTCTCGGCGTGCGCCAGCGTGTCGCGGGCGGCGCCGTGGACCTGCGGGGTGCAGCGCAGCGAGTACGCGTCCTGGACCCGGGTGCACTCCGGACCGCGGTGGCTCGCGACGATCTCCGACCCCTTCAGAAGGGCGGTGAGGTTGGCGGCACTCGAACCCTGGCCCGGGTGCGGGCGCAGGGCCTGGAGGTCGGCGGCGAACACGGCGTCCGTGCCGAGCTGGCCCTCGACGCTCATGGCGGCGGCGATGTCGGCGGTGCGCAGCAGCATCTGCAAGTCGTGTGCGGCCATCACGAGTTGGCCGAGCATGCCGTCGGTGCCGTTGATGAGGGCCAGGCCCTCCTTCTCGTGCAGCGTGACGGGGGAGAGGCCGGCGGCGGCGAGCGCGTCCGCGGCGGGCATCAGGTCGCCCTTCGCGTCACGCACCTGGCCTTCGCCCATGACGGCGAGGGCGCAGTGGGCGAGCGGGGCGAGGTCGCCGGAGCAGCCGAGCGAGCCGTACTCGTGGACGACCGGGGTGATGCCGGCATTGAGCAGGTCGGCGTAGGCCTGCGCGGTGTCGGGGCGCACGCCGGTGCGGCCGGTGGCGAGCGTCGACAGACGCAGCAGCATGAGGGCGCGGACGACCTCGCGCTCGACCTCGGCGCCGGAGCCGGCGGCGTGCGAGCGCACGAGGCTGCGCTGGAGCTGCGCGCGCAGCTCGAGCGGGATGTGACGGGTGGCCAGGGCACCGAAGCCCGTGGAGACGCCGTAGTGGGGCACGACGTCGTTGGCGAGGTTCTCGACCACCTTGCGGCTCTGGGATATCTCGCCCAGGGCTTCGTGGGTGAGGGTCACACGGGCCCCGTGCCGGGCGACGGACACGACATCGGCGACGGAGAGGGGGCCGACCCCTACGAAGGTTTCGTTCATGACTCCATGAAGCCCGAAAACGGAACGTCTTCGTCAGTGGCTGCGGAGGGTTACTGTCTGGGATCCCAGACAGTTGCCGCCTGCGCCGGGATCTCGCGCTGATCACGGGCGCGGTGGTGGTCTCGGCCCCACGTAAAAGGGCCGGCGGAACCGTCGCTCTCGCGGTTCCGCCGGCCCTTTCTGTCGCCGTTATCGCTGGTGCACGGGCTCCATGCCGGCCCTGACGCCATCCTCGTCGTCGTCCGAGGGCTCCTGGCCTTCGGCGGACTCGTTCTCGTACGAGACCTGTGGCGCGGTGTCGGCCGCTGCCGCCAGCCGGGCACGGGGGCGCAGCCAGAGGTAGTACACGCATGTCATCAGGGCCAGCCACACCCCGCCGACGACCAGCGCGATCCGGGTGCTGTCCGAGAACGCGAGGAGCACCACCACGCAGACCATGAAGACGATGGTGATGATCTGGCCGTAAGGCCAGAACGGCGCCGGGTACTTCAGTGCGGCGACCTCCTGCGCGGACATCTTGCGGCGCGCGCTGACCTGGGACAGGAGGATCATCAGCCAGACCCACACCGTGGCGAAGGTCGCGATCGAGGCGATGACGAGGAACACCCGCTCGGGCATGAGGTAGTTCAGGAGCACACCGAAGAGGAGTGCGCCGATCATGATGACGACGGTCATCCAGGGCACGCCGTTGCGGGAGAGGCGGCGCATGACGGACGGCGCCTGGTTGCGCTCGGCCATGCCGTACATGATGCGTCCGGCGGCGAAGATGTTGCTGTTGATCGCGGACAGGGCCGCGATGATGACCACGACGTTCAGCACGGTGGCCGCGGAGGCGACGCCGATGCCGGCGAAGATCTCGACGAACGGGCTGCCCTTTGCGCCGATGTGCTCCCACGGGTTGAGCGACATGAGGACCGCGAGCGTCAGCACGTAGAAGAGCACGATGCGGATCGGGATGGAGTTCACGGCGCTCGGAATGGTCTTCTCCGGGTTCTGCGCCTCGCCGGCGGTGACGCCGATGATCTCCGTGCCGCCGAAGGCGAACATCACCACGGCGAAGGACAGGACCAGGCCCTGGATGCCGTTGGGCATGAACCCGCCGTTGCTCCACAGGTTCGAGATGCCCGCGTCGCCGTTGCTGCCGAAGCCGAAGACGATGATCGCAAGGCCGGCGAGGATCATCGCGATGATGGCGACGACCTTGGCGAAGGAGAGCCAGAACTCCAGTTCACCGAAGACCTTGACGCTGAACAGGTTCATCGCGCCGATGATGCCGACGGCCGCGAGGAGCCAGATCCACCGTGGCACGTCCGGGAACCAGAAGCTCATGTAGACGCCGAGCGCCGTGATGTCCGCCAGACAGACGAAGACCATTTCGAGGGCGTACGTCCAGCCGGTGAGGAAACCCGGCAGCGGTCCGAGGTACTTTGTGGCGTATTCGCCGAAGGATCCGGCGCACGGGCGGCTCACCGCCATCTCGCCCAGCGAGCGCAGGACGAGGAAGACCGCGGCGCCACCGATCAGATAGGCCAGCAGGACGGCGGGCCCCGCCGCCTTGATGGACTCCGAGGAGCCGTAGAAGAGACCGGTCCCGATCGCGGAACCCAGGGCGATGAAGCGTATGTGCCGGGACTTGAGCCCGCGTTGCAGGGACGTGGTGTCGGTGGACAAAGCAGGTCCTCCTTGGGAACGCCGGGTTCCGGGTGAGGTGGCGGGGCTGAATCACTTGCCGGTCGACGGCGTTCGTCAGCACTCCCGCATGACGAAGGCCCCTTGTATATTCCTGTATATACAGATGAGTCAAGAGGTGGACCAATGGGTGAACGGACAACGGCGTCCAGCGCCTCGCCTGCCGTCGGCCGCGCGCTGGACATCCTGCTGCACCTCGCCGGACGCTCGGGCCCCGTCCAGGCCGCGGCCCTGGCCCGCGAACTCGACATCCCCAGATCGTCCGCCTACCACGTCCTCTCGGTCCTGGTGGACCGCGGCTTCGTCACCTACCTCCCCAAGGAGCAGGCGTACGGCCTTGGGGTCGCGTCCTTCGAGATCGGCTCGGCCTATCTGCGCCACGAACCGCTGGAGCGCCTCGCGCGCCCCATCCTGCGCACCGCCTCGGCACGTCTGGGCCAGACCGTGCACCTGGGCATCGTCCACGGCGCGGAGACCGTCTACCTGCTCAAGGAACGGCCCCCGTCGAACCGGTCCGGCGACGTGGACATCTCCCTCGTCACCGACGTCGGCGTCCGGCTGCCCGCCCACCTGACGGCCAACGGGCGCGCCCTTCTCGCCCACGTGTCCCCGGCACAGGTGCGGGCTCTCTTCCCCCGGCAGGCGGATCTCATCACGCGTACCGGCAAAGGACCCCGCTCGCTGTCAGAACTCCTCGACCTGCTGGCCCGTGACCGCGCACGCGGCTGGTCCGAGGAGGTCGAGCTGGTCTCCGAGGGCTTCCGGTCGCTGGGCGTCGCGGCCTTCGACCACAACGAACGGCCCGTCGCCGCACTCAGCAGCACCTGGCAACGGCACTACAGCCGGCACGACGCCGACCACGTCCGCGAGGTCCTGGAGCAGGGGGCGGCACGGCTGACGGCCGCGATGTCCGGTCGACGCCCGACCGCGCAACCGGCCCCGACGCGGGCACGCTGACGGCAGCCCGACTCAGTGGGCGTCGAACGTCCCCACCAGGCGGTACCGGGACCCGGGATGGATCAGCCGCGCGACGCTCACGACAGCATCCCCGGACCAGGTGCGGCGCTGGATGAGCAGACACGGCTCGGACGGGCCGATGCCGAGGATCTCGCACTCCTCGGCGGACGGCAGGACCGCCTCGACGATGTGCTCGCCCTTGCCCAGCGGGGCGACCTCGGACAGGAACGTGAACGGCGTACCCGCGGTGAAGTCCTGGTCCAGATAGCCGGGGGCGAAGTCCGGGTGGACGTAGCGGTCCTCCAACTGGACCGCCGCACCGTCCTCCAGGTGCACGACGCGTGAGCGGAACGCGCTGCGCCGCCCGTCGAGGCCGAGCTGTGCGCTGATCTCGGGGTCGGGGAGCTCCTCGCGCAGGGACAGCACCCTGGCCGAGTAGCCATGGCCGCGGTCCCGGACCTCGTCGGCGATGTTGTGCACCCCGGCCAGCGCGGAACTGCTCTTGCGCCGCGCCACGAACGTGCCCACGCCCATGACGCGCCGGAGCAGCCCGTCGGCGCTCAGCTCGCGCAGGGCGCGGTTGATCGTCATACGCGACAGGCCCAGCGACTCCACGAACTGGCTCTCCGAGGGAAGCGCCTCGCCTTCGCGCCAGCGCCCACCCACGATCTCCCCGGCCACGAGGTCCTTGATCCGCTGATAGGCCGGGGCGGAACCGGGCGTCTGTCGCTCATAGAGCCGGGCGATCTCCGCAGCGTCCACGACCAAGCCGTCCACCGTCCTCGTACCCCATGGATCCGTCGCGCCACATCGCGAACACCACGGCAATCCTAGGCGAGGCGGCCCGCACGGAACCCGCGCCCCTGGGCGCCCCACATCACCGGCAGCCAGCGACGTTCTCGGATCCGAGAATCTCGTCGGCCGCCGCTGGAACGCGTCCGGCGCCCCGCCTGTCATGGAACACGCAACTGCACCGCCATCGACCAGGAGAGAACATGACCGGCGTTTCCCCCGAGTCCCGCCACATCCGCGCCCCCCGTGGCAGTGAACTCAACTGCCTCGGCTGGCAGCAGGAGGGCGCCCTGCGCATGCTCATGAACAACCTCGACCCCGAGGTCGCCGAGCACCCCGAAGACCTGGTCGTCTACGGCGGAACCGGCAAGGCCGCACGCGACTGGGCGTCCTTCGACGCGATCGTGCGCACCCTGAAGACACTCAAGGACGACGAGACGATGCTGGTGCAGTCCGGCAAGCCGGTCGGTGTCATGCGCACCAGCGAGTGGGCGCCCCGGGTCCTGCTCGCCAACTCCAATCTGGTCGGCGACTGGGCCAACTGGGAGGAGTTCCGCTCCCTCGAGGCCCGCGGCCTGACCATGTACGGGCAGATGACCGCCGGCTCGTGGATCTACATCGGCAGCCAGGGCATCCTGCAGGGCACCTACGAGACCTTCGGCGCCGTCGCCCGCAAGAAGTTCAACGGCACCCTCGCGGGCACCATCACCCTGACCGCCGGCGTCGGCGGCATGGGCGGCGCCCAGCCCCTCGCGGTGACCATGAACGACGGCGTCGCGATCTGCGTCGACGTCGACCCCACCCGCATCGAGCGCCGCATCGCCCACCGCTACCTCGACGTCGCCGCCGACGACCTCGACCATGCGCTGAGCCTCGCCATCGAGGCCAAGGAAGCCCGCCGCCCGCTGTCCATCGGCCTCACCGGCAACGCCGCCGAGCTCTTCCCGCGGCTCCTCGACATGGGCGCGCCGATCGACATCGTGACCGACCAGACCTCCGCGCACGACCCGCTGGCCTACCTCCCCGTCGGCGTGAGCGTCGAGGAGTGGCACGAGCAGGCCCGCAAGGACCCCGCCGACTTCACCCGCCGCTCCCGCGAGTCGATGGCCCGCCACGTCGAGGCCATGGTCGGCTTCCTCGACGCCGGAGCCGAGGTCTTCGACTACGGAAACTCGATCCGCGACGAGGCCCGCAAGGCCGGCTACCAGCGCGCCTTCGACTTCCCCGGCTTCGTCCCCGCCCACATCCGCCCGCTGTTCGAGGAGGGCCTCGGCCCCTTCCGGTGGGCGGCCCTGTCCGGCGACCCCAAGGACATCGAGGCCACCGACCGCGCGATCATGGAGCTCTTCCCTGAGAACGAGCACCTGCACCGCTGGCTCAAGATGGCCGCCGAACGCGTCGAGTTCGAGGGCCTGCCCGCCCGTATCTGCTGGCTCGGCTACGGCGAACGCCACCGCGCCGGCGTCAAGTTCAACGAGATGGTCGCGAGCGGCGAGCTGTCCGCCCCGCTCGCCATCGGCCGCGACCACCTCGACTCCGGCTCCGTCGCCTCCCCGTACCGCGAGACCGAGTCGATGCTCGACGGCTCCGACGCCATCGCCGACTGGCCGCTGCTCAACGCCCTGGTGAACACCTCCTCCGGCGCCTCCTGGGTGTCCATCCACCACGGCGGCGGTGTCGGCATGGGCCGCTCCATCCACGCGGGTCAGGTCTGCATCGCCGACGGCACCGAACTCGCCGCGCAGAAGCTGTCGCGTGTGCTCACCAACGACCCCGGCATGGGCGTCATCCGCCACGTCGACGCCGGCTACGAGCACGCCGCCTCCGTGGCACAGGACCGCGGCGTGCGCATCCCGATGACCGAGGGGGACGACTCCCAGTGAGTGCTGTCGCCACGATCGAACTCACCGTGGACGCGGCCCCCGAACGCTGGCACGGCCGGGACGACGGCCCGGGGAACGAGCATCTGCGCTGGCACCACGCGATCAGTACCGACACCGGCGCTGCGGGGCCGTGGGACGCCGCGTTCGTCGGCTTCCGCAGCGACGAGGGCGTACGCCGCAACAAGGGCCGCCAGGGCGCGGCGAACGGTCCGGGCGAACTGCGCGCCGCCCTGGCCTCGATGGCTCTGCCCGCCCCGCTGACCGCGCTCGACGCCGGAGACATCGAAGTCACCGACGGAGAGCTGGAGTTGGGCCACCACCGCCTCGGGCAGGTCGTCGGCCCACTCGTCGACCGGGGTGTTCCCGTCGTGGTCCTCGGCGGCGGCCACGAAGTGGCGTACGGCACGTACCTGGGCCTCGTCTCCACGCGGGCCGTCCAGGCCGGCGGGCGGCTCGGAGTGCTCAACCTCGACGCGCACTTCGACCTCCGTGACGACGTGCGTGCGAGCTCGGGAACGCCGTTCCTGCAGATGGCGCAGAGCGAGGAGCGGCGCGGGCACCGGCTCAACTACCGGGTGCTCGGCGTCAGCCAGCCGAGCAACACCGCGCGTTTGTTCCGCACCGCCGACCGGCTCGGCGTGCGCTACCTGCCGGACACCGAGTGCGGTGTGCTCAACCTCCCGGCGGTCGACGCCTTCACGGACGAGTTCATCGACAGCCATGACGTGCTGCACCTCAGCATCGACCTCGATGTGCTCCCGGCCGCAGTGGCCCCCGGCGTCAGCGCCCCGGCCGCCCACGGCGTGCAGATGGAGATCGTCGAGCGTGTCTGCGTCAAGGTGGCGGCAAGCGGAAAGCCGCTCGTGGTCGACGTCGCGGAACTCAACCCGGACCTCGACACCGACCACCGCACCGCCCGAGCGGGCGCCCGCCTGATCCACCGCATCCTGACGACACACCAGGCGAGGACCACGAAGGTCTGACCACACACATCACCGACCGCACGGGCAGGGCCCGTGGCCGGGGGAGCATTGCGAACCCTCGGCCACGGGCCAGGAGTGCTGGGCGCGACAGGTCGGTGTGCGGTGTGGAAGGCATCGGCACCACCAATATCCGGCGGCCCATATTCCACATGCGCGGCGACACGCGATGCTGGGAAGATCCCGGCATGCCACTTGTCGAAGTCTCGCCCGGAATGTCTCTCGCGTACGAGACGTTCGGTGATCCTGCCGACCCGCCCGTCCTGCTGGTGATGGGGTTCGGCGCCCAGATGATCGCCTGGCACGAGGACTTCTGCCGTGCACTGGCCGACCGTGGCCGCTACGTGATCCGCTACGACAACCGCGACTGCGGGCTGTCCACCAAATTCGACGACCACCCCGTCGACATGGCCCGGTTCATCGCGGCTGTGAGCGCGGGAGACATTGCCTCCGCCCTCGCCATGATCCCGTACACGTTGACGGACATGGCAGCCGACGGCCTCGACCTGCTCACCGCGCTCGGCATCGAAGGCGCTCACGTGGTCGGGACCTCGATGGGCGGAATGATCGCCCAGAAGATGGCCATCACCCAGCCCACCCGGGTCCTGACCCTGACGTCGATGATGTCCTCGACCGGCGAACCCGAATACGGCCGGTCCGATCCCGAGGCCCAAGCGGTACTCCTGAGCCCGAAGCCGGCGGACCGCGAGGGATACATCACAGCGGCGGATCGCGAACTGGTGTGGGCGTCCAGGCGATACGGAGACGCCGCACTCCTTCGCGAGCTGGCTGCCGACAGTTACGACCGGGCCTACTACCCGGCGGGAGTCGGGCGCCAACTCGGAGCGATGATCCTCGACGGCTCGCGTGCGGAGGTGCTCCGGACCCTAGGGGTGCCAACTCTGGTGATCCACGGCTTGGACGACACGCTGATCACCCCGAGCGGAGGCGAACGCACCGCGGAACTCGTACCCGGAGCGAAGCTCTTGCTGATCCCCGACATGGGCCACGACCGCCCGCGCGAACTCTGGCCCGAGATCATCGACGCGGTGGAGGCGCACACTGCCTGAGTGCCACTGTCGGGGCAGGCCGACGTGCCGTGTGGGTGTGCTGGACAGGGCACGTCTGTAGAAGCGATCCCGCCGAAGGCGTGTCACACGTGGAACACCGTGGCCGTCAGTCCACTAGGGGGTCTCGGTGTCACGAGGGAGCGTGCGATGACGAAGGCCACGCTGGTGAAACCGCGCTATACGCGAGCCTCCTGGGCTGTGGGGTCCTGGCGGGGGTCGCCGTCACAGTGCTCTTTCTCGAAACACACCCAAGATGCACCTTTTGGGCCTTCGGCGTTTACTGATGTGCACTGCCCCAGGACCGGCTGATCGCTGGAGGACGAGCGTGGCCACGCTGACCGTTTCGAAGTTCGACGCGTCCTGCAGTGCCGAAGCAGTCGAGGCCACGCTGCTCCAGTCGCAGAAGCAAGAACTGATCAAGGTTCGATACGCGGCGGTCGTCACCTGGCCGCAGGACGCGATGAAACCGAAGCCACCCCGTGCCAGACTCGCGATCAGTCCCCCCTGACACCGCGCCGGCGCTGTCGCCCGCACGGTGGCTCCTCAGGTCGACACTCCACGATCCGCAGTGCCTTCCCGAGACCCTGGCCGGCTTTGCGGTGCGGCGGTTCGGCCCGACCGCCGCCCGCTCGGTCGCCCGTATCAAGAAGGACCACCCGGATATGGATGCGACGGGGCTCCGCGCACTGGTGATCGCCAGGGGGTGGCGTGCCACGGTGTCCGAGGGCGCCTTCGTCGGCGGCCCGTTCCTAATCTTCGTGCCGGTCGCGTTCTGTGCTGCGCTGCTCCGCCAGGCCCGTACGGTCCTGGAGCTGGCCGCTCTGAAAGGCGGCGATCCCACGGTCGACGACCGCGCCGCCGAACTCCTCGTCCTCCAGGGCGTGCACGAGAACGTCGACCAGGCCCGGGACGCCCTCGCGGCCTGCCATCGGAAACAGGCAGCCGGCGAGCGATCCGCGTTACGGCGTCCCGCTGTGCTGTGGTACCTGACCCTGCGCATGGCTCGCGTGCTGGGACTGCTCACTACGTCCGAGCACACCGGCTGGTCACACCGGCTGGTGCAGGCAGGTCGATGGGTTCTGCTGGGGTTGGTGTTCGTGGTGGGGTTCGTCGCCCCGTTGATCTGGCTGCCCTACATGGCGATGTCGTACCACCAGGCCACCACTCGATTGACAGACCGGGCCACAGCTTTCTACTTCACCGATTCCGCGCCGGTCTCACGGCGGCGGTCGCACCTCGACCCTTCCCTGATCGCCGGCGCCGCCCGCACCCTCCTCTCCCTGCTGCTGCCGGTCGTCCTGGTCGCGGCCACTCTCTTGACGGGCGCGCGGATCGCCGACAGTAACTGGCCGGTCGTGGGCATCGTCCTGTTCATTGCCTCCGTCGCGGTCGGCGCAGTGTGGCACCTACGCCGACGCGGCCGCAGGAATTCCGGCGGATGACAGAGGGCGGGAAGCCGTCCTGAGCCACCGGTGGACGGGTCAGCCGCGAAGGACCGCCGCTGGTCCTTGCTTCTCTGCGGATGCCTACCGAAGTCTCAACCGCGCTCGCGGAGGTATGCCTCCAGCTCTGCGGCTCCGGTCAGCATTGCCCGCCCGCGGGCGGACAGCCGGCCGTGCCAGTCGCTCAGTGCGGCCTCCAGCGGCTCAAGGCCGCCGGCCGCCCGCACCTGGGCGATCAGCGGGGCGATCTGCTCCAGCAGGTAGCCGCCCCGCCTGAGTTGATGGGTGAGCCGGGCGTCCCGTATGTCGGCGTCGTCGTAGACGCGGTATCCGGTTCGCGGGTCGCGGCGCGGGCGCACCAGCCCGGCGGCCTCCCATTTGCGCAGTGTCGCGGGCCGGATTCCCAGCTTCCCGGCCAGCGGCCCGATGAACGTGCCGCCGGGCTCGGACCCCGCACCGGGCTCGGGCGCCGTGGTGGGCTCCAGGTCGCCAAGTGCGCTCTCCACGGCCCGGAGGGTCCGGCGGTCGTCGAGGAGCTGGGCGTGACTCTCGTCGATGAGGCGGAACGCCTCCTCGGCCGTGCCCTGATTCACCGCCCGCATGATCGACGTCGCCGTCCGGTGGCCGTGTCCGGGCAGCAGGGCGAGGAACGAGCGCAGGGCTCCCGCGTGCAGCGGCGTATAGGTGCGGTAGCCGTGGGGTGTGCGACGGGCAGCCGGAAGGATGCCGGCCTCCTCGTAGTTCCTGATCGCCTGTGTGGACAGACCGTGCTCGCGCGCCAGATCGACCGGCCTGAGCCGCACATGGCTTTGAAGGTTTGATCCCATGAGCCCGCCAAATCCTGCCGATATCGCGAAAAAGTTTCAATCGAAAGTTCAACGATAGCGTTTAAGGCATGGCTACTGACATCAAGGACACCGCCCGCCCCGTTGAGGCGACCACCGTCATGGGGCTGCTCCCGGCCCGGCCGCGGCTGCTCGCTCTGGGGGAACCCACCCACGGTGAGGAAGCTCTGCTCGACCTGCGCAACGAGCTCTTCCGGCAACTCGTCGAGCAGGAGGGCTACCGGACGATCGCGATCGAGAGCGACTGCATGATGGGCCTGGTCGTGGACGACTACGTCACCACGGGCACGGGCACCCTCGACGAAGTCATGGAGCACGGATTCAGCCACGGCTGGGGCGCGTCTGCGGCCAACCGCGAGCTCGTACGCTGGATGCGCGCCCACAACGACGGCCGGCCCGCGCCCGAGCGGCTCCGCTTCGCCGGTTTCGACGGCCCGCTGGAGATCACCGGCGCCGCGAGCCCCCGGCAGGCCCTCACCGCACTGCACGGCTGCCTTTCGGCCCGGGTGGACGCCGACCTGCTTCCCTGTACGACGGAAACACTCGACCGCCTGCTCGGCGCCGACGGCCGGTGGACCAATCCCGCGGCGATGACGGACCCGGCCGAGTCCGTGGGGCAATCTGCCGAGGCGAGGGAGCTGCGGCTGCTCGCCGACGATCTGGTGGCGCTGCTCGACGAGGAGACGCCGTTCATCATCACGGCGACATCGAGGGACGACTGGGACCGGGCGCGCCTGTACGGGCGTACCGCAACCGGCCTCCTGCGCTACCACTTCTGGATGGCCGACACCTCCCCGAGCCGCATGACGCGGCTCGTCGGCCTGCGGGATTCGATGATGGCAGCCAACCTCCTCGCCCTCGCCGAACGGGACCCGGCACTGATCCACGCCCACAATGGTCACCTTCAGCGGGACAAGAGCTCGATGCGGATGGGCGGCCGGCTGGTGGAGTGGTGGAGCGCCGGTGCGCTCGTGAGCTCTCGTCTGGGCGAGGGGTACGCCTTCCTGGCCACGGCCCTCGGCGCGATCCGGCACAAGGGGGTGGACACCCCGCCCCCGGACACCGTCGAAGGTCTCCTGTACGCGCTTCCGGAGGACCGCTTCGTCGTCGACGCCCACCGCCTGGCCGCCGCCCTCGGCGGTACGCAGCCGGCCCCCCGCGTGTCCCCCTACTACGGCTACGCCCCACTCGACCCGGCCCACCTGGCCGGATATGACGGGATCGTGTACGTCAAGGACGTCCCGCAGAGCTAGCGTCAGCAATTACCCGATCGAGGCGGCGGCGCCAACAGCCGGTTCGGCCGGTTCGAACTCGACATGAACGGCCGGCTCGAACTCGACCTGGCTGCACGGCGGGTGAGGTGACCGGAGCACGTAGCCCTGAAGGCAAGACCACCGCGGCACCGCGTGACCGAGACGGGCCCGTGTCACCCCAGTGCGGCCAACTGATGGCGGACCGCCGCGGTGGTGCGCGTGGTCTCGCCCGTGGCGAGCAGGTCCAGCATCGCGCCCCGCAGGACTGCGAGTACGAGGGTGCGCTGGGTGCGAGCGGCCTCGGTGTCACGTAGCGCGGGAGGTTGGCCGGAGGCGAGCAGCGCCAGCCAGTCGCTGACCGTGTCGCGGGCGAACCCCGCCCACGGCCCGTCGGGTTCGATGAGGGAACGGGCGTAGCTCTCGACCCACAGTGTCAGGAGCCCTCGGTGGGCCTCGTCGGAAAGCCATCGCCACAGCTCCCGGGCGATTGGCTGGAGCCCCACGGCCCCGTCCCGAGACTCGGCGACCTGCTGGATGTGTGCGAGTTCGTCGGCTCTGGCCCGCGCGAGCAGGGCGCGGATCAGGCCGTCCTTGCTGCCGAACAGGTAGAGCAGTACGCGCGGGCTGGAGTGGATTTCTTCGGCCAGCGGACGCAGGGACAGCTCGCCCAGGCCGCTGCGCAGGGCATAGGCGTACGCCGCTTCCAGCAGTTCCTGCCGGCGCGGGGAGGGGGTTGGTTCGGATCGGCTCACCGCGTTAGTCTACTGAAACAGTTGTTTCAGTGAGCGAAGACGCGGGAGTCGGGGTCGACATGGCAGAGCGTGAAGTGGCTGTCCGGCCGCTGGGCCGATCCGGCGACCTGGGCTGGGTGGTGATGGCACACGGAGAGTTCTACGACCGGGAGTTCGGCTGGGACACCGGCTTCGAGGCGCTGGTCAGCCGGATCGTCGCCGACTTCGCCGAGGGGAAGGCACCCGGTCCACAGGCGGCCTGGATCGCCGAGGTCGACGGGGTGCGGGCCGGCTGCGTCTTCTGCGTCCGCCACGACGACCGGACGGCGAAGCTGCGCCTGCTGCTCGTCGACCCGAACGCGCGCGGCCTGGGGCTGGGAGCCCGCCTGGTCGAGGAGTGCCTGGAGTTCGCGCGGGAAGCCGGATACGAGGCGATCACCCTGTGGACCAACGACGTGCTCGGGTCGGCCCGGCGCATCTACCAGAAGCACGGCTTCGAACTCGTCGCCGAAGAGTCCCATCACAGTTTCGGCCAGGACCTGGTCGGCCAGACCTGGCAGCGCAATCTGTAGGAGGGCGTCAGGGGTTGGTCTTGACGTTTTTCATGGTGAGGTGGGATTCGAGCCGGAGAACGCAAGGCAGGCCGCTGAGCTTGCCGGTGAGGAAGGCTTCGTAGGCGGCGTGGTCGGCGACGGCGACGCGGATGAAGTAGTCGGGGCGGCCGAACATGCGCCGGATCTCGATGACTTCCTCGTAGGACGAGACGGTCTCCTCGAACTCCTCGAACGTCTTGCGGTCGGTGGCGCTGACCTCCACGTCGACGAGGACTTCCAGCCCGCGGCCGAGTGCCACGGGGTCGATGACGGCCCGGTATCCGCTGATGACGCCGGCCTCCTCCAGTCGCTTGACCCGGCGCAGGCACGGGGGTGGGGTCAGGCCGACTCGTTTGGCGAGTTCGACGTTGGTGAGTCGGCCGTCCTGACTCAGATGAAACAAAATTTCACGGTCGATACGATCGACATGCATTTGATTGCCCTTTGCCAGATCCCTGAGCCATTATCGGCAACCATATTAGGTCATTTCTGTCCTAATATTTCCGCATGGGAATACCTCCGTCCGCTGTCGACGACGCCTTTCGGCCTGCCACCGTAACCCCGGCCTCTGTTGCACCCCCGTCCCCTCCATCGCTGCCGGTTCCGTCTCGGAAAGTGGCGGTGCCGGCTGCGTTCAAGGATTCCGCCTCCGTGGGCCTGGGGCTGGTGCCGCTCGGCGTCGCCTTCGGGGTCGTCGTCACCCAGTCCGGCTTGGCGTGGTGGTGGGCGAGCGCGTTCACGGCGCTCATCTACGCCGGATCGTTCGAATTCGTGCTCGTCGGCCTGGTCGCCGCGGTCGCACCGCTGGGGACCATCGCCCTGACGGCCTTCCTGGTCAACATCCGCCACGTCTTCTACACGCTGTCCTTCCCGTTGCACCGTGTGAACGGGCGCTTCGCGAAGGCCTACAGCACCTTCGCCCTGACTGACGAGGCATACGCCCTGACGACCGGCGCACACGCCCGATCCTGGTCAGGCCGACGCATCCTGTGGCTCCAACTCTTCATGCATCTGTACTGGGTCGGCGGCGCCACCGCAGGCGGACTGCTCGGCTCACTCATCCCTGACAGCGTCACCGGCCTGGACTTCGCTCTGACCGCCCTGTTCACCGTCCTGGCCCTCGACGCGATCCGCGGCCGGCACGATGACCTGCCGACTCCCGTCCTGGCTCTGCTCAGCGCACTTGCCGCCCGCCTTCTCTTCCCCGCCGAGATGCTGCCGGTCGCGTTCGCCTTGTTCACGGTCGGCCTCCTGGCCCGGCATCTCAGCGCCCGCACGAGGACCAGCCATGCCTGACACCCCCTACCTGCTCGCCGCTGTCGCCGTCTCCACCGCCATCACCTGGGCCCTGCGCGCCCTGCCCTTCGCAGCCCTGGCCCCCATGCGCGCCAGCGCCACCGTCCAGTACCTCAGCACCCGCATGCCGGCCGGCGTCATGGTCATCCTGCTCGCCTACTGCCTGCGCGACCTTCCCGTGACCCAGTCACGCGCCATCGCCCCACTCGCAGCCCTGGCGGTCACCGTCGGCCTGCACCTATGGCGACGCAACGCCCTGCTGAGCATCCTCGGCGGCACCGCGGTCCACGTGATCCTCGCGAGCACCGTCTTCGCGCATTGACGGAGCTTCACCGCGGTGATGGGCCTGCCCGGGTCCGGCAAAAACACATCCTGCAGCGCGTACTGCTGCCGCAGCGGCTGGCGGGTGTGCGCCAGGACCGCAAGCGGGCCCAGGAACTGCTGACCGAGGTCGGCCTCGCCGACCCGGCAGCCGTCGGCCCGGCCGGCTCTCGGGCGGTCAGCAGCAGCGCGTGGCAGTCGCCCGCGCCCTGATCACCCGGCCCGAGGTGGTGTTCGCGGACGAGCCAACCGGCGCGCTGGACACCCGTTCTCCTCGGCCTCGCTGCCACCGGTCTGCCCACGCGTGCGCTGCTCCGCAGCCACCCCACGGAAGCGGCGGCCGGACGCCAGTAGCCACTCACGTTCGGCCCGGGGCCGCCACGGTGCTCCGGGCCGGGTTCGTCGGCGCGCATGAACAGGCCGTCACGGATTCGTCGGCATGGACCAACAGCGGTGCCTGATCCCCCTCCTAGGGTCGCACTGGAGACCAGCAGGTGCTCCGGTGCATCCTCGACGAGGAGACGAAAGCATGCAGACGCTTTTGCGTGGCGGCCGTGTCATTGATCCGGGAACAGGGTTCGACGGCATCGCCGACGTCCTCGTGTCCGACGGCGTGGTCAGAGCTGTCGCCGCAGGGCTCGACGTGCCGCCGGGATGTGAGGTCGTCGACGTCACGGGGTTGGTCGTCGGTCCGGGGTTCGTCGACCTGCACAGCCACGTGCACTCCATCGCGGGGCAGCGGCTGCAGGCCATGGACGGTGTGACGACGGCCCTCGACCTGGAATCGGGCCTCATGCCCATCGGGCGTGCGTACGCCGAGGCAGCCGCCGACGGACGCCCGCTGCACTACGGCTTCTCCGCCTCGTGGGGTGGCGCCAGAGCCCAGGTGCTCGCCGGTATCCAGCCCGACGCACAGATCGGGAGCGGCCTCGCGATGCTGGGAAACCACGAGTGGCAGCGCTCCTCCACCGATCGTGAACTCGCCGAGTGGCTGGCCCTGATCGAGGGTGAACTGGCCGCCGGAGCGCTCGGCATCGGAGTCCTCCTCGGGTACGCGCCCCACAGCGAGCCGGCCGAGTTCCTCGCCGTCGCCCGGCTTGCCGCGAAGGCCGGTGTGCCGACGTACACCCACGTCCGTGAGCTGGTCGAGGTGGATCCCGGCACTCCGGCAGACGGCTCCGAGGAGATCGTCATCGCCGCGGCCGAGACCGGCGCCGCGATGCACCACTGCCACGTCAACAGCACGTCGGGCCACCACATCGACCGGGTACTCCGCGCGTTGGACGGTTCACGGCGGTCGGGGTCCCGGGTGACGGTCGAGGCCTACCCGTACGGGGCGGGCAGCACCGCGATCGGTGCGGCCTTCCTCGACGCCGAACGGCTGCGGATGAAGGGCCTGTCCCCGTCGAGCGTCGTGATGCTCGAATCGGGGGAACGCATCGCCGACGCGGGGCGCCTGCGGCAGTTGCGCAACAGTGACCCCGGGGCGCCCTGCATTCTGGAGTTCCTCGACGAGGGAAACCCGCGCGAACTCGCGATGTTGCACCAGGCGTTGGCCTTCCCGGACGCGATCGTCGCCAGTGACGCGATGCCGGTCTACTGGCCCGACGGCAGCAACGACAGCACCGAGTGGCCGCTGCCGCCCGGGGGAACGACGCACCCGCGCACCGCGGGAACGTTCACCAAGACGCTGCGCGTGATGGTGCGGGAGAGTGGCGCCTGGGACTGGCCGGAAGCGTTCCGGCGCTGTGCCCACCTGCCGGCGCGAGTCCTCGACGACGTGGCGCCGGGCGCTCGGGCGAAGGGACACCTCGGCGTCGGTGCGGACGCCGACATCGTCGTACTCGACCCCGTGGCGATCACCGACTGCGCGACCTACTTCGACTCCACGCGGCCGTCCGTGGGCGTGCGGCACTTGTTCGTCGGTGGTGTCCCGGTGGTCAGCGCGGGGGAGCTTCAGGTCGACGCGCTTGCCGGACAGCCGCTGCGAGGTGAGGCGCGATGACGGCGACGCGCGCCGAAGTGACGGTGGAGGCGCTCCTCGCCGACATCGAGACCCTGGTGCGGTGCGAGTCGCCGTCGTCCGACCACGAAGCCGTCGCCCGCAGCGCAGACGTCGTGGCGGCGCTGGGGCGCAGGCTGCTGGACGCGGAACCGGATCGCGTGGTGATCGACGGGTGTACGCATCTGAGGTGGCGGTTCGGCGAGGCGCCGCGTGTGCTGCTGCTCGGACACCACGACACGGTGTGGCCCACCGGATCGCTGGAGACGCACCCGTATTCCGTCCTGGACGGAGTGCTGCGCGGGCCGGGCTGCTTCGACATGAAGGCGGGCGTCGTCATGGCGCTGCATGCCGCCGCGGCCGCCGGGAACCGGTCGGGTCTTTCGGTCCTCGTCACCGGTGACGAGGAGATCGGCTCCCCGTCGTCGCGGCGCCTGATCGAGGAAGAGGCTCGCGGTTGCGACGCGGTCTTCGTGCTGGAGGCATCGGCCGACGGCGGAGCGCTCAAGTGCCGCCGCAAGGGCGTCTCCCTGTACCGGATCGACGTGGACGGCCGGGCCGCGCACGCCGGGCTCGAACCGGAAAAGGGTGTGAACGCCGGGGTGGAGGTGGCGCACCAGATCCTCGCCGTCGCCGCACTTGCCGATGCCGAACGGGGTACGACCGTCGTGCCGACGGCACTGTCCGCCGGCACCACCACCAACACCGTTCCCGCCCATGCAGGCGTGGCGGTCGACGTGCGTGTGTGGGACGAGGCGGAGCAGCGGCGGGTCGATCAGGCCGTGCGGGACCTCCGGCCCGTACTCGACGGCTCGCGGATCCGGATCTCGGGTGGCATCAACCGCCCGCCGCTGCAGGAGGACGCGTCCTCGGGGCTGTTCGACCTCGCCGCAACGCTCGCCGGCGAACTCGGCCTCGGAATTCTCACCGCCGCCGCTGTCGGCGGTGCCTCGGACGGGAACTTCACCGCAGGCCTCGGGGTCCCCACCCTGGACGGCCTCGGCGCAGTGGGCGGCGGTGCGCACGCGGACGACGAACACGTCGTCGTCGCCGAACTGCCGCGGCGCACCGCCCTGCTGACCGCCCTGATCGACGCCGTGTTGGCGAAATGAGCTCCGTGCGCCACGACCAACGCGGCGGACAACCCTGGTGCGGCACCACGGTGGCCCGCCCGGTAAGCCCGGAAAGGACAGTCCCGTGACCGATCTTGCGACACATGAGTCAGGTCTGGTTTCCCCGGCCGTGAGCGCGGCCGCGCTGGCCGCCGCGACCGCTGCGGCCGCCGCCTCGCGTGTGGAAATCCGGGACCTGACCGAGGTGTCCGACCTGACCGAGGTCTGCCGGCTCTTCGCGTCGATCTGGCAGCCGGGCGCCGGTGCCCAACCGGTGACGACCGAGCTGCTGCGGGCGATGGCCGCGGCGGGGAACTACGTCGCAGGGGCGTACGAAGGGGACGAGCTTCTGGGAGCCTGCCTCGGCTTCTTCGGCAGCCCGGCCACGCCGAGCCTGCACAGTCACATCGCCGGGGTCGCGCCGCGAGGCCTCGGCCGGGGGATCGGGTTCTCCCTCAAACTGCACCAGCGCGCCTGGGCGTTGCGCCAGCACGTCTCGCTGATCACCTGGACGTTCGATCCCCTGGTGCGGCGGAACGCGCATTTCAACCTGGCCAAGCTCGGCGCCGATCCGGCGCGCTACCTGCCCGACTTCTACGGGCCGATGCGCGACGGCATCAACGGCCCGGGTGACACCGACCGGCTGATGGTCCGTTGGGACCTGTCGGGCCCGGCGGCCTCCGCCGCATCGCTCGGTGAGCCCGCCCGGGTCGACGCCGCCGCGCTGCGAGAGCGCGGTGCGGCAGCTGCCCTGTCCGTAGCACTTGACGGGGGCCCGCTGACCGCAGTGGCCGACGGGCCGGTCGTGCTGGTCGGTGTGCCGCCGGACATCGAGACACTTCGGCGCACGGACCCGCGTCAGGGCCAGGCGTGGCGCGTCGCGCTGCGGGAGGTGTTGGGAGGCCTGATGGCGGAGGAAGCCAGGGTCATCGGATTCGATCGTGCCGGCTGGTACGTGGTCTCAAGGGAGAAGTCGTCATGAAGCCCAGTGGTGTGGAACTTCTGCGTGTCCAGATGCCGTTGGTGGCACCGTTCCGGACGTCGTTCGGTACGCAGAACGTACGGGATCTGCTGCTCGTACGCGTCGTGACGCCGAACGGCGAGGGCTGGGGCGAGTGCGTCACCATGGGAGGGCCGCTCTACTCCTCGGAATACGTCGACGGCGCCGAACACGTGCTGCGGAACTTCCTGGTCCCGGCCCTGATGGAGGCGGGCGAGTTCACCGCGAGCCAAGTCGCGCCCCGCTTGGCCAGGTTCAAGGGTCACCGGATGGCGAAGGCCGCGCTCGAAATGGCCGTGCTCGACGCCGAACTCCGAGCACACGACCTGTCCTTCGCCGCCGCGCTCGGGTCCACCCGGGACTCCGTTCCGTGCGGGGTCTCGGTCGGCATCATGGACTCCGTCCCCCAACTCCTGGACGTCGTGGGCGGCTATCTCGACGCAGGCTACGTGCGGATCAAGCTGAAGATCGAACCCGGTTGGGACGTCGAGCCGGTGCGAGCGGTGAGGGAGCGCTTCGGTGACGATGTGCTGTTGCAGGTGGACGCCAACACGGCGTACACGCTGTCCGACGTGTCCCAGCTCGCCCGTCTGGACCCCTTCGAGCTCCTCCTCATCGAGCAGCCCCTGGACGAGGAGGACCTCCTGGGCCACGCCGAGCTGGCGCGGCGCATCCGCACGCCGGTCTGCCTCGACGAGTCGATCGTGTCCGCCCGTTCGGCTGCCGACGCGATCACGCTCGGCGCCTGTCGCATCGTGAACATCAAGCCCGGCCGGGTCGGCGGATACCTCGAGGCACGGCGGGTGCACGACGTCTGCGCCGCCCATGGGATCCCTGTGTGGTGCGGTGGCATGATCGAGACCGGGCTCGGGCGGGCGGCCAATGTCGCGCTCGCCTCGCTGCCCGGGTTCACCCTGCCCGGAGACACGTCGGCGTCGGACCGGTTCTACCGGACCGACATCACCGAACCGTTCGTCCTGAAGGACGGACACCTGCCGGTGCCCCGGGGGCCGGGCCTCGGTGTCACGCCGATTCCCGACCTGCTGGCGGAGGTCACCACCTCGACAGTGTGGCTCGGTTCTTGACATGCTCCTCGGGCTGAAGCCCGGGGATTCTGGCCGTCCTACGGGTTGCTGTGCCGCTATGCGGCACGGCTTCCTGCTGGGATTCCGTGGCTTCCTGTTTCTTCGCGTTGGGCCAGAACGGGTTCTGGTCTTACCTTCGCTCCGCAGGCCGATGCCGCCAGTCCGGCGGCCTGTTTCACATTCTTGGCGGCGTTGACATCCCGGTCATGGACGGTGCCGCAGGCGGGGCATGTCCACTCGCGTATGTGCAGGGGTTTGGGCCCGTCGCGGTGTCCGCAGGTGGAGCACACCTGGCTGGTGGGCTCGAACCGGTTGATCTTGATAAAGGTCCGCCCGTACCGGGCTGCCTTGTACTTCAGCATGTTCACGAACTGTGTCCAGCCCGCGTCATGGACGGACTTGGCCAGTTTGGTGCGCGCGAGGCCCTTGACCGACAGGTCTTCCACGGCGATCGCTTGATTCTCGCGGATCAACCGGGTGGAGAGCTGATGGTGGAACTCCTTGCGCGCATCGGCGACCTGCGCATGCGCGCGGGCAACCTTGAGCCGGGCCCTGGCCCGGTTCTTCGAGCCCTTCTGTTTGCGGGACAGCTCCCGCCCGGCCTTCTTGAGTTTCTTCTCCGCCCGGCGCAGAAACCGCGGGGAGTCGATTTTCGTGCCGTCGGACAGCACCGCGAAGTGGGTCAGGCCCAGGTCGATGCCGATGGCCTCGGTGGCGGGCATCCGGCCGGTGTCGGCGGCCGGGTCGGTGTCGATGACAAAGCTCGCGAAGTACCGGCCCGCACTGTCTTTGATCACGGTGACCGAGGACGGCACCACGGGCAGGGTGCGCGACCACTTCACCCGCACCTCACCGATCTTGGGGAGATTCAGCCGGCCGCCCGGGGTGATGGACCAGCGGGCGTTGGCCGTGAACCGGACCGACTGCCTCGAATCCTTGCGTGACTTGAACCGCGGCGCACCCACCCTCGCGCCGTTGCGCTCGCCCTTGAGGGAGGCGAAGAACGCCTTATAGGCGGCCTCGACATCGCGCAGGGACTGCTGGAGCACCACCGAGGACACCCCGCCCAGCCAGGCACGCCCGGGACTCTGCTTGGCGCGGGTGATCAGAGTCTGGGACAGCTCGGCGGCCTTCGGATACGGCAGACCCGCCGCGTGGGCGTCCTTCCGGGCGCGCACCGCGTCGTTGAATACGACCCGCGCGCACCCGAACGCCCGGCCCAACGCCATGCGTTGACCCGGCTCCGGGTACAACCTGAAGGCGTACCGAAGCTGCATGAATGTCACCCTACATACTTGGGTTATGGCCGAAATGCAGAAGATCAGGACGGGTCGGCATGTGCTTTCAGGATGCATGTCCACTTGGTTTTCGTGACCAAGTTCCGGCACAACGTGTTCACGGATGTTCATCTGCGGTGTATGGAGGAGATCATGCGGGCGGTGTGCAGCGACTTCGAGTGCGAGTTGGTCGAGTTCGACGGCGAGGACAACCACGTGCACCTCCTGGTGAACTTCCCGCCCAAGGTCGCCGTCACCAAACTGGTCAACTCCCTCAAGGGCGTTTCTTCCAGGCGCCTGCGCCAAGAGTTTCCCGACCTCGTCCGGCACTACTGGCGGGCCAATAAACTCTGGTCCGGTTCCTACTTCGCCGGCACCGTCGGCGGCGCACCCCTGAGCATCGTCCGGCAGTACATCGAGCAGCAGAACCGCCCCACATGAGCAGAACCCGGCTCCGCCGGGACGTGCCACGGTGCTCCGCACCGGCAGTTCCAGTGCCCGCACCGCCCTGCTCCGCAGGGAGAGGCACCGCGACGCTCTGCGTCGCGGGCTTCAGATTCGCTACACCACCGGGCTGAAGCCCGACGCACTGCGAATGAATCCCGGTAGCACGCGACGAATTCGCCGTGAAATCCGGTCGGATCGGACCAACAGGTTCCGGTGCGGCCGGAGTTACCCTTGGGCGGTGCTGACACCGACGTCTGGCAAGCCACACACAAGCCTGGCGCGCGTTCTCGACGACCTCGGGGACGTGTTGCTGGAGTCGATTGCCGGCGGCGGGAGCACGCGCCGGCAACTGAGCGGCGTGGTCATCCACGACCCGCTCGACGAGGCGCAGTTCCCCGCGCAGGCCGTCGTCCTGGGTGTGGGCGTCCACGAACCGGGCGACGTGGTCCGCCTCCTGTGCGACCTCGGCCGCAAGGGCGCGGCGGCGCTCGTCGTCCGGTCACCGTTCACCTCGACCGGGGAAATCCGACGGGCCGCCGACGAGTCCGGCGTCGCCCTGCTCGGACTCACCCGTGGAGCCTCCTGGGCGCAGGTCGCCGCCATGCTCCGCACCCTGCTCGTCGAGGGAGATATCGGCGACATCTCGCCGCAGACGCTGGGGGGCATGCCGTCGGGTGACCTGTTCGCGCTGGCCAACGCGGTGGCCGCGCTCCTGGACGCGCCGGTCACCATCGAGGACCGCAGCTCACGGGTGCTCGCCTTCTCCGGCCGCCAGGACGAGGCCGACCAGTCCCGTGTGGAGACGATCCTGGGCCGTCAGGTACCGGAACGGTTCACCCTCGGCCTGGCGCGCAACGGCGTTTTCGAGCGGCTTCATCGCGGCCATGTGCCTGTGTACGTCGATCCGCTCCATGACGAGTCGATGACCGTTCCCCGGGTGGCGCTCGCGGTGCGGGCCGGCGACGAGATCCTCGGCTCGATCTGGGCGGCGGTGCCCGGGCCCTTGTCCAAGGAGCGTACGCAGGCGCTGATCGACGCCGGCAAGCTCGTCGCGCTCCACATGTTGCGCCTGCGTGCGGGTGCCGATGTCGAACGCCGGTTGCGGGCCGAGCTGGTGAGCACCGCGCTCGAGGGCGGCACCGGGGCACCGGAGGCGATTGCGAGGCTCGGGCTCGTGGGACAGCCCGCGATCGTGTTGGCCCTGGGTCTGTTCGGCGGTTCGGACGCCGATCCGTCGACGGAGGACGGTCTGCGCCGGGTCGCGGACCGCCAGCGGGTCGCGGACGCGCTGGCCATGCACCTGAGTGCGGTCCAGGCGCGCTCGGCCGTGGCACTGGTGGGCGACGTGGCCTACGGCATCGTGCCGATGCCGGGGAGCCAGGCGGACTGCCAGGAACGGTCGATCCGCGTCGCGTCGACCTTCCTCGAACGCACCGGGCAGCGCGTGGACGCGGCGATCGGCATCGGCCCGCCCGCTCTCGACGGCTCCGTGCTCAGCCGCTCGCGTGACGGCGCGGACCGGGCACTGAGAGTGCTGCTCGCCCACGGGGGCGCCCGGCGCGTGGCCACGGCGGAGGAGGTCCACGTCGACGCACTGATGCTGGACCTCGCCGATCTGGCCGCCGCGCGCGGGGACGTGGCGACCGGGCCCGTCGCCCGCCTGCTCGACTACGACGCCCGCCACCAGTCGCAGCTCGTCCACACACTCTCGTGCTGGCTGGACGCCTTCGGTGACGTGGCCGCCGCGTCCGCTGCGGCCTACGTGCACCCCAACACCTTCCGGTACCGGCTGCGACGGGTCGCGGAGGTCGGTGAGATCAACCTCGACGACCCCGGCGAGCGGTTCGCGGCGATGCTGCAACTCCGGCTCCACCCGGCCCACCACCGCGCGTAGAAGCCGGACATCGCAACGACACGACGTTCGTCCCCACCGCCCGAACACCACCTGAAGGTTTGTGGAACTGCACGAACCCGCTGCGTCACCTGATGTCCAGGATGGGCCATCAACCCCGACGCACCGGTACGGAGGCAGCCATGACGGCGGTGGTCACCGAGGACACCTGGACACCGAAGCTGGTCAACCGGACAGCCACGATCACGATGGTGGTCATGCTGTGCGCCTGGTCGATCGACTACATCGACCGCTTCTCCATCAGCATGGCTCTGCCGTCGATCGGAGAGGAGTTCCATCTCGGCAAGACGGCACAGGGCTCGCTCGTCACCGTCTTCGCGCTGGTCTACATGATCTGCCAGATACCGGCGGGCTTCCTGGCCGATCGGTACGGCTCCCGCAAACCGATGCTGATCACGCTCGTGCTCTGGTCGCTGTTCACCGCTCTGACCGGGATGGCCGGCACCTTCGGTCTGCTCCTGCTGTTCCGTGGCCTGTTCGGTGCCTGTCAGGGCGCCTTCCCGGCAGCGTCGTTCAAAGCCATCGCGGAACGAACGACACCGGAGAGACGGGGGACCGCCACCAGCGTGATGCTGTCCGCCAGTGGGATCGCCGGCCTTGCACCCCTGCTCGTCGCCCCGCTGCTGACGGGCATCGGCTGGCGGCACACCTTCCTGTGGATGGCGGGTTGCGGCGCGGCCATCGGCATCGGTCTGTGGGCGCTCCTGCCCAAGGCATTGCCGGACCGGCTCAGCCGGCTCCCGCAAACGACGGTGACGACGCCCGAAGTCTCGCGCGCACAAGTACTCAAATCCCCGGCGGTGTGGAAGTTCGCGGTGCTGTTCTGCGCGATGAACATGCTCAGCTACGGCCTCGTCACCTGGGTGCCCAGCTATCTGCTCGAGGCCAGACACCTGTCGCTGAACGAGACCGGCGTGCTGTCGGCGATCCCGAGTCTGGTGGGCTTCGCGACGACCATCTTCGGCGGCTGGCTGTTCGACCGGTACTTCCATGACAAGGCCAGGTGGTACCTGGTGTCCATCGCGACGGTGACCGCGGTCCTGCTCGTCCTGATGGTGTCGGCGGGCAGCGCGGCGACATTCACTCTCTACGAGACGTTGGCCGTCGGAGTGTTCGGGATGGCGACGATGTGCGTCTTCGGCCTTCCGCTGCGGGTGCTTCCCACGGCGGTGGCCGGCCTCGCTTCCGGGATTAACAACTTCGGCGGCCAGGTCGCCGGCGTAATCGCGCCGCTGGCGATGGGCTGGCTGGCGGACGCATTCTCCTACACCGCGGCGTTCGGCTTCCTGATCTGCACCACGCTGCTCACCGCGGTGATCGCGTTCTGGGTACCGCAGCGAGCCGAACAGTTCAACTTCCCGTCGACCGGCACCAAGTAGTCGGCCGGTGCGCCCAGCAAAAGGATCCAGTCCGGACAGAGATTCCACACCCGACAGACAGAAGGGATCACCCCATGGTCACCGAAGCGGAGCTGGTCGAGACGATCACCGGCCGGGCGGCGGAAGTCGGTGTCCAGGTATGGCTGCACGCGGCCGATCTGGACAGCCCACGACAGGTGGGCATCGACGGCGAGGAGGCGGTGGTCACCGCGTCCGTGTTCAAGGTTCCCGTAGCAGTGGAACTTGCCCGGCAGGCGGCCGAGGGTGAACTCGACCTCGCCGAGCGGATCACGGTGGCACCGGGACATCCGACCGCCGGCCCGTACGGCCTCGCGACGTTTCGACACGAGGTCACGATGTCCTGGTACGACCTGGCCGTTCTGATGATCGGCATCAGCGACAACGTCGCCACGGACCTGATCCTCAAGAAGGTGGGCAAGGCCGCGGTCGCCGAGTCACTGCGGCGGCTCGACCTCCCGTACACGGCTGTCCCCCACGACTGCGGGGAGCTGTTGCGCACGATCGGGGAGGACCTGGGGATCGACTACCAGGACGACGAACGGATCCTGGCCGCGTTGCCGGCCGAACAACTCGCCAAGTTGCGGGCGTTGACACCCGAAGAGACCTGCCGGACCACCGCCGCGGAAAGCACCCGCCTGCTGGGCCTGATCTGGCGTGACGAAGCAGCGCCCGCGGCGGCGTGCGCCGACGTGCGGCGCTGGCTGGAACTGCAGGTGTGGCCGCACCGGCTGCGTTCCGGCTTCGCGGACGACGACGTCAGGATCAGCGGCAAGACCGGAACGCTGCCCTCGCTGCGCAACGAGATCGGCGTGGTGGAGTACCCGGACGGTGGCCGGTACGCGGTCGGCGTCTTCACCAGGGCCGTCGACGCCCGTTCGAGAGTTCCCGAGCGTGACGCATTCATCGGGTTCGCCGCCGCCCGGGCGGTGGACTGGCTCAGGCGGTAACCCATACCGGCGGCCGGGTGTTTCGTCGGCCGCGATGAAGGTTTCGCCAGTTCTCGTCGTTTCTCACGAATCGGCCATGAGCGCGCAGGTCATACCCTCCCGGAATCACCCGTTCTCCCTCGCCGAGACAAGAGGTGCACATGTCCGAACTCAATGAACTCCGTGGCTGGCTGGAAAGTCGCCTTCCCGAGTTGCTGGCCGAACACAAGGTGCCGGCCGCGTCGATCGCCGTATACGCACACGGCGAGATGATCGACCGTGCGGCCGGGGTGCTGAACAAGAACACCGGCGTCGAGGCCACGGCGGATTCCGTCTTCCAGATCGGTTCGATCACCAAGGTCTGGACGACCACGCTGGCGATGCAGCTCGTCGACGAGGGCGCGCTCGACATCGACGCGCCGGTCCGGGCGTACCTGCCCGAATTCGCCGTCGGGGACGAGACGGCCTCCGCGAAGATCACCGTCCGCCAACTGATGTGCCACACCTCGGGGTTCGAGGGCGACATCTTCCTCGACACCGGGCGCGGCGACGACGCGGTGCACAAGCTCGTCACCCTCCTCGCCGACGTGCCCCAGCTGTTCGCACCGGGCGAGATGTTCTCGTACAACAATGCGGCCTTCTGTGTACTCGGTCGCATCGTCGAGGTGCTGCGCGACAAGTCGTACGACGACTGCCTGCGCGACCACCTGTGCACGCCGCTGAGGCTGACCCACGTCGCCCCCAGCCCGTACGAGGCCGTCAGGTTCCGTGCCGCGTCGGGGCACCTCACGCCGGAGCGGGGCGCCGAGCCGCAGCCCGCGCAGGTCTGGGCACTGCCCCGGTCGAACGCGCCCGCCGGATCGATGCTGGCGATGCGGCCGCGGGACCTGCTGACGTTCGCGCGGATGCATCTCGACGGGGGCAGGGGGCCCGACGGGACGGCGGTGCTCACGCCGGAGAGCGCGCTCGCCATGCGGCACCGCGAGGTGGAACTGCTGGATCTCGGACTGATGGGCGACGCCTGGGGACTGGGCTGGTCGCTCTTCGACCGGCCCGGTGGCGCGGTGATCGGCCACGACGGAGGCACGCTCGGCCAGTCGGCCTTCCTGCGGGTGGCTCCCGAACACGACGTCGCGGTGGCACTGCTGACCAACGGCGGCAACCCGCTCCCGCTGTACGTCGAACTCGTCGGCCGCGTGCTGCGCGAGCTCGCCGGCATAGAGATGCCGGCGCCCCCGGTGCCGCACGCCGAAGCCCCGAGCATTGAGACAGCGAGGTTCGTTGGGGTGTACTCGTCGTCCGTCAGCGACACCGTGGTCAGCGAGGACGCCGACGGTCGGCTGTGGGTCGAGCGGATCCCGAAGGGGGTGTTCGCCGAGCTCGACGGCGGTCCCCCGGAAAGGATCGAACTGGTTGCGTACGACGGCGACAAGCTGATCCCGGCGAAGCCGCAGCACGGCATGCACACGGTGCACGCGTTCGTCGGAGACGACGGGAACGGGCGGGCGCGGTTCCTGCACACCGGCCGGGCCGATCGGCGGGTGAGCCGGTGAATGCCGTCGCTGACGAGATCACCGCGGTCTTCGCCGAGGCAGGTGCGCACGGGTTCCTGCACGCCCGTGAAGTCGGCGTGACCGACGGCCCCGAGGTCGCCGTCGGCGCGGACGCACCGGTGGTGCTTGCGTCGGTGTTCAAGATCCCGGTCGCGGTCGCCTACGCCCGCGAGGTGGCCGCCGGACGGCTGGACGAGACCGAACGGACACGGGTCACCGCGCGCTACCGCATCGGAGGGATCGGCACGGCCGGGTGCGCCGACGACGTGGAGATGAGCTGGCGCGACCTTGCGGTGTTCATGCTGACCATGAGCGACAACGCCGCCACAGACGTCTTGTTCCACCGGGTCGGGCAGGACGCCGTGGACCGGGTGCTCACCGACCTCGGCCTGTCCCGAACGCGTGTCCGCGGTTGCTGCGAGGACCTGTTCGCGTCGTTGCTGTCCGACCTCGGTGTCGGCGAAGACGGCGACGTGGAGGCCGTGCTCGCCGCGGCCACCCCGGAACAGCTGTGGAAGCTGGCGGTGCTCGACCCGGCCAGGACGACGTCGTCCACGCCGCGGGAGATCACCCTGCTGCTCGACGCGATCTGGACCGACCGCGCGGCCGATCCCGGGGCGTGCGAGAAGGTCCGCGCGATCATGGGACGGCAGATCTGGCCGCACCGGATCTCGTCCGGCCTCGACACCGGGGTCCAGGTGGCGGCCAAGACGGGCACTCTTCCCGCGGTCCGCAATGAAGCAGGTGTGCTGACCTACCCGGACGGCAGGCAGTACGCCGTCGCGGTGTTCACCCGCGCGGACTCCCTGGAGGACCGCCGGCCTGCTGTCGATGCCTCGATCGGCAGGGCCGCCCGGCTCGCCGTGGACCATCTCCGTCACGGAGTGACGTCGTGAGGCGCCCGGTCGTGCTGCTCGGCGCACTGGCGCTGACGGTGAGCGCGTGCGGGGGAGTCTCGCAGTCCACGCAGGGGCGGGCTGCACACCAGGAACTGGCGGACGGCAGGACCTTCACGCAGGCGATCGCGTCCGACCCCGGAAGCCTCGACCCGCAGATGACGGTCCTCTCGGTCGCCATCCAGACCGACCGCTACCTCTACGACTCGCTGCTCGACGTCGACTCCGCCGGAAAGCCGGTGACAGGACTGGCGGACAAGTGGCGGGCCACGACGACGAAAGCCACCTTCAGTCTGCGACGCGGCATCACCTGTGCCGACGGCTCGCCGCTGACCGCAGCGGACGTAGCGGCGAACATCAACTTCGTGGGCGACCCGGCGAACAAGTCCCCGTTCGCGGGGGTGACCATCGCGCCCGGCACGAAGGCGACCGGCGACAACGCGAGCCGCACCGTCACTCTCACCAGCGGAGCGCCGGACGCGTTCCTGCTGCGCAACGCGGGCCGGCTTCCGATGGTGTGCGCCGCCGGCCTGCGGGACCGTTCGCTGCTGGCCAAGGGCGGGGCGGGCACCGGCATGTTCACCGTCACCGAGGCCGTACCCAACGACCACTACACGTTCACCCGGCGCAAGGACTACACGTGGGGGCCGGGCGCGTGGAAGACGACCCAGCCGGGGCTGCCCGACAAGGTGGTCGTGCGGGTGGTTCCGAACGCCACGACCTCGGCGAACCTGCTGCTGTCCGGTGGTCTCAACGCCGCCGCCACGGTCGGGCCCGACAAGAAGCGGCTCTCCGCCCAGAAGCTGTTCCACGCCGACTACCTCGCCCCGATGGGGGAGTTGTTCTTCAACGAGGCTCCCGGCCGGGCCGGCCGGGACGAAGGCGTCCGCCGCGCCCTGGTCCAGGCACTCGACCTGACACAGCTCGGCAAGGTGCTCACCAGTGGCACCGGAACACCGGCCACAGGGATGGTCACGGCCGAACCCCGTGCCTGTTCGGGCGACACCGTGAAGGGCAACCTGCCCGCGCACGACCTCGCCGCGGCCAGGACGGCCCTGGACGCGGCGGGCTGGCACGAGGGCCCGGGTGGCGTGCGCGTCAAGGGCGGCAAGCGGCTCGCCCTCACCATGATCTACGCGACGCAACTCGGGCCGACCATGGCGCCCACCGCGGAGCTGGCGCAGCAGACCTGGAAGAGCATCGGCGTCGAGGTCAAGCTGAAGGGTGTCGACAGCTCCGGGCTCAACCAGGCGCTGTTCAGCACCGGTGCGTGGGATGTCTCGATGGCGCCGTTCGGCCTCGAACTGCCGAGCCAGGCAGTGCAGTTCGTGTCAGGCAAGACGCCGCCGCAGGGCACCAACTTCGCGCACATCGAGAACACCGGGTACGACGCTCAGGTGCGCCGGGCGTCGGCGCTGGTCGGCGACGACAGCTGTCGCGCGTGGGTCGCGGCCGAGACGTCGCTGATCAAGCGCGTCGACGTCGTCCCCTACGTCCACTCGGTCATCCCGTTCTTCGGCACTGGAGCGCGGTTCGAGGTCAGCGGGGGTTCCATCACCCCGTCGTCGATACGGATGTACGGCTGATGGCCACCGCTGCGATGGCGGCCGCCTCGCGTGCCGGAATCCGGGGCGGCCCATGGCTGACGTTCGCACGCCGCAGAATGAGGCGATTCCTCGTCGCGCTGTGGGTGCTGATGACCACGGCATTCCTGATGATCCACCTGGTCCCGGGAGACCCGGTCCGGGCGGCGCTGGGAATGACCGCACCCACCGAACTGGTCGAGGCCCGGCGCCAGGCGCTCGGCCTGAACGACCCACTGTGGGTGCAGTACGGCCACTACCTCGGCAACCTGTTCACCGGCGACTTCGGTACGTCCATGACGAGCAACCTGCCGGTGTCGCAAGTGATCGGCGACCGTCTGCCCGCGACGCTCGCGCTGGCCGTGCCGGCGTTCGTGGTGGTGGTCGCCCTGGCGATTCCGCTCGGCGTGCTGTTCGCGGTGCTGACCAGGGGCGGCAGACGGCGCGGCGTCGAGCTGGGATTCACCTCGGTGAGCGTGTTCCTCGCCGCTGTCCCGGAGTTCCTCGTCGCGGTGGGCCTCGTCGCGTTCTTCGCCGTGCGCCTTGGCTGGTTCCCGGTCGCCGGGAGCGGCGGCGCGAGTGCGTTCGTGCTGCCGGTGACGGCGCTGGCGACCGGTGCGACGGCGGTGCTGGCGCGGATCGTACGGGTGGAGATGCTGTCGGTGCTCGGCGACGACTTCGTCCGCACCGCCCGGGCGAAACGGCTGCCCGCCCGGCTCGTGTACGTCCGGCACGCACTGCCGAGTGCGCTGACCGCCACGCTGACACTGGGCGGGCTGATGCTCACGGCGATGGTCGCCGGGACGGTGCTGGTGGAGAACGTCTTCGCCTGGCCCGGGCTCGGTTCGACGATCGTGCAGTCGATTCTCGCGAAGGACTATCCGACGGTGCAGGGCATCGTGCTCGTGTACGGCATCGGGGTGCTGCTGGTGAACCTGGCGGTCGACGTGCTGCTGGCGCTGCTCGACCCGCGCTCGACGATCCGGGAGAGCTGATGACGTCGGCATCGCAGTGGAAAAAGCGCGGCTCGGCCTGGTCGGCGGCCGCACGCACCCCGGTGGGGGCGTGCTCCGTGGCGCTGTTGGTCGTGGTGGTCGCACTCGCCGTCCTGGGACCGGTGCTGTGGGGCGAGCAGGCGGCCGCGATCGACACGAACGCGATCGGCCAAGGCCCCTCCGGGGCACACCTGTTGGGCACCGACTCGCTCGGCCGTGACATCTTCTACCGCACGCTCGTGGCCACCCGGTTCTCGGTCGAGCTTGCGGCGATCGCCACGGCGGTCGGCGTCACGGTCGGTCTCGTGCTGGGTACCTTGCCGTCGGTGCTGCCGCGCCGGGCCGGCAGGCTGATCACCTCCGCCGTGGACATCGCGGTGGCGTTCCCCGGGCTGCTTCTTGCGTTGTTCTTCGCGGTCGTCTTCGGCGTGGGCACCCGAGGCGCGGTCCTTGCGATCGCGTTCGCGACGGCGCCGGGCTTCGCCAGGCTGGCGCAGACACTCGCCGCGTCGGTGGCGGGGCGGGACTACGTATCGGCGGCGCGGATCGCGGGCGTCGGCCGGCTCCGGTTGCTCGTCCGGCACGTCCTGCCCAACATCGGCGAGCCGCTGATGGTGAACGCCACCATCAGCGCGGGCGGGGCACTGCTCGCGTTCGCCTCGCTCTCCTTCCTCGGCATCGGCGTCCAGGCACCCCGATACGACTGGGGGCGGCTCCTCGGCGAGGGACTGGACGGGATCTACGTGAATCCGGCGGCCGCGCTCGCTCCCGGCGCGGCGGTGGTGCTCGCCGGTCTTGCGTTCAACCTGGTGGGTGAGACCGTCGCCGCGGTGGTCGGCGTGCGCACCCCGACCGCGCGGACCCCGGCCCGGCCGGCGCCGCCCGCCCGTCCCGCCGCGGCCGAGGAACCCGGCGTGGAACTGGTGCTGTCGGTGGAGAACCTGCAGGTGGCGTTCCCGCGTCCGGACGGGTGGACGGTCCCGGTGCGCGGGGTGAGTTTCACCGTGCGCGGCGGCGAGGCGATCGGTGTGGTGGGGGAGTCCGGGTCGGGCAAGAGCCTGACCGGACTGGCGGTTTCCCGGCTGATCGAGACGCCGGGTGTGGTGACCGCGGACCGGCTGGAGTTCGCGGGGACTCCGCTTCTGACAGCCTCGGAGCGGGAGTTGCGCGAGTTGCTCGGCACGTCGCTGGCGATGGTCTTCCAGGATCCGATGAGCTCGTTCAACCCGACCCGGCGGATCGGCCGCCAGCTGGCGGAGGCGTCGGAGCAGCACCACGGACTCAACAGGCGCGAAGCCTTCGCCAGAGCCGTGGACCGGTTGCGCGAGGTGCGCATTCCCGCCGCGGAACGACGTGCCCGGCAGTACCCGCACGAGTTCTCCGGCGGGATGCGGCAACGCGCGATGATCGGCATGGGTCTGATGGGCGAGCCGAAGCTGATCATCGCCGACGAGCCGACGACGGCGCTGGACGTCACCGTGCAGCGCCAGGTGCTGCGGCTGCTCGCGCGGACGAGGGAGACCGAGAACGCGGCGATCCTCCTGATCAGCCACGACATCGCGGTCGTCGCGCAGACCTGCGACCGGATGCTCGTCATGTACGCGGGGCGGGTCGTCGAGGAGCTTCCCACCGCCGACCTCACGTCCGTACCGAGACATCCCTACACCCGGGCGTTGCTGGCCGCGACGCTGGAACTGGACACCGACCGCGACGAGCCGCTGGCCGTGATCCCCGGCCGCCCGCCCGAGCCGGACCAGGTGCCCGAGGGGTGCGCGTTCGCCGCCCGGTGCCCGGCGGCGACGGACCGGTGCCGGAGCGAGGACCCGGTCCTG
This sequence comes from Streptomyces sp. NPDC055140, assembly GCF_053607285.1. Lineage (NCBI taxonomy): Bacteria > Bacillati > Actinomycetota > Actinomycetes > Kitasatosporales > Streptomycetaceae > Streptomyces > Streptomyces sp. NPDC055140. The sequence continues at coordinate 102,994 of NZ_JBSGTG010000021.1, read as the reverse complement.
GAGCGGGTCGACCGGGCACACCGGGTCGCCTGCTGGCACCCGAACGGCGCCGTCGCGCCGGAGTCCGACCGGGAAACCGCCTACGGAGGTGCCGAATGAGCGCGCTGGTGTTTGACGAGGTGAGCGTGCGCTACGGCGCACGGCGCGGCGGCCTGACCGCGGTGGACCAGGTCAGCCTGAGCGTGGCCAAGGGACAGGTGGTCGGGCTGGTCGGGGAGTCGGGATCGGGCAAGTCGACGCTGGCACGGGCCGCGGTGGGCCTTGTACCGGTCGCCGCGGGCCGCGTCCTGCTCGGCGGCGTGGACGTGAAGACCCTGCCGCGAAGGCGTCCGCTGCAGATGGTGTTCCAGGACCCGTACTCCTCGCTGGACCCGCGGATGAGCATCGGTGAGTCGATCACCGAGGCCCTGCCGCGCGGTGCGCACGCCGGGGCGGCGGGCAGACGGGCCGAGGTGGCGAGACTGCTCGAACTGGTCAACCTCGACCCGGATCGGGCGGGGATGCTGCCGAAGCACCTGTCCGGCGGGCAGCGGCAACGTGTCGCGCTCGCCCGCGCGTTGGCCGGGAAGCCGCAGGTACTGATCGCCGACGAGATCACGTCCGCGCTCGACGTGTCGGTGCAGGGCGCCGTGCTCAACCTGGTGCGCACACTGCAGCGACGACTGGACCTGTCGATGCTCTTCATCTCGCACAACCTGGCCGTGGTGCGCCATCTCAGCGACGTGATCGCCGTCATGTACCTCGGCCGCATCGTGGAGATGGGTCCCGCAGAGGAAGTCCTCAACGACCCGCAACACCCCTACACACGCGACCTGCTCGCCGCCGCCCCGTCCGCCCGCACCAGCCTGCTCGACGGCCCCGGTGACGGCGACGGCATCGGCGACACGGACCCGCCGGACCCGCACCACCCGCCCACCGGCTGCCGCTACCACCCCCGCTGCCCGATCGGCCCGCTCACGCACACCGAGCGCACCATCTGCCTCAGCTCCGACCCGGCCGACGACGCGGCGACCCGCCGGCACCGAGCGGCCTGCCACTTCTCCCCGAGCGCCAGCGAACAGCCAGCAATCCCACGAGGAGGCCTCCTGCGATGACCCGACGCCTTGGCATCGAAGACCTGTACGAGTTGACACTCCCAGAGCAGCCGAGCGTTTCGCCGGACGGAAGCCGGATCGTGTACGTGCTGCGCGCCGCCGACCGCGACGGCGACCGGGACGTGCGGGCGCTCTGGCAGGTCGCCGCCGCGGGCGGCGAGGCGCAGCAACTCACCCAGGGCAAGGCCGACACGGCACCGACATGGTCGCCGGACGGCGCACGCATCGCGTTCCTGCGCGCCCGGGACTCGGCCCCGCAACTGTGGTTCCTGCCCACGGCCGGAGGCGAGGCCGAGCAGGTGACAGAACTCCCGCTGGGCGCGGGCGCGCCGGTCTGGAGCCCGGACGGCAACAAGATCGCCTTCGCGGCGCCGGTCGACCTCGCCGCGGCGGACGGCGAGGACGCAACCGCACGCGCACGCCGGGCGCATGCCCCGGTCGTGGCGGACAGGCTGGACTTCAAAGCCGATGGCACGGGCCTGCTGCGGACCGTGCGCAAGCACGTGCACGTCCTCGACGTGGGCACGCGGGAGATCCGGCAGGTCACGTCGGGGGACTGGAACGCGGGCGATCCCACCTGGTCGCCCGATGGCACCCGGCTGGCGTTCCCCGGCGCACCGGAGCCCGACGCCGACCTCACGCTGCGGTCCGCCGCCTACGTCCTCGACCTGACCGAGCGCGCCGCCGAGCCGCAGCTGACGGGCTCCGGCGACGGCACGGCAGCCACGGTCACCTGGACCCCTGACGGTCGGGCGCTGCTGGTCGTCGGGCGGGGGGACACCGAGATCGGGCACACCAAATTGCTGGTGGTGCCGCTGGACGGAGGTGACACCGTCGACCTGACGGCTGCCCTCGACCGGAACGTGATGCCGGGCGGCCCCGGCTATCCCGGCGCGGCGCCGTGCCCGACAGCGGACGGCCGTGTGCTGTTCTGCGTGCGAGAGCGCGGCTGCACCCACCTCTACTCGGTCGGTCTCGACGGCAACGCGCCGCGGCCGGTCGTGGGGGGCGCGGGGAATACCGTCGGCGACCTGGCCGTCGCGGGGGACATCGTGGCGATCCTCCTCGCCACGCCGTCCTCGTTCGGCGAGATCACGACGGTCGACCTCGCCGACGGGACGGTCGAGGCGCGCACACACCACGGCGAGAGCGTCGCCGACGCCGAGCTGTTCGCCCGTGAGGAGCGGGAGTTCACGATCTCCGACGGCACCGTGGTCCATGGCTGGCTGGTACGTGACCCGGCCCGCACCGGCCCTTCGCCTCTGCTGCTGGACATCCACGGCGGCCCGCACAACGCCTGGAACGGCACGGCCGACACCACCCACCTCTACCACCAGGTGCTCGCCGCGCGCGGCTGGGCGGTGCTGCTGCTCAACCCACGTGGCAGCGACGGCTACGGCGAGAAGTTCCTCACCGCGGCGCTCGGCGCGTGGGGGCAGGCGGACGCGCCCGATTTCCTCGAACCGCTCGATCACCTCGTCGCCGAGGGGGTCGCCGACGCCGACCGGCTGGCCGTGTCCGGCTACAGCTACGGCGGCTTCATGACCTGCTACCTGACGAGCCGCGACAACAGGTTCGCGGCTGCGGTCGCGGGCGGGGTGGTCAGCGATCTGACCAGCATGGCGGGCACCTCGGACGCAGGCCACTACATGAGCGTGCGCGAACTGGGCGGCACCCCGTGGGCCGAGGAACAGCCGTACCCGCAGCAGTCGCCACTCACCCACGTCGACCAGGTCCAGGTACCGACGCTCATCGTGCAAGGTGCCGATGACGTGCGCTGTCCCGTGGGGCAGGCGGAACAGTGGTTCACCGCGCTGCGCGAGCGGGGCGTCCCGGCCCGGCTGGTGCTGTACCCCGGCAGCTCGCACCTGTTCATCCTCGACGGCAGGCCGTCGCACCGTGCGGACTTCAACCGACGCGTCGTCGACTGGGTGGAGCGGCACGCAAGGCCCAAGGGGAGCGCGGCGCGGGTGCCCATCGACGCCGCGCACTGGCAGCGGCGGCTGAGCGAACTGGCGCGCGCACACCGCGTACCCGGAGCGGCGCTCGGCATCCTGCGCATCGGCCCGGACGGCGCCGACGAGGTGGTGCAGGCGAGCCACGGCGTCCTGAGTGCCAACACCGGCGTCGAAGTCACCGACGACTCGCTGTTCCAGATCGGCTCGATCACCAAGGTGTGGACGACGACCGTCGTGATGCAACTGGTCGACGAGGGAGCGCTCGACCTCGACGCGCCGATCACGGACATCCTGCCCGAGCTGCGACTGGTCGATCCGGACGTGGCGAGGCAGGTGACCATGCGCCATCTGCTGACCCACACCAGCGGCATAGACGGCGACGTGTTCACCGACACCGGCCGTGGCGACGACTGCCTGGAGCGCTACGTCGACCAGCTCGCGGGCGTCGGACAGAACCACCCGCTCGCGGCGACCTTCTCCTACTGCAACTCGGGATTCGTCCTCGCCGGCCGGGTCATCGAGAAACTGACCGGCAAGAACTGGGACGTCGCGATGCGCGAGCGGCTGTTCACCCCGCTCGGCCTGAGCCACACGATCACGCTCCCAGAGGAAGCGCTGCTGTTCCGCGCGGCGGTCGGCCACCTCTCGCCCGGCGGCGGCGAGCCGACGTCCGCGCCGGTCTGGGGGCTGCCGCGCTCGGTCGGTCCCGCCGGTCTGGTCGGCGCGGCGACCGCGGACGTCCTCACGTTCGCCCGGCTGCACCTGACCGGCGGGCTGGCACCGAACGGCGAGCGCCTGCTCTCGCGGACGTCGGTGGACGCGATGGCCGACAGGCAGACCGATCTGCCCGACCCGCACAGCATCGGCGACTCCTGGGGCCTGGGCTGGATACGTTTCGACTGGGACGGGCACCAGGTCATCGGCCACGACGGCGGCACGATCGGCCAGGCGGCGTTCCTGAGGCTGCTCCCCGAGCGAGGACTCGCGGTGGTGCTGCTCACCAACGGCGGCAGTCCACGCGACCTGTACGAGGGGCTGTACCGGGAGATCTTCGCGGAGCTGGCCGGGGTGGCCATGTCGCGCCCGCTCGAGCCGGCCGCCGAACCTCCCGCCGTGGACGCGCGGCGGCACGCCGGTGTGTACGAGCGGGCCGGGGTGCGCGCCGAGGTTCTCCTGACCGGGACAAGGCTGCGCCTGCGCCAGACCCTCACCGGTCCACTGGCCGAACTCGCGCCGGATCCGACGCAGGAGTACGACCTGGTACCGGTCTCCGACAGCCTGTTCGTCTTCCGCGCGCCTGAATCCCGGACCTGGACCCCGGTCACGTTCTACACGCTGCCCACCGGCGAGCCGTACGTGCACTACGGGGTGCGGGCGGCCCCGAAGGTGTCCTGACCGGTTCGCGGCCGGCGTCTCCGGCTGAGATGTGGAAGGGCCCGCTCGACCAGGTGAACGATCAACTGGTCCAGCGGGCCCGCGCGTTCGGCCTGGGATGTGAGCTCATGGAGAGGTCGCTCGCATGATGCGGAGTTCGAGCATCGCGGCGAAGCGCTTCTCGGGGTCGTTCAGGTCCATCCCGGCGATCTCCGCAGCCCGCCGCAGCCGGTATCGGAAGGTATTCGGATGCACATCGAGCGAGGCGGAGGCGCCCAGAACGTTGCCGAGACTGTCCAGCCAAGCGGTCAGCGTGTCGACCAGGGTGGTGCCGTTGTCTTGGTCGTAGGTGCGCAGATGCTGGATCGGTCCGTCGAGAAGGCCGCCCTCGTTGTGCAGCAGATCCCCGAATTCCAACAGCAGTGCGTCGACCTGGACTTCGGAGTACCGGGCGACACGACGTCCGGGTCGTTGGCGGAGCACTCGCAGTGTCCGGTCGGCGTCGTGTCGGGACCGGGCCAGGTCGGCGGGGCTGGCCGAATCGACGGCGCGGCCGATGCCGAGAACCACACCTGTCAGCCCGTCCGAGGCCCGATGCAGGAAGTCCCGCGCAGTCGACAGCGCCTTCTCGGGCAGATCGTCGGAGTCGGCGTCCGGTGCGGAACTCGGGACAATCGCGTAGCACACGTCGCCGACCAGGGCTGCCATGGATCCCGGGGTCACGACCGAGAGATGGAACGAGAGTGCGTCGGCAGTTCGTTCCAGCAGCTGGCGGCTTGTCGGTGTGCCCGCAGCGGAGGTGGCGGTCATCTCGGAAACGGCCATGGCCATCACGGTGACCGGTCGGCGCGCCAGTCGAAGACGCTCGATCGCTTCCGGCGCTGCGGGGCCTTCAGCGAGAGCAGTGGCGATGAGATCCGCGCGAACCTGCCGATCCACATCGACACCCACCCGACGACGGAGCAGATGAAGCGCCACGACTTTCGCCGCGTCAACGAGTATTTGCTCTTTCTCGGGATTGAGAGGGCTCGGCACCGCCACCCAGATCGAACCCAGCACCTGATCACCGGCACGCACGGCCATTGCTACGCGTGGCAGCCCCGCCACTCCTTCGATGAGCGGTGTATCGACGAATATCGGCTTCTCGCCGGCATAGAGGCGTTTGAACACTCCGGCACGCTCCTGGGCATGTCGAGCATGTTGGGGCACGACGCGACCTAGGACTGTCTGGATGCGGGTTTCATCGGCTTCGTTCTGGCGGCCCGAGAACGCCAACACCTGCGAGTCCCGGTCCTCGATGGTGATCGGCGCGTCGAGAAGTGCACCGATCGCGTTGGCCAGGGCGAATGAATCCCCTGCGGGAAACCCCGCGAGCAGTTCCTCGCCGGCCCCGCCGACGATGCTGCTGGACAGCAACGACCTGAGGAGCACTACGAGTTGTGCCCAGCTCGCCCCACGCGTCAGGGCGAGCACGGCGAGCCCGCTGTTCTCGACAGCGGTGCGGGCTCCTCCATCGAGGTCGAGCGGTCCACGCAGGACCACGGCGGCGGCCCCGCCCGCGACTCCTCGCTCGATCAGCGTCGGAATGTCTCCCGCATCGGCGCCGGCGCACAGCAGCACGGCTCCGGGCCGAAGCGGTTCGTCCCCGTGGCGCTCATCGATGACGACGTCGGTGACGACGACTGCCGGATCGATGCGCACTGCCACTTCCTCCAGCAGCGTGCCGCCCAGGTGGCTCAGGATGCTGTCGAGCCGGGCTCCGTGGCCATTCATCATCGAAACCGTTCAGCTAGGTCGGTGAGTGAGGAAACGGGCATGCGCCGCACCCTCACCCTATCCCGAGCCGGTTCGCACTTCTGAACAAGGCCGCGGGGTGAAACTGGTACGGAATGACGATGCATTTCCAGGTGATGTTCATGAGAATTGCCGTCGGAGTTTCGATGTGACCGAACCCCGGCAGTTTTCGTCGAGTCCTGGCCGCACGCGGGACAGCGAATCGATCTCAAGGAATTCTCGTGATCTCAGCCGCATACCCTCAATTGCGCCTCGACGCCGACGCCGTCGATCACAACATTCGCATCATGGCCGCCTGGTGCAGATCCCGAGATGTGGAACTCGCCCCCCATGTCAAAACAACGATGTCCGCACCCGTCATCGAGCGACAGCTCGCCGCGGGTGCTTCAGGTGTTACGGTCGCGACGGTGGACCAAGCGCAGACGATCTTGAGCTGGGGTCACGGCGCGGTACTCATCGCGAACCAGGTCGTCGACCGTTTCGGGCTTCGGCGTCTGAAGTCCTTGCTGGCGGAGGATCCGGCCAGAGAAATCCGATGCTTCGTCGACTCGCCGGAAGGCGTCATCGCGGCGGAGCAGATCTTCACCGGGCGCGGACCGGCCCTCAAGGTTCTTCTCGACGTCGGAACGCCCGGTGGTCGGACAGGGATCCGCAATCCCGAGGACGCACGACAGCTGGCGAGGCTGGTCAGCCAGGCGCCGGGCCTCAGTCTGGCCGGAGTGGCCGGATACGAAGGCGTCGCCCCCAACACCCGGAGCGACGACACGATCGCAGCGGTCGACGCGCACTGCCGCCGGGTGCGCGATGTCTATCTCGACGTCGCCGATCTCTTCGAGACCGACACCCCTGTGTACTCGATGGGAGGGTCGGCTTTCCCTGATCGAGTTGTCGAGTTCCTGCCGACCGCGAGCGCCGTCCCCGGCACCGTGCGGCTCCTTCGGTCCGGTTGCTACGTGACCCACGATCACGGCGCCTATCAACGGGTGAGTCCCATCCCGCAGCTCGTTCCGGCCCTGTCTATCCGAGCCGTCGTACTGTCCGTTCCCGAGGCCGGGACGGCTGTCGTCGGAGCCGGAAAACGTGACCTCCCCTACGACGCCGACCTGCCAGTACTTCTCTGTGCCCACAGTCCCGGCGGATCTCCCAGGCACGACATCTCAGGGCACGTCCGCAGCCTGTACGACCACCACGCCGTCCTCACCGGAGTATCCGGCCTCGAGGTCGCCGACCTCGTCGACGTCGGAATCTCACACCCCTGCTCCGCCTTCGACCGCTGGCCCGACTACTTCGTCACCGACAAGGGAGGCGAGGTGATCGACGTGTGGCAGACGGATTTCCGTCGAGCCTCGATCGTGGGCACCGGTCGGGCCCGCCGCTGAGTTCCCTGCCCAGCCTCTCGTAACTGTGCGACGCGTCGTACTCGGACTGTCCCGCGTCCGCTCTCCATCGAGGAGTCCCTTGACCACCCTGCACGGCGGTCCGGCAGGTCCCGTTCCCGCCCTCAAAGGTCGCGTCTCACAGCGTGTGACCGCCGCGCGGGACCGGCTGACGGGAACTCAGGCGACCCCCCGGTTCGGCTCCTTCGTCACGAACTCGTGCGGAACACGCCCGCGTTGAGTGAGTACGCCCACCGCATGTGGATCCGCCACCGGGGCGCTCTCGCGCGGGCCATCGACGTCGACACGGCTGGGAAAGCCCGTGACCGAGGTGGTCCGCCCAGGTCGTGCATGACAAAGGCCCTGCGAAGCTTCGGCGCCCGAGGCCGGAGGAGGGGGCATGGGGAGCGAACTCGAGCTGCACTTGGGGCGGCCTCACCGCAAGGAGCCGTCCCGAGCGGCTTTACGGGGGTGGCCCTCAGCTGTTGGCCAGTGTGCGGTCGAGGAGGGAGAGCAGGCAGTCCCAGTGGCGCTTCAGTCCGGAGGCGCTGAAAGCGTCGGTGTCGGACATGGTGAAGCCGTGGACGGTGCCGGGGTAGATCTCGGCGGTGTGGCCCAAACCTGCGGCGTCCAGAGCCTCGTTGAGCTCGCTGATGGCCTCCGGAGGCAGGTCGTCGGCGAGGCCGAGATGGACCTCGGCGCTGAGCTTGGGGACGAGGCGGTGCGGGCTGTCCGGTGTGTCGGTGACCACGAAGCCGGGGTGGAATCCGGCGACGGCGGCCACCTGGTCGGGGTGGGCCGCTGCGGTACGCAGCGCAAAGAGGGTGCCGATGCAGTAGCCGACCACGGCAACCGGTCCGGCGCTGACCTCGGACCGGGCGGTGAGGAACCTGAGGTAGGTGTCGGCGTCGCGCTCGGCATGTTCGGTGGTGTGTGCCTCGAGGAGGGGCATCAGCCGGCCGATGACCTCGGGCCGGACCTCTTCACTGATGTGCTCGGGAAGTTCTACCACCGGTGCCGCGCCGTGCCGGTGGTAGAGGTTGGGGACGAGCGCGTAGTAGCCGTGATCGGCCAGTTCGCGGGCCTTGTCCTCCATCTCGGGCCGCAGGCCGAAGGCGTCCGGGTACAGCAGCACCCCCGGGTGCCGCTCGCCGTCGTCGGGGAAGGCGGCGAAGGCGTCGGCCTGGCCGTCAGGGGTGGGAATCTGCAGTGTCTCGGTGGGAATAGCGGATCTTCCTTCCTGGAGTTCGCAACTAACGTTAGTGACACTAACGGTGTCGGCGCGAGTGAACGTACATTGTTAGTCGAACTAACGCAACGGGTAGAATTGGCCACATGATCAGAGCTGATGCCGCAGACCTGCCCGACGTCGGCGCGCCCAGGACGCCCGACCGGCTACGTCGGCGGGCGAGCCGGTTGTTGTCGCAGCTGACTGTGCGGTCGGACCGGCTGATCAACGACGGTCTGGCCCAGGCCGACGCCCGCAAATGGCATTACGCCGTGCTCGCGTCACTCCAGGATTTCGGGCCGGGCAGCCAGGCGGCGCTGAGCGGGCGCACCGGCATCTACCGCAGCGACATGGTCGGCGTGCTCAACGAACTGGCCGAGCGTGACCTCGTCGAGCGGGCGCCGGATCCCGACGATCAGCGCCGCAACATCATCACGATCTCCGCCGAAGGCCGCCGTCAACTGCGCCGCCTCGACAAGGTCCTGGACGCACTCCACGACGAACTGCTCGCGCCGCTGAATCCGGCCGAACGCGACCAGTTCGTGGATTTGCTCAACCGCTTGCTGGACCACCACGCCGGGCCCTCCTGACTGGGCGTGGCAAGGGAGAACTCCAGGGATGCCAGCGGGCCGTTGCCGTGATCCCCGGTCATCGCGGCATAGCCTTCTTGCCAGGCGGGGCCCGCCGGGCTCCTTGCAGCGGAGGAGTTCGCCATCTCCGAGTACATCCCTACCGCGCCAGTGCTGGAGCAGGCCGCCGCGGAGTTCGCGGCCGCGACCGCGAAGCCGCCGTTCCTCTTCGACCTCGGCCCCGAGGAGGGCCGTAAGACGGTCGACGAGGTCCAGTCCGGCGAGATCGCCAAGCCCGCGGTCGACGACGAGTGGATCACCGTCCCCGGCGGCCCCACCGGCTCCGTACGCGTCCGGGTCGTCAAGCCCGTCGGTGCCACCGGCACCCTGCCCGTCATCCTCTACATCCACGGCGCGGGCTGGGTCTTCGGCAACGCCCACACGCACGACCGCCTCGTCCGCGAACTCGCCGTCGGCGCGAACGCCGCCGTGGTCTTCCCCGAGTACGACCTCTCGCCCGAGGCCCGCTACCCGGTCGCGATCGAGCAGAACTACGCGGTCGCCCACTCGGTGGCCACCGATGGCGCGGGCAAGGGCCTGGACGCCACCCGCATCGCGGTGGCCGGTGACAGCGTGGGTGGCAACATGTCCGCCGCGCTGACGCTGATGGCCAAGGAGCGCGGCGGCGTCCAACTGCTCGGGCAGGTGCTGTTCTACCCGGTCACCGACGCGAACTTCGACACCGCCTCCTACCACCAGTTCGCGGAGGGCTACTTCCTGCGGCGCGATGCCATGCAGTGGTTCTGGGACCAGTACACCGCCGACGCCGCCCAGCGGGCCGAGATCACCGCATCACCGCTGCGCGCCACCGTCGACCGGCTCCGCGGCCTGCCCCCGGCCCTCGTCATCACCGGCGAAGCGGACGTGCTGCGTGACGAGGGCGAGGCCTACGCGAACAAGCTCCGCGAGGCCGGAGTGCCGGTCACGGCCGTTCGCCACCAGGGCATCATCCACGGCTTCGTGATGATCAACGCGCTGCGCGCCACCCATGCCGCCGAGGCCGCCATCACGCAGGCCGTCACGTTCCTCGCCGACGCCCTCGGCACCAAGTGATTCATCGTCGACTCGGCGCACCAGGAGAGTACTTGCTCAGTAGTCGGCGAAGCGCGACGGCAGCACGCCCCGTGCGGCAGCCGGTCGCCGTTACCTGCACGTCGCCGTCTCACATGGAGGCGGCGACGTGTCCGGTGGTCGTACGGATCAGACGATGCCCTGGGCGAGCATCGCGTCGGCGACGCGGATGAATCCCGCGATGGCCGCTCCGGCGACGTAGTCGTCCGGGTCACCGGTGTACGCGTCGGCGGTCGCGCGACTGTGGGCGTGGATGTCGCTCATGATGCTCTCCAGCCGGTCCGTCACCTCGTCCCGGCTCCACGCCGCCCGCGCAGCGTTCTGGCTCATCTCCAGGGCCGAGGTAGCGACACCGCCCGCGTTCGCGGCCTTGCCGGGGCCGAACAGCACCCCGGCCTCGCGGAAGCGGGCCACCGCACCAGGGGTGCAGGGCATGTTGGCGCCTTCCGCGACCGCCAGCACCCCGTTACGGATCAGCGCGGAGGCGTGGTCCTCGCCCAACTCGTTCTGGGTGGCGCAGGGAAGCACCACGTCGCAGGGCACGTCGTAGACCGATCCGAATGCGTGGTGTTCGGCGGACGGCCGCTCGGCGGCGTAGGCACTCAGCCGTTCCCGTCGCACCTCCTTGATCTCACGCAGGAGGGCGACGTCGATGCCGTCCGGATCCACGACATGGCCGGCGGAGTCCGAGCAGGCGACGACCTTCGCGCCGAGGCGGTGGGCCTGCTCGATCGCGTAGATCGCGACATTGCCCGAACCGGACACCACGACGGTGCGGCCTGTCAGGTCCTGGCCGCGGGTGGCGAGCATGTCCCGGGCGAAGAACACGGTGCCGTACCCGGTCGCCTCGGTCCGGCCCTGCGAGCCGCCCCATCCGACGCCCTTCCCGGTCAGCACCCCCGCCTCGTGGCGGTTCACGATCCGCTTGTACTGGCCGAACATGTAGCCGATCTCGCGGCCACCCACGCCGATGTCACCGGCCGGCACATCCGTGTGTTCGCCGAGGTGCCGGTAGAGCTCGGTGATGAACGACTGGCAGAAGCGCATGACTTCGGCGTCGCTGCGGCCGGCGGGGTCGAAGTCCGCGCCGCCCTTGCCCGCCCCGATGCCCTGGCCGGTGAGCGCGTTCTTGAAGATCTGCTCGAAGCCGAGGAACTTGATGACCGACAGATCGACGGTCGGGTGGAAGCGCAGGCCGCCCTTGTAGGGGCCGAGGGCGCTGGAGAATTCCACGCGGTAGCCGCGGTTGACCTGAATCCGGCCGCGGTCGTCGACCCAGGGAACCCGGAACATGATCTGCCGTTCGGGTTCGCAGAGGCGCTCGAGAACGTGCGCGTCGGCGTACTCGGGATGCCGGTCGAGAACCGGGCCGAGCGTGTGCAGGACTTCCTCTACAGCCTGTTGAAACACGACTTCGCCTGCGCTGCGACGTCGGACCGCGTCGAGGACGTCGTCCAGATGGGAGGGAACGGCTGAGGGCGAAACGGTGGTCATCATCTTCCTCTGGCGCGGGAGCGGACTTGGTAGGGAGGAATCGGACGGCACGGTTACGTTGTCTCTGGTCAAGAGGGAAGGCCGAAGTGGTACGCAGTGCCATGCGGCCCACTTGGCGGCGATGCGTGGCGCCGGGATGAGTCGACGGGCGCCTCATCAGCGTTGATCCAGATCGACACTACGTCAATTGGGCCGCACGGCGCTGCGCTTGAGCTGCGATGCCCAACAGGTGGAACGCCGCTGTCGCTGCCGGCCCTTCTGGGGCGGTCGGCAGCGACGGAAGGGATGGGCGCCACCGGGTTCGGAAGCCTTGGGCCACGACCAGTTCGGGTGTGTGCGGGGGCCGGATCCCGGCGCCGGTGCGGCGTCACCTTGCCCGGTGTCACCTTGTCTGCGGGTCGATCACTTCGCCTCGGCGAGCCGGACCGCGTCGGCACCGGTCGGGAACCGCAGTTGGCCGGTCGTGTCGTGCTTCGAGGCACATACGTCCATCGCGGCACCATTGCGCAGTTTGGTTCCCGGGCGCGCGAGGATCGTGCAAGTACGAGAGAGCATTGCTCTACGTTTCCGCAGGCCAGGGGCCCGTACCGGGTGCAGGTTCCTCGGTGGGCAGCCACGTTCCGTGCAGGCCCAGCGGGACCCGTACCGGGATGCGGACCCGTGCCACGGGGCCGGACGCCGGGTCATCCGCCGGGATGACGAGGAACCAGCTGGTCCCGTCCGTACGGTCGGTGGCCAAGGTGAGCCAGTGTCCCTCGCCGTCGGCCCCGCCCGGTGTGGGCGCGAACGCCGGCTCCCCGACGGACAGGTCGCCGGCCGGCCACAGTTCGCTGCCCCCGGCATCGACGTCGTACCAGCGCAGGGCGTCGTGTTCGCCGGGAAGGAGGTCCCGTGTGCCCGAGCCCGACGCTGCGGCCAGCCGCCGGTGGTGGCGCCCGATGAGGCGGTCGTCGATCCTCGGCAACTCGATGGCGGCGTCGTCGAGCGGGGTGCGGTGCATGGTGCCCGCTTCCGGGCTGATCACGGCGCGCACCAGGCCGCCGGGGTTGGGACCTCCGATCGCGGGCCCCAGCGTGAGGTGGTCCCACTGGACGTAGTCGAGTACGACGTCCCCGGCGCCGAGTTCGCCACCGCCTGTCCGGTCCTCGTCCAGGTCGTACGCGTTCACCGTGTGTCACATCCAGTAGGCCGCGTCGGCGGCCTGGCGTACCGGTCCGCCGTCACGCGGGACCAGCAGGATTCGAGTACCGCGTTCGGGCCGCCACGTGACGAACGACCCGGTGCCGGCCATCGCACCCTCGATGTCGAAGAAGGCGGGAGCCAGGACCAGGACGACGAAGCGGGCGGTCAGCGCCATGTCGTGGATCATCATCGGCTCGTCGACGGCGTCGATGGTCGTCGGTCCGCGCCGCACCTCGCCGCTGGGACCGATCACCGACCAGGTCAGGAAGGGCGGTTCGATGCCGTAGCAGAAGACCACCATCTCCCCGGTGCGCGGATCGATCTTCGGGTGCGCGGTGATACCGGCGGGCAGCGAGCCGCCGAAGGTCTCGCGGCCCAGGGTCTCCAGTTCCGCGGACATCCGGAACGGACAGGCCGACTCCGCCAGGGCCAGGAGGCGGTCCGCGTGCCGCACCACGTTGATGTCCGGCAGGTCCTTGAAGGTGCCGGCCAGGTCGGGCGGTACGTCCGGCTCCTTCGGCATGATCATCGATTCGAGCCCGCCCCAGAGCGCCCGGCCGGCCCGCTCCTCGGCCAGGACGGCGGGGGTGCGCACGAACCGGTTGCGGTAGCGCACTGTGCCGCCGGAGATCCAGATGCCGTGCAGCATTCCGTCGCCGTCGAGTGGATACAGGTAGGAGCCGATCGGGCTGAACCGGGGGTTCGGGCCGTTGCGCAGATAGGTGCCGTCCAGGCCGTCGGGGAGCCTGCCGTCCACCCGCAGGCCGACCTCCTCGACCTCCGCCGTCACCGGGGCGAACGATCCGCTGAGGTGGGCGACCCGCGTCGGGTCGAAGACCTGGCTCGTGTGCGTGACCATGGCGGACTCCGGAGCGTGCCGGGGGAGAGGGGCCGGGGACGGGGAACGGCTCCCGTGCGCCACCTTTCAGTCAAACCCGCCGACTGCCACGGGGCAACCAGAGAGTGCGCCGGGCCTGCGTGGCTTGTGGTCGAGCCGGTTGTGTCACCAGGGAACGAGCGCGCTCAGGCTGCGGAGCGGTCGGAACCGGCCGGAAACCGGGTGTGGACGGTCGGTGCGGTGGTGTGAGATCGGGGCATGGCGATTGTGTTGAGCAAGCCGGGAGTTGGCGGGCTGAGCGAAGTTGTGGGCGTGCTGCGGCAGTGGCAGCACGACGGGGCGCCGATGCAACTGCATCCGGGGGACCTGGGCTGGTTCTGGCGGTCGGGTGCGGAGTCGACGGCCGCGGCGGTCCGGACGTGGAGCCGGGCCGGGCGGATTCTCGCCGTCGGGCTGCTGGACGAGCCCATGGTGTTGCGGCTCACGATCGCGCCGGACGCTCAGCGGGACGAGGAACTGGCGCATCGGCTGGTCGAGGACGTGACCGGGCCGGAGCGCGGCGTACTGATGGAGGGGAAGGCGTACGTCGACGCGCCGGCGGGCGCACGGGTCCAAGACCTGCTGCTCGAGGACGGCTGGAACGCCGCCGAGCCGTGGACGCCGCTGCGCCGCGACCTCACCGAGCCGGTGGGGGACCCAGGCGTGGGGATCGAGGTGATCGGGCCGGAGCAGGCGCACGTGCGGACGGCCGTACAGCGGGCTTCGTTCGACGGGTCGCCGTTCACGGAGGAGCGCTGGCACGCGATGGCGGCCGGCTTGCCGTACGCGGACGCCCGGTGTCTGGTCGCGTACGACGACCGGGGCAACGCGGTGGCGGCGGTGACGGTGTGGTCGGCCGGTCCGGGCAAGCCCGGGTTACTCGAGCCGATGGGCGTGCACCGGGAACATCGCCGTCACGGCTACGGCAGGGCGATCACCATCGCCGCGGCGGCCGCACTCCGGGAGCTGGGCTCGTCGAGCGCGAGCGTGTGCACCCCGAGTCTCAATGCGGCCGCCGTCGCCACCTACAGGTCAGCCGGCTTCCAGCAACTCCCCGAGATCCGGGACCGATACCGGGAGGTCTAGGGCCTTTCGTTCGGATCCGACGAAGCTCAACCAACCGAAACAAGGCCACGGCGCCACCGTCGGTGACAGCCGCTCAGGCCTGCCTCTGTTCCGGGAGGCAGGCCTGGCCCTCACGGCAGCAGCCGAGGCCGTCGCTTCGCCGCGACGTCCTCCACCCACCCCACCAGCGGGATCGCCACGGCGATCAGCACCCAGCCCACACCGAACATGAACCACTGGCTCTCCAGCGGCAGGTACTGCGCGAACGCGGGCACGTTCCAGAACTGGTCGATCAGCGGCACCGCGAGGATCAGTGCGATCTCGTGCCAGAGGTAGATCGTCATCGCCCGCGCGTTGAAGACCGACACGATCCGGTCGAGCCGTTTGAAGCGGGCCAGCCACGCGAAGTCGACCTTGAAGTACGCCTTCGAGTACATCAGCAGCGTCACGAACCCGGCCGACCAGAAAGCCTGCGCCAGGGGGATGTCGTCCAGGTCGTAACTCCCGTACTCCGCCTGGTGGGTGAGGGCGAACCAGGCAGCGTAGGCCAGGGCCGCGAGAGACAGTACGACGACGGGTCCCGGACGCAGCCGGGCCAGGACGCCCTCACGGTGCGCGATGCCGACGAGCCAGCAGAACAGGAACGTGGCGAAGTCGAGGAGACAGCTGCCGAACCGGTTGTCCGGCGCCTGCCACACGAACTGGAGCACCACGATCGGCGCGAGCGAAGCGAGAAGCACCGCCGGCGGCGCGAGCCGGAACACCTTCAGGAGAAGCGGCGACAGGAGGACGAACCACAGGTAGGCGCGCAGGTACCAGAGGATCTCCCAGGCCTGCATGCCCCAGCTGCTACCCGGCGGGTCGCCGAGGGGGACCACCCAGTACACGACCTGCCACCCCGGCATCCAGCCGTGCAGCAGCATCGCGAGGACGACGAACAGTCCCCAGAGCCAGAAGGGTGGCAGCAGCCGTCGTATCCGGCTTCTGATCACCGAAACGGCGGGCCGTTCAAGGGACTTGGCCATCAGTGACCCGGCGAGCGCGAACATGACGCCCATGGAGGGGAAGACGAGGCCGGCCCACATCCAGCCGAACGTGTGGTAGGCGACGACGCGAACGAGTGCGAGGGCGCGCAGCGTGTCGAAGTACCGGTCGCGGCCGCCTGCCCGGGCTGCCGGCGCCTCGGGCGCGAGCTCTCGGTCCGGCCCGATCACCCGGAGGGGTGTGGTGTCCTGATCCAGGGCTTGCGTTCCAGGCGTTCCCGGTGTTCCAGGCGTTCCGCGCGTTCGCCGAGCGGCTCTGTGACGATTCCCCTGTGCCTCCGAGGTCACCGCCCCACCCCCGTCGGCGTCCCGACCTCGCCGGTGCGCTTGAGTTTCTGCCAGCGCAGCCGGCCGCCCGTGAGGGCGGTGATGGAGGAGTGGATGAGGACCAGGTACATCATCTGGCGGTACGCGATCTGCTGGAGCGGGAGCATCCACAGGTAGCGGTACCTCTCCCCGTCGAGGCGGAACGCGTAGGCGGCGCACACGAGTTGGATGCCGAGCACGGCCAGCCACGCGAGCAGGGACGCCTTGAAGTCCACGAAGATCATCGAGTAGACGGTGAAGACGTCGATCAACGGTGCGAAGACCGGCGTGACGATCTGGAAGAGCACCACGAGCGGCATGCCCACCCGCCCGAAGCGGCCCGAAGGCCCCTTGTCCACCAGGGACTTGCGGTGCTTCCACAGCGCCTGCATCGTGCCGTACGACCAGCGGTAGCGCTGGCTCCACAGCTGCTTGAGCGAGGCCGGCGCCTCTGTCCAGGCCCGCGCGTGCTCCTGGTACACCACACGCCATCCGGCGCGGTGCATCGCGACGGTGATGTCGGTGTCCTCGGCGAGGGTGTCCTCGCTCATGCCGCCGACCTCGAGGACGGCCTGGCGCCGGAACGCTCCGATCGCTCCGGGGATGGTAGGCATACAGCGGAGCAGGTCGTACATGCGGCGATCCAGATTGAAGCCCATCACGTACTCGATGTGCTGCCAGGCGCCGATGACCGTGTTGCGGTTGCCGACCTTGGCGTTGCCCGCGACCGCGCCGATCTCCGAGGCGGCGAACGGCTGCACCAGCTGCCGGACCGTGTCCGGCTCGAAGACCGTGTCGCCGTCCATCATCACGACGATGTCGTAACTGGCGTTCCGTACACCGTTGTTGAGCGCCGCGGGCTTGCCCGCGTTCTCCTGACGGATCACCCGCACGTTGGGCAGGCCGAGGGACTCGGCGATCTCCTTCGTGCCGTCCGTGGAGCCGTCGTCCACGACGATGATCTCGATGGGATGTGTGCTCTGCGCGAGGGAGTTGAGGGTGTTGGCGATGCACTCCTTCTCGTTGTAGGCGGGCACGATCACGCTCACGGGCCTGGTGACGGGCGGCCCCCAGCTGAAGCGGCGTCTGTTCCGCTGCCTGTAGTGGCGCCGTGCGAGGACCAGCATCATCGCGAATCGCGCCATGACTGCGACTCCGACGACCGCGAGGAAGACGGCCAGCGTCGGCACGGTCCACTCGGCGATCGCCACCGCGGCGATGAGCGCCTTGCCTTCGTAAAGGGTGGTGCCGGTGGCTTTGGAGTGGGCGGCCTGGTCGACGTTCCGGGCGCGGCCCGGAACGTTCGTTCCGGAGGAAGGAGGGGTCCCCTGCGGGGCTGCCGTGTTGCCCGGCACCTGACCGGACCTCTGCGCCCCACCGGCCTGAGCGCCTGCGTCCTGCGTCTCACCGGCCTGAGCGCTGCCGCCCTGCGCGGAGCCGCTCTGTGCGGATCCGTTCCGCGCGGAGCTGCCCTGCGCCGCGGACTTGGCCATGGCGCCGCTGACCGTCGTGAAGGTGTAGCCCTTCGCCTTCATCTTCTTGATGTATTTCGGCAGCGCCTTGAGCGTCTGGTCACGGTTGCCGCCGGCGTCGTGGAAGAGCACCGACGCGCCCTTGTTCTTCTTGGGCGTCGCCCACTGGACGATCTTCGAGACGCCCGGCTTCTTCCAGTCGTCGCTGTCGGTGTCGACGAAGACGCTGGTGTAGCCCATGGCGCCGAGCTTCTTGTAGACCGGCCAGCTGTAGTTGTCGATCGCGGAGGCCTCGGACGAGTAGGGCGCGCGCACCAGCTTCGTGGTGATGCCGGCCGCTCCCGCCAGGGCCAGCTGGGTCTGTGTGAGTTCGCGCTTGACCCGGGCGTCACTCTGGTAGGAGAGGTCGACGTGGGTGAAGGTGTGCAGGCCGACCTCGTTCCCCTGACCGACCATGTTCTTCACGATGCCGGGGTGCCGGGCGATCATGGAACCCACGAGGAAGAACGTGCCGTGCACATCGTTGTCCGCGAGGATCTTGAGGACCTGCTCGGTGTACGTGGCGTCGGGACCGTCGTCGAAGGTCAGCACGATGGTCTTCTTCGGAACGGACTGCGCCCGCATGGAACCTTTGGTCGAGGTCAGAATCGGGCCGCCCTCGAGGATGCGCTGCGGCACCTTGTCGTAGGCCGCGTCGGTGCGGACGCGGTGGTCGCCCAGGACCTCGGCCCGCAGATATCCGTCGAGCAGCATCACGCTGACCAGTCCCAGGACGAGAACGAGCGCGAGGACGACGCGTGGCCGCTGCAGAGCGGCTGCTCGACGCCCGGCGCGTTCGAAGCGGGAGGGAGCGGCGCGGCGACGGCGCCGCGCGGAGGCGTTGCGAGTCATGTTTTCCCTTACTGCGCGTCAGTGGCGCCGGCGGTGGCTGACGCAGAGGGGGTGGGCAGCGAAGGGCTGGGCGAGACGGAGGGGCGGACGGCCGGAGGCGTTCCCTGCTGCTGACCGGCGCCGCCAGGGGCGCCGTACCCGGCGTCGGCCGGTCCACGACCGGCGCCGGCGCCGCCACCTCCACCGCCGAAGGGCAGCAGGTCGGTCGTGCTCACGGACACGCCCCACCCCATGAACGACAGGCCGAGGACGACCGCGTAGCCCAGACAGGCGACGACCACGGCAAGGCCGAACCGGCGCAGCAGCTTGGCCCGCCGCCCGGAGCTGTCGACGAAGACAGGGCCTTCATCGGCCCCTTTTCCACGCTTGCGGTGGCTTCCGCGCCCACTGGCACGGTTTTCGACGGAGGAATCGAAATGCATTCTCGGGACGCTAAGGGATCTTCTTGTGGCAACTCGCAGTCATTCCTGTGCGCACCCTGAGAAGGCCCTCAGTTCGCTGTGATTTTCCTGATGACACCTGGATCACAGGCTTCCGTGTTTCAGTTCCGGGACAGGACCGACAAGAAATGGGTGCATGCGCGATGAGGAATCTTCTGGGGAGGCCGGCCGCCGCGATCGTGTCGCTGGTGGCGGCAGCGACCTGCGCGGGGTGCTCATCGGGGAGCCCGGGATCGGACTCGGATTCGGCGGACGCGTCACCGCACGGAGCACCATCGCCTACTGCGACGGCACCCGCGTCGTCGAGTCCGTTCGCCCCCTACGTCAGCGCCACGGACGCCTCGGACCTGGACGCGGCCGGGTCCCCCTCCACGTACAACCTTGCCTTCACCATCGCGGACGGCAGCTCCTGCACGCCCACGTGGAACGGCACACACACCATCGGCGACGCGACGGTGAAGAAGCGGATCTCGGCACTCAAGGCGTCCGGCGCGACCGTGCGCGTCTCCTTCGGCGGGGCCTCCGGCAAGGAACTGGCCGAGACGTGCGGCAGCGCGTCCGCCCTGGCCAACGCCTACGCGGCCACACTCGAGGCCGCCGGCGCCACCCAGGCCGACTTCGACATCGAGGGCGATGCGCTCAAGGACTCCGACTCGGTGACTCTGCGTTCGAAGGCGATCGCCCTGTTGCAGAAGAAGCGCACCGACCTCACGGTGTCCTTCACTCTTCCCGTGATGCCCTCGGGCCTGGACGCGGACAGCGTGGAGCTCCTGGAGTCGGCCAACGACCAAGGCGTGAAGGTGGCCAGTGTCAACATCATGACGATGAACTACGGCACGTCCTACACCGGCGACATGGGCGATTACGCCATCACATCGGCCAAGGCGGCCCACGCCCAACTCGCGGACATTTTCGGGCTGTCGGACAGGAATGCCTGGCGCGGACTCGCCGTGACGCCGATGCTCGGCACGAATGACGTCGACAACGAGACGTTCACCCTTTCCGACGCCGCCCAACTGCGTTCCTTCGCGGAGAGGAACGGCCTTGCGTGGGTCTCCATGTGGTCCACGTTCCGCGACCAGCAGTGCTCCTCTGCGGACACTTCGGCGGACGACGCGCTCAGCAACTGCAGTGGTGTGCAGCAGAGTTCGGGAGCGTTCGGCAAGGCTCTGTCCGGCTGAGGTGACGTGCTCGGGGACAGGGGTGGCGCTGACGCCTGGGCCCACACCTGCGTCGCGGCCTGAGCCGAGGGGGAGAGCGAGAGCGAGACCCGCAACAGCGACAGCGACAGCAACAGCGACAGCAACAGCGACAGCAACCGCTACAGCGACCGTGATCGACGCACCTCACGCGCCGGTCCCGCATCACTCAGCTCGACGCGCACCCATGCGGCATCATGCTCAGCATGAGCGACTCCCACCGCACCCACAGTGCCGGCGGCAACCTGGCGCACAGTCGGGTGCCGATGACCGGCCGCGATCCGGAAGAACCCGGTCGGGTCTCTTCACCGCTGGAGCTGCTGTTCGACCTGACGTTCGTGGTCGCGGTGGGAACCGCCGCCTCCCAGTTCGCCGACATGGTCGCCGAGGGGCATCCCGGACAGGCCGTCACCGCGTTCGTGCTGGCGATGTTCGCGATCAGTGTCGCGTGGATCAGCTTCAGCTGGTTCGCGTCGGCGTTCGGTACGGATGACTGGCTCTACCGGGCTCTGACGATGCTGCAGATGACCGGCGTCGTCGTGTTCTCGCTCGGCCTGCCCGCGATGTTCCACTCGGTCGACGAGGGCGGCCACCTCGAACTGAGAGTGATGGTGCTCGGATATGTGGTGATGCGGATCGCGATGGTGCTGCAGTGGTGGCGCGCCGCGCGGGAGTCCCCCGAATTCCGGGACGTCGGAAGGGCGAACATCCGCTGGACGGTGATCGCCCAGGCCGGTTGGGTCGCGGTCGCCTTCGCGCATCTGCCGCTCACCGCGGCGTTCGTCGCCTTCATCGTGCTCGGCGCGCTCGAACTCGTACTGCCTGTCCTCACCCAGGGCAACGCGGGCGGCACCCCCTGGCACCCTCACCATGTCGCCGAGCGGTACGGCCTGTTCGCCATCATCGTTCTCGGGGAAGGCGTCGTCGGGACCGTCGCGTCCTCGGGCGACCTTCTCGGCGGCGCGGACGGCACCCAATGGAGCGGCAACGCGATCGCCGTGGTCGTCGCCGGCGTCGGACTGACCTTCGGCATGTGGTGGGTGTACTTCTCCACCCCCTTCGGTGACATCCTGGTGCACCGCCGCAGCCGCGGTTACCTCTTCGGCTACGGGCACATCCCGCTCTTCATCGGAGTGGCCGGAGCCGGAGCCGGTCTGCACGTGGCCGGCCTGCACCTGGAGCACCGCTCGGAGATCAGTGACGTCGCCGTCGTGCTGTCCCTGGCCATCCCGGTCGGCCTGTACCTGCTGATGGTGTATCTGCTGCACACGCTGCTGCTGTCCGTGGCCGACTCCTTCCACGTGCTGCTGATCTCGCTCACGCTGGCGGTGCTGCTCGCGGCGGTGCTCCTGTCCGCAGCCGGCGTCGCCACCGCGGCGTGCCTCCTCATCGTGATGCTGGCTCCTTTCGTCACCGTGGTCGGCTACGAGACGATCGGCCACCGCCACCAGCGACAGATGCTGGAAGGGCTCGGCACGCAGAACCCCTGACAACTCCCTTCAGAAGCGGGGGAGATGGGCATGGGCCAGACGATGCGGAACCCGTTCAGCCCGTTCAGTCCCTGGAGTGCGGGTCGTACTGGACGATGGCGCCGCGGCTGAAGTTCGCGTCGCCGTGTGCCTCCACTGTCACGGAGCCGACGCCCCAGACCCGGTCGGTGCCCGGGATGGCTGTGATCTCCACCAGCCGGAGCTTCTGCTTGCGGTCGGCGGCGCTGACTTTGCCACTTCGGCCCGCGGTGGCCGGCGGGGAGCCGATCTTACGGGGCCTGCCGTGCGTGGCGCGGTGGTGAATCGAGCTGAGCAGCATGCTGCTGCCGGCGTTGTCCCCTTCCATCCCGTCGGCCGTGATGACGCCGTCACCGGCCGGGATCCCGCAGCGGCGGCAGGCATCGGGCGACGTCTTGCTCCAGCCGGTGCCGTTCCAGTGGAACGCGAAGGGTGCGGTGTAAACGGCATCCCCGTTGTCGTCGTCCCCGACGAGGCGGCTGATCGCCCAGACGTCGTCCGCGGCCGGCGCGTAGAGCGCCATGGGACTTGCACCCATCGAGTTCGATTTATGGGCGGAAGGGGGTTCGACGGCGGGGAGCTGTTCCCGTTTCCAGGCCTCTCCGTCCCAGTGGAGCACCACGGGGGCGCCATAGGCGAGGCCTTCCTGCTCGCCTGTCGTCAGCCCGGACGCCCACACGTCGTCCCCGGCCACTCCCGCGAGTTGCACCACGTGGGCCGGCAGTGGCACCGAAGTCCAGCGGGAGCCGTCCCAGTGCCAGGCGGTGGTGCTTTCGCCCACAACCCAGACGTCGGCCGGGCCGAGGACGGCGACATCGCTGACGCCGCCTGGGGCAGGTGTCTGCTGCCACCGTGTCCCGTCGAAGTGCGCGGCGTACATGCCAGTATTGGGGCCGCTGCGAAACAGCCACACGTCGCGTGGTGAGGATGCCTCGAGGCGGTACGCGGCGATGGGGGCCGGCTCCATCCCGGGCGGCAATGCCTGCGGACGCCAGGACGAGCCGTCATAGCGCAACAGGGTCACTCGCTGTTTGCCGATGTTCCCCACGACCGGCGTCAGGGCCACTGCCCAGGCATCGTGCGCGGATACGGCGGCGACATTGACGACGGAGGAGGAGAGATCTTTGGTCAGATGACTGTAGGTCCAGGCGACGGGATGCCCGCTGGGAGCCGTGGTGGGCTCGCCGGCTTCGCTTCCGCCTCCGCAACCGGCCACCGCAAGTGCCATCACCAGCGCCGAAGTTGCCGCACGCCACCGCCGCATCCCGATTCCCCTCCCACCTCGTGACCGGGACCCTACATCCCTGGCGTGGCACCCCGGGAGGCAGTGCTCGGTGGTCAATGCGTCGAATTGGCCAAACGGTGTTGGGTGATTGGAGGGGCACTCGGCCAACGTCTTCGTGCCATTTGCCAGTACGGCGGTCTCTCGCCCAGAACCCGACTACGGGCTCGACTGCGTATCCCTGGTACAAGTATGGGTTCCGCTGCGAGCCGACCGGCGAGGAAACCGAGACGGGTCCGCGCGTGCGCGTCACAGCTCTCCTCGCCCCTCAGCCGATCACCATCGTCAGCACGGCCCCGCGTCGCGAGGCCTGCGAGGACTGTCCGCGGGCGGCCGGATCCAGTGCGGTGGAGTGGGTTCCGCTGCAGGTGTCCGAGGCCGGCATCCGTGAGTTCGGCGAGGACTTCTGGGCGGACATCCTCGCGAACCCGGCGCTGGAAATGCTGCGCTCTGCCGTGCCTGAACCGTCGCCGCGTGACGTGGCGGCTGACCGCGTCACGCGGCGGAACCCCCGTGCTCTCTCAGCCGGTGTGGAGGGTCCGGAAGCGATCGGGTGCTGCCGGATCCCGGTCAACGACTTGCACCGGCGTCCAAGCCCATTGCCAGACGCTGATGCCTGGCGTGCGGGAGAACTGCATCTGTCCGCGGGTGCCTTCGACGGCAACGCGCGGCCAGGATTCGGCGATGCGCGCCCGGTCCGCGCCGTGAGAACGCAGCACGTCGGCGAGGACGGTGACCGTGTCGTAGCCCTCGAAGGCGACGAAGGAGGGCGCTTCGCCCAGCCGCTCACGCAGAGCTGTCTCGACTCGTGCGCCGAGGGGGCTGAGGCGCTCGGGCAGGTAGCGCAGGAACGGGATCGCGGTGCCGTCGTCGCCCAGCAACTTCGCCCATTCGGTGAACTCCGGTTGCCCGGCCGGGGCACCGATCAAGATCTCGGCGAGGCGCTGGTCGCGGCGGACGGACTTGACGACCGACACCGCCGGCTCCGGGTGGCCGGCCAGAAGGAGGAGGGCTGTCGCGCCATTCCCGACGAGTTCGTCGCACACAGCCGCGGGGTCGAGCTCGCCCATGTCGAGTTCGATGACGGTGCCACCGCGTGCAGCGAAGAAGTCCCGCAGAACGCGGGTCCCGGATGCCCAGTAGACACTCGGCTGCGCCGCTACGGCGATGCGACTGTGGCCCGCGCCGAGGAGGAAGTCCGCGTAGATCTGCCAGCCACGGGACTGCGGTGGGGCGAGCCGCGCGACCCATTCTGTCGGCTGGTCGGTGAGCGCGTCGAGAACCGCTGACGAGCAGAGGAACGGCAGGCCGAGGGCGTCGGCCCTGGCAGCAGCGGCGCGGGCGACGACGCTGTGATATTCGCCCGCCAGGGCGGTCACGCCCATGCGAACCAATTCATCGACGGCAGCCGCGGCCCTCTGCGGATCGGCTGCGGTGTCCCGGACCACCAGCTCGAGTGGTCGTCCGCCGATCCCGCCGGCGTCATTGACTTCGCGAACGGCCAACTCGAGTCCAGCGAGCAAGTGCTGGCCCGCCTCGACCCAGCCGGGCCGAGTCAGCGGCGCGAGGGCGCCGATCCGGACGGATGATCCGTCAGTCCGCTCCGCGGCAAGTGGCGATGGTGGCGTATTCATGTGCTGGCGTCTCCTGAGTACGAGGCGGTGGCACTTTGCCCGGATCGTCGGATCGCAGAGTGATCACCAGTGGCGCCGAGAGTAGCCGAGCCGAGACCGGACACCTTCGACGCCCCATCTGCGTACGGGCCGACCCCTGGCTCTCCCCGGGGAATCTCCGTCAGCGGAACTGAGTTGCCAACTGTTGCAACGATGACAACAGGTGGGCCGTGGTCCGCCGCAGGGAGGGAGCGGGACCCGATGAGTCTTCGTCAGTACGAGTACGCCCTGGCTATTGCCGAGGCGGGCTCGGTGACAGCGGCGGCGGAGCTGCTGCACGTCGCTCAACCATCGGTGTCCCAGCAGATCCGCGGCCTGGAGCGGGAACTCGGCGTGGAGCTGTTCGCCCGCACACCGACCGGACTGGTGCCCACCGTGGTCGGCCGCGCGTTCCTGCGGGAGGCGGAGGTCGCGGTGAGCGCGTCGCGGCGGGCGAGGGCGACGGCGCGAGCCGGTGCCGATGAGCTGGTGGGCGAGCTGGTCGTCGCGGTGCAGATGGGCTTCGGCACGCGGCAGCTGCCGGGCGCCCTCGGCGCGCTGCGGCGCCGCTTCCCGCGGCTGGAGGTCACCGTCTTCGAGGAGCCGAGCTCCGCCGAACTGGAACGGCTGTGCCGCCGGGGCGTCCTTGACCTCGCCCTGATGGCGGCGTGCGAGCGGAGCCCCGCCGACGCGCACCATCTCGGCGACGAGGAGTTCGTCGTGGTGCTTGCCGCCGGGCACCGGCAGCTTGGCGCGAACCGGGTCGGGCTGAGCGAACTGGAGGGGGAGCCGTGGGTGAGGTTCGACCGCGACAGCGCGCTCGACGGCGTGCTCCTGAACGTGCTGCGGAACAACGATCTGACCCCGACCACGGCCGCCCGCGTGTCCCAGACGGCGACGGCCGTGCGCTGGGCCGCCCAGGGGCTGGGGGTGACGCTCGTCCCGGCCTCCGCGGTGCCCCATGGTCACGAGCACCTCGTTCGCCCGGTGTTCCCCGTCGTGTCCCAGCCCGTCATCGCCGTGGTCCGGCCAGGCGCCGGGCCGGCGGAGACGGCCCTGCTCGAACTCCTGCGTAAGGAGACCTGGTCCGAAGTCGCTTCCCTCTCACCGGTGTCCTGACGGGCGAGAAGGAAGCGGGCGCCGCTGAACCCCTTTTGTCGGAGCCGGCGTTCCGGAATTCCGTCGGCGTCAACCCCTGGGGAATTCGCCGCCGTCCACGACGATATTGCTCCCGGTCAGCCAGCTCGCTCGGCCGGACACGAGGAACAGCACGGCGTGGGCGATGTCCTCGGGCTCACCATCGCGCCCCAGCGGCACGGTGGGGGTGTCGTTCTGGCCCGGCGCCAGGTCCAGGCGCGCCCACTGCTCCCGTGTTCGTTCGCCGCCGGGGGTGGCGACTCTGCCGGGGGTCACGGTGTTGACCCGGATTCCGAACGGGGCCTGTTCCAACGCCAGTCCCCGGCTGTAGTTCTCCAGCGCCGCCTTCGCCGCCGTGTAGTGCAGGAACGGTGCTACCGGAGTGAGGACAGCGGCCGAGGAGACGTGCACGATCATTCCCGAACGCCGTTCCCGCATCCCCGGCACCAGCAGAGAGTCGAGCCGCACCGACGCCAGGTAGTTCAGGTCCAGCGCGTCCTGCCACTCCTCGTCCGGGATGGCCGCGCTGCCCTCGTGCGGTCGCGCCCCACCCGCGTTGTGGACCAGGACGTCCACCCCGCCGAGCACCTCCTGCGCGGCTTCGGCGAGCGCCTGCGCTCCAGCCCGTGTCCGTACGTCGGCCTCCACGAAGGTGGCTCCCTCCGGCACCGTGCTCGTCGCCGTCCTGGCGGTCGTGACCACCTCGGCGCCCGCGTCCAGGAGTTGGCGCACGACGGCCGCTCCGATGCCGCTGGAACCGCCCGTGACCAGGGCTCGCTTTCCCGCGAGTTCTCGCGTTCCCGACCCGTTCTCGATCGTGGTCATGCCACCGGTCCTCTCTATTGCGTGTTCGTCCGCTCGACGGAAGAAGGATCGATGCGCAGAGGGCGAATTCTCGGAGAAATCGCGGTGAGCACCTCATCGAGCTGTTTCACGGTAGGTCCGGAAAAGAGCGAGAGGCAAAGACGAAATATCAGAAGGTGCTATAGGGAACGCCTATGGCATCCCGGCCCCGGACACCGGGTGCCTGGCCTGCGGCGAAGTGCTGGTCCCGTACTTGCTTGAGTCGGCGCCGAACGGGCAGCCGCAGCCTCCGACGACGGCTCGCCGCCCCGGAGGTAGGGGCGGCGAGCCGTCGGTCGGTCGATCCCGTCAGTGGTGGTTGCCGTAGCCACCGGCGTGGTCACCACCGCTGTGGTGGTCGTCGCCGACGATCGTCCACGGTCGCATCAGGTCGTCGTCTTCGTGTTCGAGGATGTGGCAGTGCTGGACGTACGTCGCCGGCAGCTCGGTGCCGCTTCCCGGTAGCCCCGCGATCCTTTCCGTCGGCGGGTCGAATTCATTGATGACGATTCTGGTCACCGTCTCCGGATAGGACTTGACCGTGTCCTTGCGGGACAGTGCTTCATCCGGGTCCGGCGGAATCGGGGGACCGGTGAGATAGTTCGCCAACACCGGCCTGTCCTTCGGTTTACGGCCACCGTCAATCCACTTTTCGTATTGTTCCTGGTAGCCGGCCGCGTCGATCGGCTGCCTGTTCAACACCTGGAAGTTGACGAGGTGGACATGCATCGGGTGGGCGTCGTGGTTGGGATTGATGTACTCCCAGATCTCGGTCGAGCCCGCCTTGATGAAGTCCTCGGACGGCTCCATGAACGGCACCGCGTTGAACGTCATGGTGGTGAAGAGCTTGTGCTGGTACAGAACCCATTCCCGCCGGCGGGTGTGCGCCTTCACCTCGATGGGGGCGGCCGTCGGCAGCTCGAGCTTCTTGGGCGGCGTTGTCCTGTCTCGGCCTCCGGACAACGTTTTTTTGACACGGAATTCCATGATTTCCGAGATTTCCGGTCCGCCGCCGCCGGGGTAGTGCACGGGCGCGTTGTAGTTGGTCAGCTTGACCTTCGTGCCCACGGGCATGTGGGTGAAGTCGACGATCAGGTCGTACCGCTCGGCCGGCGAGATCAGGAAGTTCAGCATCTGCAACGGGGCGCGGAGGCCGCCGTCGGTGCCGATCAGCCAGAACGGCAGGACGGGCTGGGGCAGTACGTCCTCGGGAACGTCGAACCTCAGGCGCCAGAAGCGCTCGTTCGAAGCGTTGAGAACGCGCAGCCGGTAGCGTCGCTGCTCGA
This sequence comes from Streptomyces sp. NPDC055140, assembly GCF_053607285.1. NCBI lineage: Bacteria > Bacillati > Actinomycetota > Actinomycetes > Kitasatosporales > Streptomycetaceae > Streptomyces > Streptomyces sp. NPDC055140. Next base: position 74,793 of record NZ_JBSGTG010000021.1, on the reverse strand, counting down.
CCTCCAGGTAGGGATACGCCTTCCCGTTGACGACCGGGGTGTCCTCGCCTTCCCGCAAGGTCATGGTGTAGGCGAGCGAGCCGTCCGGGTGGAAGGTCCGGTCCTGCAGGATGAGGGGGACCTCGAATTCGCCTTGCGGCAGTCCGAGCCGATCGTCGGCGGGGTCGCCGACGCGGTAGAGACCGGCAAGGCCCGCGTAGACGTTGACGCTGGTCATTCCCATGCCGTGGTCGTGATACCAGAGCATGCACGAATGGTCGTGGTTGGTGTAGGCGCAGATCGACTCGTTGGGTTCGACCTGGTTCGGGAACAGGCCGCTGTAGGGCTCGGCGCGGACGCCGTCCGGGCTGAACGACTGCAGCGGCATGCCGTCGGACTGTGGCGCGGTGAAACCACCGTGCTGGTGTACGACGTTCCACACGTTGACATTCGCGGGAAACGGCTGCATGGGCTTGTAGGGGGGTGGAGGGGTCGGGGTGAGCTGGGGGTCCCCTTTGCGGATTTTGTCGATCACGAACTGGAACAGATGGGTGGTCGGCAGTTCGTTGCGGTACTTGACGACCGTCGGGTGGTCCCTGGTCACGCTGAGGGTCGGCCCCAGGTAGCCCATGCCGATCGGGTTGCGAGGGTCGTGCGGGTTCGCGGCCCAGTAGCCCCACACCTTGGCCGGCCCGAGCTCCTGGTGGAATTGCCACGTGCCCGGCCGCATCGTGATGTCGTAGTAGTCGGCGCCCGGATAGACGGAGGGATCCGAGATGGCGGTCCTCGGGATGGGCAGCGGGTCAAGGTACTTCGTCAGCTTGGGGGTGTGCGGAATCGGCGTGTTCGCAGACGCTGACCCATGACCGTGACCGTCGGATGCATACGCCTGCCCGCCCGCACCCCGTGGGAGCATGGCCGCACCGCCCATGGCACCGGCCATGAGGAATCTCCGTCGCCCAACCATCGTCTTCAGCCTTTCGTCGCCTCGCGTGACGTTGAAGAGATACAGGGCTGGTCAGGGTCGTGAATGCAGCGCGCCGGTCCGGTTCGGGAAAGGCACTCATTTGAGCCGATCTCGGTGGTAATTCGGAAGATATCGGTATCGGAATCGAATTATTACCACCAATCTGAAAGCGCGTTCCGCCGCTTTTCTGTGCGCGAATAGCCCCTGTTGTGCACATTCAATACTGCGGCGCTTTCGGGGCGCGGAGATGAGTGCTGAGCGCCGCGCCGACAGCCTCGGGCTGCTCGACCGCGAGATGCCCGATGGCGCATGCCTCCAGGGTGGCATCGGCGATCCCGTCCGCGAGTTCCCGGGCGTGATCGAGCGGGGTGGCGATGTCGAGGGAGCCGCCGACAACGAGAGTGGGAGCGGTGATGCGTGCCAGGTCGGATCGCAGGTCGTAGGCGGCGAGTGCGTCGCAGCAGGCGGCGTAGCCGACCGGATCGGTTTCGGCGAGGTCCCGCAACAGAGCGCGCCCGAGAGGGGTTTCGGCCGTCCTCGGATCGCCGAACCAGCGGCCCGGGCTGGCGGCCCGACCGGTTGGACCATCTCTTCGAGCTCGGCCATGCCCTCGAGGCAGCCGCACCCGCGCGGCGGGCGGGCTGATCGCCAGGTACGGAGGGCACATGACTGGGAGTGGCTGTCGAAAGCGGGCACTCAGCGGATGCCGCGGATCCGGTACCCGCCCACCAGGGCGGCGATGCTCAGGGCTGCGACAGCCAGCAGGTAATAACTCGGCGAGATCTGCGAGCCGGTGGCTGTGACCAGTGCAGCGGCGATCGTGGGGGCGAACCCGCCGAAGATGGCGACCGTCGTGTTGTAACTGAACGCCAGCCCGGTCGCGCGGGCCTCTGCCGGGAACGCGTCGGACATCACCGACGGCAGCGCGCCGAAGTACGTGGCCTTGAGTACGCCCAGGACCGTCATGCACAGTGCGAGGGTCAGGAAGGACGGTGATGTGGTCAGCCAGAGGAACAGCGGGATGGCGCACACCCCGATCAACGCCGCGGCCGGGATCATGATCTTCAATCGGCCGAACCGGTCCGCGAGCAGGCCCACGACCGGGGTGCCGAGGGTCAGGATGACACCGGTGATGAGCAGCGCGGCGAACGACAGTGAGTCGTCCACCCCGAGGTCCTTGATGGCGAAGGTGGGCATGTACTGCAGGAGGAAGTTGAGTGCGGTCGAGACCACCATGGCTCCGCCCGCGATCAGCAGCCCGCCCCAGTGGTCCCGGAACACCGACCGGACCGGTGAGGGCTTCTCGTCGCGGTTCTCCGACGCGCTCGCCCGAGTCGTAGCCGGCGGCTCTTCGGCGTAGCGGCGGATGAGGTAGCCGGCCGGGCCGACCAGGAGGCCGAACACGAACGGCACCCGCCAGCCCCAGGAGGTCATCTGCTCCTCGGACAGCGTCGCTGTCAGCCCCGTGGCGAACCCGGAGGCCATCAGCGTCGCGAGCCCCTGACTGGCGAACTGGAAACTGCCGAGGAAGCTCTTGCGCTTGTCGTTCTGCTCTACCAGGAACGAGGTGGCGGCGCCGAACTCGCCGCCGGCTCCGAAGCCCTGGATCAGTCGCGCGATCACGACTCCCACGGGCGCGACGAAGCCGAGCGTCGAGTAGCCCGGCATGAAAGCGATCATGAAGGTGCCGAGGACCATCAGCCAGATCGTCAGCATCAGGGCCTTCTTGCGCCCGTGCCGGTCGGCGTACGAGCCGATCAGCAGCCCGCTGACGGGCCGGATCAGATACGTCACGCCGAACACCGCGTACGCCTCGACCAGTTGGACGCCTGGATTGTCGGCGGGGAAGAACGTCCGGCCGATGTAGACCGCCATCAGGGCGTAGACCGCGAGGTCGAACCACTCGAGTGCGTTGCCTATGGTCGCCGCCGCGACCGCTCGCTTGGTGGACACCTGTCTCGGGGGTGGGGGTGCGTCGGTCGAGTTCCCTTGCGGGGTGTGCTGACGCGAGATGGCCGTCATCGCGGGGTTCCTTCCGGTGGGCGCAGGGCGGGTGGGCGTCAGGCGGAGTGGTCGGCGGGGACAGGGTGGTCGAGCCCGGCGGGTGCTGGGAGCGGACGGTCGGCCGAGGGATTGCCGAGGGCATGGAACAAGGTGGCTGCCAGGACGATGCCTTCGCGGGCGATCGCGGAGAGCATGTGTTCGTCGGGCGCGTGCTGGAGGCACCCCGGGTACGAGTGCGGCAGCCACAGGGTCGGCAGGCCGAGGATGTCCGTGAAGACGTGGTTGGGCAGGGAGCCGCCGATGTTCGGGAGGACGGCGACGGGTTTGTCGGTGACCTGTTCGAGTGCTCCCTTGGCCCAGAGCAGCCACGGGTCGTCCAGTGCCGTACGGCTGGCGGCGAAGCTGCCGAGGACGGTCACGTCGACCATCGGGTATCCGTGGTCGGTGAGATGCTCGGTGACGATCTCTCGGGCTCGGCTCACATCGGTGCCCGCGACGTACCGCAGTTGCAGGACGGCGCGTGCGCGGCCGGGGATCGCGTTGACGGGACGGTCGATGTCGGCCGAACCCAGTGACAGGACCTCAAGGGTGTTCCAGCCGTAGAGCCGCTCGGCGGCGGTCAGCGTCGTGTCACCCCAGCCCTCGTCCGGAGCGGGATCACCGGGGCTGCTCGCGACCACGACATCGCTGAGTGCCTCGCGAACGGCGGCCGGGAGTTCGGACGGCAGCAGCGCGGGTACCTGGATACGGCCGTGTCCGTCGACCAGGCTCGCGATCGCGCCGGCCAAGGTGGTGGCGGGATTGCGGATGACACCACCCCAGTTGCCCGAGTGGTACGCGTCGGGCCGCAGGTCGACATCGAGCATGATGCCCACACCTCCGCGCGACCCGAGGAACAGCGTCGGCGTCGTGGCATCCAGACGTGGACCGTCCGAGGCGATCAGGACATCGGCCCGCAGCTCTGCGCGGTGTGCGGCGGCGAATTCTGCGAGTCCGGGCGAGCCCACCTCCTCGCCGGTCTCGAACAGGAAGGTCAGGTTGAAGCCGAGCGACCCCTGCTCGGCGAGCAGCAGCCGCAGTGCCGCGATGTTGGCAAGGTGCTGCCCCTTGTTGTCGGCTGACCCGCGGCCGTACCACCGGTCGCCCTCCGCGGTCAGGGTCCACGGATCCCGGCCTTCGCTCCACCGGCCGGCCTGGCCGTCCACCACGTCCGCGTGGCCGTAGCACAGCAGTGTCGGGAGTTCGGGGGACTCGACGCGTGTGCCGACGAGGAACGGGCCGCCGGAGGAGTCCGGATTGACGTACTCGGTGACAGAGCAACCGAGTTCGGTCAGGTCCGGTACGAGAACCTCATCCAGGTATGCCTTAATGGCAACGCGGCCTTCAGGCCGGCTGCTCTCGGTGGGGTAGGCGACCATCGCGCTCAGGTCGGTGAAGTAGGCGCCCGAGTCGACGTACTCCTCGGCCTTCTCGACCAGGCTTTTGGGGATCACTGAAGCTTCTCCTGATGGTGGCAGCAGTTGTGGGTGATGTGCTGGCTCAGGAGCGTAGGGCGGTTTCCGGGCGGCGACTATTGCCGTTTGTGGCACCCTGCGTTCTATTCTTGGCAAACCGGCGTCCACGTCAGAGGGCGCCACCCAGCTATCCCGGAGGCACGATGCAGCTCATGCCGGTGAGCCTCGCGTACTTTCTCGAGGTCGCCCGGACGGGATCGGTGACCGAGGCCGCCCAGAAGCTGCAGGTTGCTCCCTCCGCGGTCAGCAGGCAGATCGTTAAGCTCGAGTCCGGGACGGGAGTGGCTCTCTTCGTCCGACATCCCCGAGGGATGACGATGACCGACGCGGGATCCCGGCTCCTGGCTCACGCCCGCCGCAGCGAAGCCGAATCCACCGCGCTCGTCAACGAGTTGAGGACCGGACGTGGGGCCGATGTCCACCACATCAACGTGGTCTGCTCGGAGGGATTCGGGCGTCGCATCCTGCCGCGCGCGATGGCGGCCTTCCGACGGGACCACCCTGAGGTGACCTTCCGGCTCGACGTCGTACCCCGCCAGGAGGCAACCCGCCGCGTGGTCGAGGGCATCGCCGACGTAGCGGCCACCTACACGATGGGTCCGCAACACGACGTACGAGTGGAATGCGCCGTCGTGATACCCGTGGCCGCCGTCGTGCCTCTGGACCACGAACTGGCCGGGCGGGATCGGATCAGCCTGGCGGAACTGTGCGAATATCCCCTCGGTATCGGTTCGGTCGGGACCAGCCAGCGCGAACTCTTCGATATCGGTGTGCAGTTGGAGGGCCTGACGGCCCGTCCGGCACTGGTGTGTGACGGACTTGCTCCGCAGTATGAATTCGTCCGCTCCGGAGGCGGCGTCGCACTCGTCGGCGACCTCGGCGACCTGCACCAGGACTCGGCGACGGAGGGGGTCACCCATGTACGCGTCGACCACCCGGTCTTCCGCCAGCGCGAGGCGCAAGTGCAGACCATGCTGGGCCGACGGCTGCCGTGGGCGGCAATGGAGTTCACCGCATTGCTGGTGTCGCTCTTGGACCCGCCGAAGCCGCGAGGCTGATCGCGGGCCGGCGTCCGCGAGCCCGCGACGCCGTGTCGGTGGAGGCCGAGGCCGATCCGCCGGTGAGCAGTGGGTGGATCTACGGCTACGAAGCCGATCGGTCTGCCACCGTGTGAACGGAGACTACGCCGAACGAGCAGGAGGAGCCGCTCCATGTCCGCGCCGCAGAACGCAGCAGATACCGCAGGACATCCCGAAGGTCATTCCGACGGCCGTTCCGCAGCCCGACCCGAAGGCCATTCCGAAGGCGGTTCCGGAGGCCGCATCGTCGTGCCGCAGCAACAGCGCCAGGTCGAGGACGAATTGATCGATGCGGTCCTGGCGTCGTTCCGTGACACACCCGACCCGCGCCTCAAGGAGCTGATGCAGTCACTGGTCCGGCACCTGCACGGGTTCATCCGTGACGTGCGACTGACGGAGGCGGAATGGCAGCAGGCCGTCGCCTTCCTCACCGCGGCCGGGCACATCACCACCGACCGGCGTCAGGAGTTCGTGCTCCTGTCCGACGTGCTCGGGGCCTCCATGCAGACCATCAACGTCAACCATGAGGCCGCCGGGAGCGCGACCGAGGCGACGGTGGTCGGCCCGTTCTTCGTGGACGGCGCTCCGGAGATCCCCATCGGCGGCGACCTGGCGGGCGGAGCCCCGGGAGAGCCCTGCTGGGTCGAGGGCACCGTCACCGACGCCGACGGAAAACCGGTCGCGCGAGCCCGACTCGACGTATGGGAAGCCGATGAGGACGGCCTCTACGACGTGCAGTACGGGCCGGACCGCACGGCGGGCCGCGGACATCTCTTCACCGATGACCAAGGACGTTACGCGTTCTGGGGACTCACCCCCACCCCGTATCCGATCCCGTACGACGGGCCGGTCGGTGAACTCCTGGAGAAGACCGGACGCTCCCCACTGCGCGCCTCCCACCTGCACTTCAAGGCGACCGCCCCCGGCCACCGCGCCGTGATCACTCACATCTTCGTCGAAGGCGACCAACTGCTCACGCAGGACGCTGTGTTCGGCGTCAAGGACTCCCTCGTCAAGAGGTTCGACCGGCAGCCACCCGGCACACCGGCCCCCGACGGCCGTACTCTCACCGACCTGAGCTGGACCCGCGTCCGCTTCGACATCGTGCTGCGGCGCGCGTGACGCGACCGTCGGAGCAGGAATCAGAGCAGGAACCGGAGCGTGAAGGAGACCGGCCCATGCGATTCGAGCACGAGACGCTGCCACAGCGCGTCCACTTCGCCTCCGGCGACGCACGCGCGGCCGTGCGCACCGAGGTCGAACGGCTCGGCGGCACCCGCGTGATGGTCATCGCGACGACCCGCGACGTCGAAGGTGCCAAGTCGGTCACGTCGGACGCCCCGGTGGTCGCGCACCACGACGACGTGGCGATGCACGTCCCACTCGCCACGGCCGAACGGGCCCGGGCGGCAGCGGCCCGGCACGATGCGGACGTGCTGGTCTGCGTCGGCGGCGGCTCGACGACCGGCCTGGCCAAGGCCGTCGCGCTCACGTCGGGGCTGCCGATCGTGGCCGTCCCGACCACATACGCGGGGTCGGAGGCGACCAGCGTCTGGGGGCTCACCGAGGGCGGCCGCAAGACGACGGGCGTGAACGCCCGCGTGCTGCCGCGCGCGATTGTCTACGACGCGACGCTCACCCTCACGCTTCCCGTGCCGATGAGCGTCGCATCCGGCCTCAACGCCCTTGCCCACTGCGTCGATTCGATGTGGGCCCCGCGCACCGACCCGGTCGACCAGACACTGGCCGGGGAAGGCATCCGCGCGCTCGCCGCCGGACTTCCCCCGGTCGTCGCCGACCCCTCCGCCATCGAGGGCCGCGAGCAGATGCTGTACGGGGCGTACCTGTCGGCGGTCGCGTTCTCGTCGGCGGGGTCGGGCCTGCACCACAAGATCTGCCATGTACTCGGCGGCCGCTACGACCTGCCGCACGCCCAGACGCACGCCGTCGTCCTGCCGTACGTGCTCGCCTTCAACGCCCCCGCCGCACCGCACGCCGAGCGCAGGATCGCGGAGGCCTTCGGCACGGGCTCGGCGCTCGAGGGGCTGCAGCGGCTGCGCCGGGCCGTGGACGCGCCGACGGCATTGCGGGACTACGGCCTCGCCGAACCGGACATCGACGACGCGGTGCCGGCGATCCTCGAGGCGGCCCCGGCAGACAATCCCCGTCCGGTCACGGCCGACGGCGTACGAGGCTTGCTGCGCGCGGCGTGGGAGGGCGCGGATCCGGCGACGGCGGGTGTGTGGCCTTGGTGAAGAGATACAGGCGCCCCTGAGTGACCGTGAGTTTCCGACCCGTGGTCACCCATGGCGATCCGTGTCCTGGTCGCCGACGACAGCGAGACTGTCCGCCGGGGACTGAGCGAGTTCTTTCCTCCGCAGACGTCATCCCTGGCGAACTTCTGACAGAGCTCACCGGGCGCAACCGCCGAGGGCGGACCCGGAATCCGAAACACGTGGTGGACGGCCGACTCGACTGCTCGATCAGCCTCCGAGGGTTCTACCGTCTCACCCCAGAGTCCGCCGGGGAGTTGGCGCACTTCGCACACAAAAACGCTCCGTAAAGGGTCTTGGGAATCAGAGGTCATTCCCATCCAGAGGTGATACGGCCGATGGTGTGGTGACAGTCCGCCCGATCGCAGTCCTGGCAAGATGGCGGCATGGAACGTGTGCTTGGTATTGGTGGGTATTTCATGCGGGCCGACGACCCAGCGGCCCTGAGCGCGTGGTATCGCGAGTGCCTCGGCCTGGACGCCGATGACAACGGCCTGTGGCGTCAGGGAGCCGGGCCCACGGTGTTCGCGGCGTTCGAGTCCGGCACCGACTACTTCGGGTCCCGCGATCAGCAGACCATGCTCAACTTCCGGGTCCGCGACCTGGATGCGATGCTCGCGCAGTTGCGCGCCAAGGGAGCGGACGTGGCCGAGGAGACGCAGGACATGGAGGGTGTCGGTCGGTTCGGCTGGGTCACCGATCCTGAGGGCCATCGGGTCGAGCTGTGGCAGCCGGCCTGACCACGTCTTCGCGCGGGCGGTGACGTAATGGTCGACCAGCATGCCCCGACGCCGATCGTGGAGGGCTCGGGTTCCTTCATGGTGGGGGAGTGAGCGCGGCGAGGGCGTTGGGCTGCACCGCATGGGCTGCGGTGGAGCCGAGTAGTAGTTCGGTCAGGTCATGGGGCTGTGCTTGCTCGCCGGTTGGAGTTGCTGTTGTGATGCGGTCGAGTCGGAAGCCTCGGCCGGCTTGCCGCGTGCGGCACCAACCGATGAGGTACCAGCGGCCGTTGGCGGTGAGGAGTCCGTCGGGTTCGACTGTGCGGTCGCTTTTGTGCCCGGCTGCGTCGGTGTAGGTCAGCTGTAGCACCGTGTTGGTGGTGAGGGCTTGTTCGACGGCGGTACGGACTGTGGTGTCGGTGGGGCCGGGAGCGTGACGATGCGTGCGGCGAGTTCCTGAGCTGCCGTCGAGGCTGGGCCCGTCATGGTCGCGGCGATCTTCTGGGCTGCTGTGCGGGCCGCGCCTGCGTACGGGGCGGTGGCGTCGGCCGCGGCGAGGGCCACGGCCAGCGCCGCGGCCTCATCGGTCGCCGCGGCCTCATCGGTGGTGAACCGGATCGGGGGAAGGGTCATCTGAGGGTCGAACGACCAGCCGCCGCCGCGTCCCGGTACGGCCCGTACGCTCTTCTGGTTGAGCGAAGAGTCGGAGTGTAGGTGATCTGGTACCGCAGGCTGACCAGGGAACGCGAGGCCCATTAGCATCGCCCTTCATGATCGCAGTGGTTGTCACTATCGGGCTGGCGTTCGCCGGCTATGTCGTCACCTATCTCAACGGGTTGCGCCTGTCGCAGCGTCAAGAACGCCTCGCCCGCTTGAATCGCCAGCTCAGCGACTTCTACGGCCCCTTGTTCGCCCTCACGGAAGCCAACAGCCGCATCTTCGGTGCGTTCATGGAGCGCAATGCTCGCTCTGACGGCAGGTCACCCTTTGTCCATGAGACGCCGCCCACCGAGGAGGAACTCGCCGAGTGGCGACTGTGGGTCATCACTGTCTTCCTCCCGAACATCCGGGCCATGCGCGACCTCGTCATCAAACACGCCGACCTCTTGAGCGAACCAGCGATGCCGCCGCTCCTGCTTCAGCTGTGCGCGCATGTGTCGGGCTACGAGATCACGGCCGCTCGATGGGCACAGGGCAGCTACGACCAGCACCTCTCAGTCGTCGCGTTCCCCAGCGAGGAAATAGCCGCGTACGCGCGCAAGGGGTTCGCCCAGCTGAAGAGGGAACAGGCCCGCCTGCTGGGGCAACGGCCAGACAGCTGACGTGGTCCTGTACCCGTGGCAGGCGAGGCATCCTCCACACGGAGCTTCGCCCGGAACACGAAGCCGCAACGAATCTGCTGACAAGCGAGCCCGGATAGCCAGGGCCTCCTCCATGATTTCGTGGGCTCAGGTGCGGATCGTCGCCAGTACCTCGTCTCGCAGGGCGCGCATCGCCGACTCGGTCTGGGCTTCCACGTTGAGTCGCAAAAGCGGCTCCGTGTTCGAGGGGCGGACGTTGAACCACCAGTCGGTGCCGCTGACGGTCAGGCCGTCGAGGTCGTCGAGCGTGACGTCTGGGCGGCCGGTCCACGCCGCCCGCACCGCTGCGGTGCGTGAGCCCGGGTCGTCGACGGCGGAGTTGATCTCGCCGGAGGCGGCGTAGCGCTCGAAGCTGCTGGTCAGGTCGGACAGGGGGGCGCTCTGTGTGCCCAGGGCGGCGAGAACGTGGAGGGCCGCGAGCATGCCGGTGTCGGCGTTCCAGAAGTCGCGGAAGTAGTAGTGGGCGGAGTGCTCGCCGCCGAAGACGGCGCCGGTGCGGGCCATTTCCCGCTTGATGAAGGAGTGGCCGACGCGGGTGCGGACCGGGGTGCCGCCCGCTTCGCGGATCACCTCGGAGACCGTGCGGGAGGTGATGAGGTTGTGGATGACGGTGGCCCCGGGATGCCGCGCAAGTTCGCGTGAGGCGACGAGCGCGGTGACCGCGGAGGGCGAGACCGGGTCGCCGTGCTCGTCGACGACGAAGCAGCGGTCCGCGTCGCCGTCGAAGGCGAGGCCTATGTCGGCGCCCTCGGCGCGCACGCGTGCCTGCAGGTCGACGATGTTGGCCGGGTCCAGCGGATTGGCCTCGTGGTTCGGGAACGTACCGTCCAGCTCGAAGTACATCGGGACGATGTCCAGCGGCAGACCGGCGAGGACCGTCGGCACGGTGTGCCCGCCCATGCCGTTGCCGGCGTCGACCACGACCTTCAGCGGGCGGATCGCCGACAGGTCCACGAGGGAGTGCAGGTACGTGGCGTAGTCGGCGAGCGTGTCCCTGGTGGTGACGGCGCCCGTTCGGTCGGCCGTCGCCGGGGCGCCGTTGTCCGTCCACTCTTCGACCAAGGTGCGGAGCTCGACGAGGCCCGTGTCCTGGCCGACCGGTTCGGCGCCGGCGCGGCACAGCTTGATGCCGTTGTACCGGGCCGGGTTGTGCGAGGCCGTGAACATCGCGCCGGGGAGGCCGAAAGAGCCGGAGGCGTAGTACAGCTGGTCCGTCGAGCAGAGGCCGATCTCGGTGACGTCGGCGCCCTGCGCGGTCGCGCCGTGGGCGAAGGCGCGGGCCAGGCCGGGGGACGAGGGGCGCATGTCATGGCCCGTCACGATCGCGTCCGCGCCGGTGACCTGGACGAACGCGGCGCCGAAGAGCTCGGCCGTCGTCTCGTCCCACTGGTCGGGGACCACGCCCCGAACGTCGTACGCCTTGACGAGTCCGGACAGGTCGGTGCGGTGCGTTGCGTCAGTCGCGCGTGTCATCGGTGTCGCTTTCGGCGAGATGGGCGGGGGCGGTCGGGGCGAGGAGCCACAGCGCGGTGTCGGGCGGCAACGTGTCGCCGTCGAGCGGTCCGCTGCTGAGTGTCGGTCGGCCGGGCAGACCAAGTGGGGCCAGGTGCAGGGGCTCGGCGCCCAGGTTGACGACGCAGACCAGCGCGCCGCGGCGGAAGGCGAGGTAGGGGGCGTCGGGTGCGGACAGCCAGGTCGGCGGGGTCGCCGGGTCCGGCGCCGGATGGGCGCGGCGAAGGCGCAGTGCCGCCCGGTACAGCGTGAGCGTCGAGTCGGGGTCCCGCTGCTGCGCGGCGACAGTCAGGCCCGACCAGTCGTCCGGCTGGGGCAGCCAGGTTTGCTCGGGCGTCACTGTGCTGAATCCGTACGGTGCGTGCTCACCGGTCCACGGCAGCGGCACTCGCGCTCCGTCACGCCCGCGCTTCGTGTGGCCCGAGCGTTCCCACAGCGGGTCGAGGATGCGGTCGATGGGCACGTCGGCCTGCGGCAGTCCCAGCTCCTCGCCCTGAAAGAGGTACGCGGAGCCGGGCAGGGCCAGCATCAGCAGCGCGGCCGCACGGGCGCGTGCCAGGGAGCCGTACCGGGTGACCGGGCGGACCGCGTCGTGGCTGGACAGCAGCCAGGTGACCGCGCTGCCCGGCACGGTGAAGGAGCCGTCGACGACCCGGCGCAGCCCCGCCGCCTCCCAAGGTGCCTCCAGAAAGGCGAAGTTGAAGGCCTGGTGCATCTCGTCGGGCCGGATGTAGCGGCTGAGGCGGGCCGGGTCGAAGACGGCGGACTCGGCGACCATCACCCGGTCCTGAGGCGCCACCGCGCCGGCGGGTGCGGGATGGGTGTCGAGCAGCGCGCGCCATTCGCGGTAGAGCGGGTGCAGCTCCTCCTGGTCGTAGTACGGCATCAGGTGGTTGCGCAGCGGGTCGGTGTGCTGGTCGGGGCCCGCGTCGGGCAGCCCTTCCGCCTTGAACAGGGCATGGGCGACGTCCACGCGGAAGCCGTCCACGCCGCGGTCGAGCCAGTACCGCAGTACCTCGGTGAAGGCGCCCTGCACCTTGGGGTTGCGCCAGTCGAGGTCGGGCTGCTCGGCGGCGTGGAGATGGCAGTACCACTCGCCGTCCGCGACCCGGGTCCAGGCGGGGCCGCCGAACGCCGACTGCCAGTCGTTGGGCGGCAGTTCGCCGTCCGCGCCCCGGCCGGGTCGGAACAGGTACATCTCCCGCTCCGCCGAACCGGGCCCCGCGGCCAGAGCCTCCTGGAACCAGGGGTGCTGGTCCGAGGTGTGGTTCGGCACCAGGTCGATGATGAACCACAGGCCCAACTCGTGTGCGCGGACAGTCAGTTGGGTGACGTCGTCGTCCGTTCCCAGGTCCGCGGCCACGCCGGTGTGGTCGGCGATGTCGTAGCCGCCGTCGGCCAGTGGTGACGGGTAGAACGGGGTGCACCACACGGCGTCCGCGCCCAGATCCCTGATGTGCTCGAGGCGATGGGTCAGGCCCGGCAGGTCGCCGATCCCGTCGCCGTCCGAGTCGGCGAAGGCGCGCGGGTACACCTCGTAGCAGACCATGTCCTGCCACCAGCTCATGCGGAGGCTCCCTCGGAGACGGCCAGGTCGGAGGAGGGGACACGCTGTTCGGTGCCGGTGGAGGCGGCGATGGTGGCCGCCTCGGCGACGGCGACCGCGGCGAATCCGCTGACGGCGTCCGCGACCGGCGGGGTGCCCTCACGGACGGCCCGGACGAGATCGGCCATCGCGGCGCGCACGCTCTGCGCGTACACGTACGGCTTGCGGGCCTCACCGCCCAGGTCGAGGACGGCGGTGACGTGGTGCGGGACCGTGTGCTGTTCGCCGCGCCCGCGGGCCGGGGCGGCGGAGCCGGCGTCCCGCTCGACGCGGACGGTGATCCGCTCCTCGCCGTGCGGCCGGAAGCCGTCGACGGACAGCAACTCACCCAGTTCGTCAGGTAGTTGCTCCCAACGGCGGGCGCCCGCCTCGTCGGTCCACGCCGAGATCTCCGCCCGCACGGGGATCCAGCCGCTGATCCGCGCCTCGGCGAACCCGTGGTCCAGACGCATGAGTTGACGCTCGGCGCGGTGGGCGTGCGTGAAGGAGTGCAGGTGGGAGGCGAGGACGCCGCCGGGGTGGACGACGTCCGCGCTCACCATGTCGACCGGGCCTCCGGGCCGGGCCACGGCGGTCGCCCGCACGCTGACGGGGTCCGAGCCCAGCAATGTGCGGGCGGCGTCGAAGAAGTGGACACCGTGCTCGACGAAGATGCCGCCGCTGTGCGCCGGGTCCCAGAACCAGTGGTCGGGTCCCAGGTCCTCGTCGGAGGCGTCGTTCTCGAACAGGAACCGGCGCGGGGGCGCGAGCAGTCCCCGCTCGGTCAGGTGCCGCACGGCCCGCAGCAGCGGGTTGTAGCGCAGCACGTGGTCCACGACCAGGACGCGCCCGGCGAGCCGCGCCTCGTGGGCGACCGCCGAGGCGTCCTCGGTCGTGGTGGCGAGAGGCTTCTCGCAGAAGACATGGCGCCCCGCACGCAGCGCGGTGATGGCCATCGCGGCATGGGTGGCAGGCGGCGTGGCGATCAGCACGGCCGCCACGTCGTGCCGCTCGAGCAGCTCGTCGAGGGAAGCGAGCGCCGGGACGCCGTGCCGCGCGCCGAGCCGCTCGGCGCGTTCGCGCGAGGGGTCGGCGACGGCCGCGAGGTGCAGGCCGGGCAGGTCCGCGACGGCGTCCAGGACGAACTCGGCGAACCCGCCGCAACCGACCAGGCCGACTCCGAGAGGTGCGAGGGCGCCGCCGGTCATGCCGTGCGCTCCAGGAGGGCGACGCCGATGTGCGCGTCGGCCATGCCGTAGAAGACGTAGAGCTTGCCGTCGATCTCCTCGATCGCCGTCGGGAAGACGACGTTCGGGACGGTGCCCGAGATCTCCTCCTCGGTCTCGGGGGCCATGAGCGGCTTGTCGGAGCGTGCGAGCACCTTCGACGGGTCGGCCGGGTCGAGGATCATCGCGCCGGCGGCGTACGACACCTTCTGGTTCTGCGCCCACGGGTCCTCGATGGATCCGGAGACACCGTGGTGGATGAGCAGCCAGCCCTCGGGCACGCGGATCGGGGCCGGGCCGCCCCCGATCTTCAGCGACTCCCACGGGAACTCGGACAGAGCCAGCAGACGGTGGTCGCGCGGGCGGGTCAGGGCGCGGATGTCGGCCTCGACCTCGGCGACCGGAACGTACGAGATCCAGATGCCGGGACGCTCGTCGGTGACACCGGCGGGCAGGTGCACGCCCTCGCCCGGACGGAACCAGCCCAGGTCCCACATCGGGCGGTGCAGCATCGCGTAGGCCATCTCGCCGTCCGGGCCCGGGACGGGCTCGGGGAAGTGGACGACGTCCTTGTTCGGGAAGAGGTTGAGGTCGGTGTCCAGGTCGGCCTGGTACTGGAACTGGATCGGCCCGAGACGGGTCCAGTCGGTGAGGTTCTCGGAGACGGCGAGCGCCGGCTTCGGGCCGAGCGGGCCGTAAGCGACGTAACTCATGACGTGCTTGCCGAGCGAGGGGACCCAGGTGATGCGGGGGTCCTCCACGCCGGCGTTGTTCTTGCCGCGCTCCCAGCCCTCGTCGGGGGAGAGGACGACGCCGCGGCGCTCGACGGCGCTGGGCACGCCCGTCTCGTCGAAGGTGACCTCGGCGAGGCCGACGCGGGAGACATTGCCCTCGGCGACCAGGCGCGGCAGCAGGTGCAGCGTGCCGTCCGGGGTGCGGCCGGAGGCGGGGTTCAGGACGCCCTCGACCTCGTGCGCCTCACCGGCCAGTGGGGACATGACCACGCCTTTGCGCACCATGCGGTAGGGGATGTCGGTGGCGACGGTGGTGTTGCTCATGGCGATTAGCCCTTTACTCCGGAGTCGATGTCGGTAGTGGTGAAGTGGCGCTGGAACAGGAGGAACAGGGCCACCGCGGGGACGGCCAGCACACATGCGCCGGCCAGCAGAGCACCGGCCGGGTTGGCGACCGTGCCCTGGAGGTTGGAGAGGAAGCTGGCCAGCGAGACGGCCAGCGGCTGCATATCGGCGTTCTTGGTGACCAGGAACGGCCACAGGAACTCGTTCCACGGCCCGATGAAGGTCAGCAGCAGCGCGGTCAGCACCGCCGGACGTGCCATCGGCAGTGCGATCTGCCACAGGATCCGCAGCTCGCTCGCCCCGTCGATCCGCGCCGCCTCGAAGAGGGACTGCGGCAGCTGGGAGAAGAACTGGCGGAAGAGGAACACAGCCGTCGAGTTGATCGCGAACGGCAGGATCATGCCGAGGTAGTTGTCGCCGAGCCCGTAGTCGCGGACGACGAGCACGTACAACGGCAGCGTGAGCAGCTGGAACGGGATCATCTGTACGAGGAGCAGTGCGGCGAAGACGGCGCCCTTGCCGCGGAAGCGCAACTGGGCGAGCGCGTATCCGGCGAGTACGCCGAAGATGAGCGTGCAGACCAGGACGCCGATGGTCATGATCCCCGAGTTGAGCAGGGAACGGCCCAGCGAGATCGCGCCGTTGACGGCCGTGTAGTTGGCGCCGGTCAGCCCGGACGGGACCGCGGCGGACAGATCACCGACCGTCGTCCCGCGCAGCGAGCCGACGACCATGTAGTAGAAGGGGAACAGGAAGGCGACCGCACCGAGCGACAGCAGGATGTAGCGGACCGCGCTCCCTCCGCGGTGGCGGGTCTCCAGGGTGTCACTCATGTCAGTTGCCCCTCTCGGTGAGCTTGCGGGCGGCGAGTGAGACGACCATGACGAACGCGACGAGGACGACGCCGAGCGCGGCCGCGAAGTCGGGGTGCCCCTGCTCGATGCCCTTCTGGTACATCAGCAGCACCGGCGAGGTGGAGGCATGGTCGGGACCGCCGCCCCCGGTCAGCAGATAGGGCTCGCTGAACAGGTTGGCGCCGGTGATGATCGCGTAGATCACGACGAGCGTCGTCGCCGGCCGCACACCGGGCACGGTCACCGAGAAGAACTGCCGCACGCGGCCCGCGCCGTCCATGGCGGACGCCTCGTACAGCTCCTTGCCGACGTTCTGCAGCGAAGCCAGGTACAGCATCACGAAGAAGCCGAGCTGCTTCCAGGTCACGAAGACGGCGATCATCGGCATCGCGAGATGCGAGTTCACCAGCCACGACGGATCGGGAGCGTGCGAGCCCAGCAGGTGGTTGACGAACCCGTCCGAGCCGAACAGGAACTGCCACACCGCGACCAGTGCGACGCTCGCGGTCACGTACGGGAGGTAGAAAGCGGCGCGGAAGAACGCGCGGCCCCGTATCTTCGCGTTCAGTGCCGTGGCCAGGACCAGCGCGACGCCCACGGTGAGCGGCACGTTGATGACCAGGAAGATCACGATGTTGAGGAATGCCCGGCCGACCACGGGATCGGTGAAGACGTCCTTGTAGTTCGACAGGCCCACCCAGGGCGAGTCGACGTCGGTGCCCGGAGCCGTGAAGTAGAAGCGGTGGAAGGAGATCCACACCGTGTAGACCAGCGGGACGGCGAAGACCACCACGAGGAACAGCACGTAGGGCGACACGAACAGCGCGCCCACACGGGACAGGCCACGGGCCTTGCGCGGGCCCTCCCGCCGGGCGGGAGCGTTGTCCCTGACGGCGGCGGGCGCTGACTGGAGATTCACGCTCATGACGGGTCCCCGTACTCGTTCAGCAGGTCGGTGATCTCGGACGAGGCGTTGCGCAGACCCGCCGGCGTGGACTCCCGGCCGAAGACGACCGACTTCGTCCACTCGTCGCGGAAGGTCTGCCAGATGTCGATGGAGCCCGGCACGTTGGGCACCTCGACGACGCGCTCCGCCTGGTCGGCGAAGGCCTTGTACGTCGGGTGCGCCTTGAAGTAGCCGGCGTACTTCTCGGTCAGGTGCTCGCGCATCGGCATCTGCCCGGTCGTCTCGAGGAACTTCCCGTCCTGGCCGGCGGAGCTCGCGAACTTGAGCACGTCCCAGGCCGTGGCCCGGTTCTTGCAGGAGCTGAACATCGCCGCTGACTTCTCGTCGCTGAACGAGTGCTTGTCCGAGCCGCCGTCCGCGGTCGGCACCGGCGCGACACCGATGTCCACGCTGTTCTTGTACGCGGCGAGAGCCCAGGGACCGACCGTGGCCATCGCGGCCTTGCCGTCGTTGAGGGAGTCGCCCGGGTAGGCCTCCTGCGGCGCCAGCTTCTCGGCGTAGAGCTTGCGCCAGAACGCCGCTACCTGGCGGCCCGCGGACGAGTCGAACTGCGGCTTGCCGTCCTCGATCAGCTGCTTGCCGCCGCTCTGCGCGGCGAAGGCCGGGTAGAAGTCGTACCAGGGCTGGAAGAAGTCGCTGCTGGGGGAGGGCCAGATCGCCGCCTTCGCGGCGCCGCTGTGCACGAGCTTGCGCGACGTGTCGAGGAACTCCTTGTACGTCGCGAGCTTCGGGTGCTCCGGGTCCAGACCGGCCTTTTCGAAGAGCTTCTTGTTGTAGAGGATCATGACGGGGTTGCTCTTCCAGGGCAGCTGGTAGAAATTGCCGTCCGTCGACCGGTACTGGTCCGTGAGGGCGCCACCGCGCTCGGTGATGTACTTCTCGCCGTCCGGGAAGTCACTGAGGGACACGAGCCCGTTCTGCTTCTGGAACGTCGGCACCGCCGCGGGGGAGGTGTTGAAGGCGAGACAGGCCGTCGTCCCCGCGATGATCGAAGCGCTGATGGCCTCCTCGGACGTCTTGCCGGCCGGGATCTGCTGCGCTGTCACGTGCTGGTCGGGATGGCGCTCGTTCCACGAGGCGACCATGGCCTTGCCCCACTGGACCTCTTGCGCGTTGTTGGAAAGCCAGACCGTGATCGGACCGCGCGCGTCAGCGGCGGTGGCCGGATCCGGAGCCGACCGGCCACAGGCTGTCGCTGTGCCCGCGAGTGCGAGCACGAGCAGCGCGTACGCCGTTCTCCTCAGCATGCTTGATCTCCGAACTGTTCACGCGCGGCCTCGTCGCCGAGCGGAATTTCCGGTCGGCGCCAGCGCGACCGGTGCTTGGTCCCTGCGTGCAGGGTTGCGGTCCCCGCGTCACCCGCGGGGCGCGGGCCCGATCGACGCGCGGGGCACGAACTGGGCAGGCGGCAGCTCTATGTGCGCCGCGGTGCCGAGGGCGATCACCGCGTCCAGGGCGCGGGCCGCCGCCTCTCCCCAGCCGCGGGCGTCCGCGCGGGCGGAGGCGAGCGGCGGGTAGCTGTATCGCGTCAGGGGGGCGTCGTCGTACCCGACCACCGACAGCTGATCGGGGACGCGGACGCCCAGCTCCTGGGCGACCGAGAGCCCGGCCATCGCGGCGAGATCGTTGCCGTAGACGATCGCGGTCGGGGGCTCGGGGAGCGTGAGCAGCTCCCGCGTGGCCCGGGCGCCGCCCTCGGGGCTGAACCCGCCGGGCAGCACCGGCCCTTCGGGCAGACCGAGCGTGCGCAGGGTCTGTTCCCAGGCCGACCGGCGTCGGTGGGCGTGGCGTAGTTCCTGGGGGCCCTCGACGTGGGCGATGCGCCGGTGTCCGAGGTCCGCGAGCCGGCGGATCGCGTCGGCGTAGGCGGGTTCGTCGTCCAGGCTCACCGCCGTCAGGCCGCCGCCCCACTGGGGCTGGCCCACCACGACGGCGGGCAGACCGAGTTCGCGCACGAGCGGGGGGCGTGGGTCGTCGCGGCGCAGGTCGGTCAGGAGGACGCCGTCCACCTGCCGCTGTGCGGCAAGGCGTTCGTACACGCCCTGCTCCTGCTCGGGGGCGGTCACATGCACCATGAGTCCGTCGCCACGCTGTCCGATGACGGCTTCGACGCCGGCGATGAACGCCGGGAAGAACGGGTCCGCCCCGATCTGCTCCGCCTCGCGGGCCAGGACCAGGCCGAAGGCTCCGGCCTTGCCCAGGGAGAGGCCGCGTGCCTGGCGGCTCGGCGTCCAGCCGAGGTCGGCGGCGGCCGCGAGAACCCGGGCCTTGGTTTCCTCCGCGATGCCGGGCCGGTCGTTGAGCGCGAAGGAGACGGTGGCGCGCGAGACGCCCGCACGCTGTGCGACATCCGCGATGGTGGGCTTGCGTGCCATGGTGCTGGACTCCCTGGGTGCGGCCTCGGACGAGCCGGAGCGCGACGAACCGTCCAGCCGACACGGAACGACGGTCCGCAACCAGTCCTTAAACCGGTTTGAGTCGCTGAACGACGCCGACTAAACCGGTTTGAACGTCGGAGGTCAAGGGGTCGGCAGGTGTGATCTGTGTCGTTCTCCGGGCTCGCGCGCTGCCTCTGGAGCGGGAGCCGTCCCGGCGAGTGTCCTCGCGTACGCGTCCGTCGCCGGGTTACGTTCCTCGGAACGCGCCCGGCGTCAGGCCCGTCCGCAGCCGGAAGAACTTCGTGAAGTCGCTCGCGTCCGTGAACCCGAGGCGGACGGTGACCTCCTTCGCTGTCAGGCCGCTGTGCTGCAACATGCGCTTGGCCTCCAGAAGGACCCGGTCGTCGACGTACTGCTTGGCCGTACGTCCCGTCGCGGCGAGCGTGGCCCGGGTCAGCGTGCGCGGGCTGTAGCCGAGCGCCGCTGCGTAGTCCTCGACGCGCCGGGTCACCGCGTGGTCCCGCTCGACGGCCGCGTGAAAGCGACGGAACGTCTCCGACGCAGTGGTCGGCCGTGGCGCCGGGCCGCGCGCCTGCGCGAGCCGCACCACGAGGACGGACAGCAGCGCGCGCAGCACCTCGGCGTGTGCCTGGAGCGGGAGTGAGGCCATCGCCCCGTACTCGTACACGAGATGGTCGAGTGCCCGGCGAACGCCTTCCGCGTCCGAGCCCTCGAGGACCGACGGGCGCTGTTCGTACGGCGGATCCATGTGGGCCAGCGAAACGGTCGCCGGCGGCAGGAAGCCGGGCTGGAACAGCACGATCACCCCGTCCGCCGCCACCAGGTCGGGGCCGAACCGCTGCACCTGACCCGGCCGGATCCACAGCCACGACCCGGGCCTCAGCTCGTGCTCGACGAAGTCGACCCACATGCGCAGTGGCCGTTCGCGGGCGCCGATCAGCTGGTGGAAGGCGGGGCGCAGGGGCGCGTACGGGTCATTGCCATGGCGCCGCGAGCGTTCGAGGAGGCCGGCGAGTTCCATCACCTCGACTCCGGCCGGTGCGCCCACGGCCGGGGTGTACTCCAGGTCCCTGACATCGGGGCGCCCTGCAGGGTGTCCGTTTTTCCCCATCGATGGTCCCGAGGGTACCGCTGCCACGTCCAGATCGCTCCGTAGCGTGAAAGCACAGGTCAGCGACGTGTTTGAGGTGGTCCTATGCGGTTGGTCGTGGGAATGACCGGGGCGACGGGTGCCCCGTTCGGTGTCCGTCTGCTGGAGAATCTGCGCGAGCTGCCGGGCGTGGAGACACATCTCGTCCTGTCCCGCTGGGCGCGCACCACCATCGAGCTGGAGACGGGTCTGTCCGTGGCCGAGGTGTCCGCCCTCGCGGACGTCACGCACCATCCCGAGGACCAGGGCGCCACCATCTCCTCCGGTTCGTTCCACACCGACGGCATGGTGATCGTGCCGTGCTCCATGAAGACCCTCGCCGGGATCAGGACCGGATACGCCGAAGGGCTCGTCGCCCGGGCCGCCGACGTGGTTCTCAAGGAGCGACGCAGGCTCGTCCTCGTCCCGCGCGAGACGCCGCTGAGCGAGATCCACCTCCAGAACATGCTCGAACTCGCCCGCATGGGCGTGCAACTGGTGCCGCCCATGCCCGCCTTCTACAACAACCCCCAAACCGTCGACGACATCGTCGACCACGTGGTGGCCCGCATCCTCGACCAGTTCGACCTGCCCGCGCCCGCCGCCCGGCGCTGGGCCGGGATGCGCGCCGCCCGCGCCGCTTCCCGATCCTTCGGCGACGCAGCCTGAAGTCCCCTGCCCCGTAAAGGAATTCACCATGGCCTATGACGACTTGCGCAGCTTCCTCGACACCTTGGAGAAGGAGGGGCAGCTGCTGCGCATCACCGACGAGGTGCTGCCCGAGCCGGATCTCGCGGCCGCCGCCAACGCGACGGGCCGCATCGGCGAGAACGCCCCCGCCCTCCACTTCGACAACGTCAAGGGCTTCACCGACGCCCGGATCGCGCTGAACGTGCACGGCTCCTGGGCCAATCACGCGCTCGCGCTCGGGTTGCCGAAGAACACGCCGGTCAAGGAGCAGGTCGAGGAGTTCGCGCGGCGCTGGGACGCCTTCCCCGTCGCCCCCGAGCGCCGCGAGGGCGCCCCCTGGCGTGAGAACACCCAGGAGGGTGAGGACGTCGACCTGTTCTCGGTGCTTCCCCTCTTCCGCCTCAACGACGGAGACGGTGGCTTCTATCTCGACAAGGCCGCCGTCGTCTCCCGCGACCCGGAGGACCCGGACGACTTCGGCAAGCAGAACGTCGGCACGTACCGCATCCAGGTCATCGGCACCAACCGGCTCGCCTTCCAGCCCGTGCCCATGCACGACGTGGCCCAGCATCTGCGCAAGGCAGAGGAGAAGGGCGAAGACCTGCCCATCGCCATCACTCTCGGCAATGACCCCGTGATGGCAATCGTGGCCGGGATGCCGATGGCGTACGACCAGAGCGAGTACGAGATGGCGGGCGCCCTGCGCGGCGCGCCCGCGCCGATCGCCACGGCGCCGCTCACCGGCTTCGACGTGCCCTGGGGGAGCGAGGTCGTCATCGAGGGCGTCATCGAGTCCCGCAAGCGCCAAATCGAGGGCCCCTTCGGCGAGTTCACCGGTCACTACTCGGGCGGCCGCCGCATGCCCGTCATCCGCGTGGACCGCGTCTCGTACCGCACGAACCCGGTCTTCGAGTCGCTCTACCTCGGCATGCCGTGGACCGAGTGCGACTATCTCGTCGGACCCAACACGTGTGTGCCGCTGCTCAAGCAGCTGCGCGCCGAGTTCCCCGAGGTGCAGGCCGTCAACGCCATGTACACGCACGGCCTGATGGTGATCATCTCCACGGCCAAGCGGTACGGCGGCTTCGCCAAGGCCGTCGGTATGCGCGCCATGACGACGCCGCACGGGCTCGGCTACGTGGCCCAGGTGATCCTCGTCGACGAGGACGTCGACCCGTTCAATCTGCCGCAGGTCATGTGGGCGATGTCCGCCAAGGTCAACCCGAAGGACGACGTCGTCGTCATCCCCAACCTGTCGGTCCTGGAACTCGCGCCCGCCGCGCAGCCCGCCGGCATCACCAGCAAGATGATCATCGATGCGACGACGCCGGTCGCCCCGGACATCCGCGGCAACTTCTCCACTCCGGCCAAGGACCTGCCCGAGACCGCCGAGTGGGCCGCCCGCCTGCAGCGCCTCATCGCGGCCCGCGGCTGACGCCCACCGATCCTCGCCGAAAGGACAACTTCTGTGAACCACCTGCCCGTTGAATGCCCTCGCTGCGCCTTTGAGGAGATCTCCCTGCTTGCCACGTCCCCCGTCCCGGGTGTGTGGGACGTGGTCCAGTGCGGCCGCTGCCTCTACACCTGGCGCACCATCGAACCCGCCCGCCGCACCCGGCGTGACGCCTACCCGGACAGCTTCAAGCTGACGGCGCAGGACATCGAGAACGCCATCGAGGTGCCCGCGGTGCCGCCGCTGCTCAAGTGACGTTCCTGGCACGTCCGGAGAACACGTCCGCCGGAACCTGAACGGGCCCGGCGTCGAGCTCCCGCCATGGGAGTGAGGGCGGAGGGTTCCCAACTTTCCCTCATATACGCGTAGTTGACCTCTTGCTCGCGCTCCGTCTCGCGCGGCACACGTGGAAAATGTTCGGTAGTAGGTAGTGCAACGGAACTCATTGACGCGCTACCTTTCGCCTGCCCCGTCACGGCAGGCACACCAACGGTGTTGGGCCCCATCCGCTGACCGGGCCGAAGGCGCACAGTCCTGTCCAACCCAGAGACTGAATCTGGAGTGCCATGACACCGCTCCGTTCCTCGCGTGCGCGACTGCGCAGCGCAACCACCGTTCTGGCCGTGCTGGCGGCGCTGGGCACCTCTGCCGTGGCCGCCGCCGCGTCGCCCGCCGCCGCCAAAGACGTCTCGTTTCGCGGTTATCACGTACGCGTGCCCGGCAGTTGGCCGGTCGTCGACCTGACCGCGAACCCCGACACCTGCGTGCGCTTCGACCGGCACGCGGTCTATGTCGGTCATCCCTCCGATGCCGGTCAGGCCACCTGCCCGTCCGGCATCGTCGGCCGCACCGAAGCGTTGGTCATCGAACCCCTCGACGCCAAGAGCCGTCAGAAGATGGACAGTTCGACGCGCATGGTTCCCAAGGGCTCCGCGACGGTTGCTGCCGACGAGACGAAGAGAGAGTCCCCCGGGCGCATACGTGAGGCGGTACCCGCCGCAGGAGTACTCGTGACCGCCTCCGTAGGCGCTCACGAGACCACCGTGCAGGGCATTCTGGACAGTGCCCGTCTGGACGGAGACGCGAAGGCGACGGCCGCAACGCCGGGCACAGCCGAATCCGGCCAGGAGACAACCTCGGCCGCGGCAGCTGTGGCGGCGCAGCCGGGTACATACACAGGGCTGGGCTTCGACCCGTGCGCCGCACCCTCCTCCTCGCAGATGTCCGCATGGTCCGCCTCACCCTTCCGGGCCGTCGGGGTGTACATCAGCGGCATCAGCGCGGCGTGCGACCAGCCGAACCTGACGGCGTCGTGGGTCCAGACGCAGACGTCGGCGGGCTGGCACATCATCCCCATCCACGTGGGTCTCCAGGCGCCCTGCAACAACTTCAGCCACAAGGTGTCGTACACCCTGTCCACCGCCGCCAGTCAGGGACGCAGCGAGGCACAGGAGTCCATGGCCGCCGCCGCGGCGCTGGGGCTGCCCGGGGGCAGTGTGCTGTACAACGACATGGAGGCCTACGACCAGACCAACACCGCATGCAGCGACGCGGTGATGACGTTCCTCAGCGCGTGGACCGAGGAACTGCACGCGGGCGGCTATCTGTCCGGTGTCTACTCGTCCGCCGCATCCGGGATGGCCGACCTGGCCGGGGAGTACACGGCCGGTAGGTACACGATGCCCGACCACATCTGGTTCGCTCGCTGGAACGGCGCCGCCGACACCGACGCCACACCCTATGTGCCCGACGCGTACTGGGCCGACCACCAGCGCATCCACCAGCTCTCCGGGGACACCGACGAGACCTGGGGCGGCGTGACCATCAACATCGACCGGGACTACCTGGACGTGGACACGGGGCCGTTCACCGGATCCTGCTCCGCGAACCTCGACTTCGCGCAGTACACGTCGATCTCGGCAGGCTCCTCCGGCGCCCTGGTCAGCGCGGCACAGTGCCTGCTGCAGCGTCAGGGACGCTACAGCGGCACGGTGGACGGCGCGTTCGGCTCGGGTACCACGACCGCGGTGCAGTCGTTCCAGGGTGCCGTGTCCCTCCCGGTCACCGGCACGGTGGACTCCCACACCTGGACCGCGCTGCTGTCGGCCGGCACCAAGCCGACTCTTCAGTCCGGCTCCAGCGGTGCCGACGTCAAGCGGCTGCAGCGGGCGCTGATCGCGGCCCGCGGACAGAGCCTCACCATCGACGGCGACTTCGGTCCCGCGACCACCTCGGCCGTCAAGGCCTACCAGACCGCCCAAGGTCTCACCTCCGACGGAATCGTCGGGAACGCGACCTGGTCAGCCCTGCAAGCCGGCAAGTAACCCCCGGTCCACGACGAACCAAGGGAGAACCATGCCTGAGCACTACAGACGTCGCGGCGCCGCCCGCGGCCTGGGGGTTGGCCTGGCGGCGGGACTGCTCGCGCTGGGCACGCTCGTGCCCGCGGCGGCCGCGACCGCGCCCGCGCGCATCATTCTGGTCTCGTCCGACTGCCCCAACACCGTTCAGCAGGGGCAGGCGAGCGGCTGTGTGACGGAACTGCAGACTCTGCTGAACGCGCATGGCGCCTCGCTGACGGTCGACGGCGACTTCGGGTCGGCCACCACCACGGCGGTCAAGGCGTACCAGACCTCTCAAGGGCTCACCGCGGACGGCCTGGTCGGGCCTGCCACCAAGTCCGCGCTGTACTACGAGGACCCGGCCGTGCCGATCGACCTGCGGTCACTGCGCTGCCCCGTGCAGCTGGAGACGGACGAGAACGACGGCTGCGTCACCGAGCTGCAGAACAAGCTCAACACCAACGGGGCCGGCCTGACCGTGGACCATGATCTGGGCTCCGCCACCGTCACCGCGGTGCGCAACTACCAGACCTCGCACGGCCTGGCGGCCACCGGGCTGGTCGATCCGCCGACCAAGGCCGAGCTGTACGGCGATCCGGCGCCGCTGCAGCCGGCCGACCTGGGCTCGGGACGCTATGCCGCGGTCGTCAACTACGCGCAGCAGGCCACCGGGCAGAACATCCAGTACGTCTGGGGAGGTGGCCATGAGGACGGCGCCTTCTCGTTCGGCCCGTCGATCGGCATCTGCGACGACTACGGCGGCTCGATCCAGCCGTGCCCGGCGGACAAGGAAGTGGGCCTGGACTGCTCGGGCTTCACGCGGTGGCTGTACTGGCGCGCGGGAGCCGGCGACATCGGCCAGACCACACGGGACCAAGTGGTCAACCCGAAACTGGCACAGGTCAGCGCGGCCGGCGCGATCCCGGGCGACCTGGTGTACTTCGGTGGTTCAGCGTCGACGGTGCATCACGTCGGGGTCTACATCGGCAGCGGGTTGATGCTCAACGCTTCGCACACCGGAACCTACGTGCGGCAGGACACCATTGCCTCGCACAGCGACCTGCTCGGCTACTACCACGTCACCGGTGTCACCTCGGCGGCCCTCGCCGACTCGCTGGCCGGTCCGGCGCCGCACCAGGCGGGCTGATCGCAGGCGGGTGAACCGAACGGCTGCCGGAGCCCCAACAAGGGCTCCGGCAGCCGCATTTGGCGCCCGCACAACCGAGAGGTCGTCAGACGCCCGCCGGCTGGATCTCCACACCGACCACGCGTCGTGGTGTGGGGTGGAAGCAGGCGTGGTGCTGCCCTGTGTTCCCGAGCTGTTCGAGTGCTGGCCGGGCGGCGGTGCACCGCTCGTCGGCGAAGGGGCAGCGAGGGGCGAAGAGGCAGCCGTCCACCTGTGTCTTCTCGTCCAGTGGGGCGAGCGGCTCCAGCCGGTCGGGGCCGGGCTCCTCCCGTCCGCGCATGATGGGGACGGCGGACAGCAGACACTGGGTGTAGGGGTGCACGGGTGCCTGGATGATGTCGTCGGTCGGTCCCCGTTCGATCACCTGCCCCCGGTAGATGACGTGCAGTTCGCCCCCTGCGCCGATGTAGCGCGCGGTGGCCACGGCGTGGGTGATGAAGACCAGGGAGATCCCCAGCCGGGTGCGCAGATCGTGCAGCAGGGCGAGGATGCCGAGCCGCAACGACACATCGATCATCGAAACGGCTTCGTCGGCGATGAGCACTTCCGGGTCCACGGTCAGCGCGCGGGCGATGACGACGCGCTGGCGCTGGCCTCCGGACAGCTGGTGGGGGTACTTGGGCAGGACGCCGTCGGGTTCCAGGCCGACCAGTTCCAGCAGCTCCGCGGCCCGCCCGCGGACCCCCGAGGACGCGGCACCGGTCACTCTCGCGCGCATCCGCAGAGGGTCGCCGAGGATCTGGTCGATGGTGCGCGTGGGATTGAGGGCGGAGTACGGATCCTGGTGGATCATCTGGATACGGCGGAAGTACGGGGCTCGTTTGCGCGGCGGGAGTTTCGACACCTCCGTTCCGTCGATGAGGAGTTCACCGCCGTCGAATGTCTCGATCCCGGTGAGGATCTTGCCGAGCGTGGTCTTGCCGCAGCCCGACTCGCCGATGAAGGAGACGGCTCCGCCCTTGGGCAGGGTGAAGTCCACTGCGCGCAGAGCGTGGACGGTGCGCTCTCCGGTGAAGGCGCCGCGGGTGCGGTAGGTGCGACTGAGACCGCGTGCCTCGATCACGACGCGTCTCCCTTCGGGGCGGCGGGGGATGAGCGGACGAGGGTCACGTCGGCATGACATGCCCGACGGTGGCCGGACCGGAACTCTTCCAGCTGCGGTTCCGAGCCGGTGCACACGTCCGTGGCGAACGCGCAGCGCTCGCGGAACACACAGCCCGTCTTCGGGATGGTCGTCAGGTCCGGCGGCCGGCCGGGCAGCGCCCGGGCGCTCGCGAGGTCGCCGGTGATCCGGGCCGTGGCACGGATGAGGGCTTTCGTGTACGGGTGGGAGGGGGCACGCAGCAGTTCCAGTGCCGGGCCATGCTCGACGATGCGGCCGCCGTACATCACGGCGAGGTCGTCCGCGATCTCCGACACGACGCCCATGTCATGGGTGACGATCAGGGTGCTGAGGTGGTTCTCCTCGTGCACCTCGCGGATGATCTTCAGGACGGCAGCCTGGGAGAGCACGTCCAGGGCCGTGGTCGGTTCGTCGAGGATGAGGACCTTCGCGTTGAGGACGAGCGCGAAGACGATACCCAGGCGCTGACGCATACCGCCGGAGAGTTCGTGCTGGTAGGAGTCGAGGACGCGCTTGCCGTCCAGGCCCATGCGCTCGGCCAGTTCGCGGGCGCGGTGGAGGAGGCCGGGGAGGTCCTTGACGTCGTGGGAGCGGCCGAGGTCCAGGATCTGCCGGCCGATGGTGCGCAGCGGGTTCATGGAGTTCTGGGACGCCTGGAACACGTAGCCGAGTGCCGAGCCGCGTACGGAGCGAAGCTGCTTGGCGGAGAGAGCGGTGACCTCGCCCACGCCGTCGACGTGGACGGTGCCGCCGCTCACACGGCCAGGCTCGGAGATGGCGTTCATCAGGGCGAGGGCGAGAGTGGACTTGCCGGAGCCGGACTCGCCGACCAGGCCGGTGATCCGGCCGCGGGGCAGGTCGAGCGTGACGCCCGCGATGGCCGGGTACTCGGTGCCCTCGATGCGGTAGTGAACGGTCAGGTCGCGCACCCGGACCTCTGCCTCGGCGGTCGCCGTGGGGGTGTTGTGCGTCATCAGCGCTCCCTCAAACGCGGGTTGAACAGCTCGTCGATCGCATCGAGGAACAGCACGATGCCGGTGATCAGCAGCAGGATGCAGACCAGCGGGGCGAGGAGGTACATCAGCGCCTCCGGGCTCTGCAGCGCGCCGCCGGAGAACACCGCCTGGTTGATCATCACTCCCCAGTTGGTGGACGTGAACGGCACGATGCCCAGGAAGAACAGGCCGACCTGTGCCTCGACGAAGCTGACGATGGCCAGCAGCAGGTTCATCGCCACGTACGGGGCGAGGTTGGGCAGCAGTTCCTTGACGAGGATGTGACGGTTGGGCAGGCCCAGGCTCCGGGCGGCTTCGAGGAAGCCGCGCTCGCGCAGGCTGAGCGTCTGGGAGCGCACGGCGCGGGCGATGCCGCCCCAGCCGACGATGCCGAGTACCAGGCCCATCTCCAGCGGGCTGCCGAAGGCCCACACGGTGGAGAGCACGACCAGTACCGGGAGGCCGGGGATGGTGAGGATGAAGTCGGTGGCACGCATCAGCAGCGAGTCGGCCAGCCCGCGGTGGAAGCCGGCCAGCAGGCCGACGGCGGTGCCGATGCCGACGGCGAACACTCCGGCGATGGCGCAGGTCAGGAGGACATAACGGGAGCCGACGACCAGGGCCTGGAAAACGTCGGAGCCGGCGAAGTCGGTACCCAGCCAGTGCTCGGCGCTGGGCGGCGCGTAGACCGCGTTCGGGTCGACGGCGAGATTGTCGGAGTAGAGCATCGGGCCGAAGATGCCCATCAGCGTGAAGAACACCAGGATGACCAGACCGGCGACCCGGCCTGGTTTACGCGTGAGCACCCGCCGGATGCCGGCCCAGTAGCGACGGCGCGGCGTAACGACGGCGGGGCGCGGCTCGGCGGTGAGGGGTGCGGTGGTCATCGTCTCAGCGCCTCACTCGGGGGTCG
Organism: Streptomyces sp. NPDC055140; assembly: GCF_053607285.1. NCBI lineage: Bacteria > Bacillati > Actinomycetota > Actinomycetes > Kitasatosporales > Streptomycetaceae > Streptomyces > Streptomyces sp. NPDC055140. The sequence continues at coordinate 45,444 of NZ_JBSGTG010000021.1, read as the reverse complement.
ATCACGGAGTAGAGCAGGTCCGCGATGATGTTGGCGAGCACGACGGCGATGGTGATGATGAGGAACGCGCCGGTCATCAGCGGGTAGTCGCGCGAGCCGATGCTCTGCAGCAACAGCCGCCCCAGGCCCGGGTAGTTGAAGGCATTCTCGATCAGGATCGCGCCGCCGAAGAGATAGCCGCAGGCGATCGCCAGGGTGGTGAACAGCGGCAGGACGGCGTTGCGGCCGATGTAGCGCAGCCGTGTGCCAGGGGTGATGCCGCGCAGTTCGGAGGCGAGAATGAAGTCGTCGCCGAGGACGGAGGCGACCGAGGAGCGCATGGAGAGCATCCAGCCGCCGTAGGAGATGAGTACGTAGGTGGCGACGGGCAGGATCGCGTAGTAGGCGACGGAGCCGATGTACGCGGCGCTCCAGCCGGACTCCACCCAGGGGTCGTTGGTCTCGCCGTACGGCAGCCAGCCCAGCTGGGTGTGGAAGACGGTGGTGAGCAGGATCGCGAGGACGAAGGACGGGATGCCGGCGATCAGCGAGGCGGACAGGCTGAGTGCGCCGCCCCAGCGGGAGGAGCGTTTGACCGCCGCCACGACGCCGGCGGTGGTGCCGATGGCGAAGCTGATCAACAGGCCGCTGAGGATGGGGATCAGCGTCCACGGCAGGGCGTTGCCGATCACTTGGGAGACCGGCACGCCGCTGTAGGATATCGAGAGGCCGAGGTTGCCGTGCAGCAGGTCGGACACGTAGTTCACGTACTGGGTGGCCAGCGGGTCCTGCGAGGTGTAGCCGTAGATCACGGCGACCTTGGCCATGGCCTCGTCGGGGGACATGCCCTGGCTGAGGTAGCTCTCGTAGGCCACCTTGCCCGGGCTGCCCGGCAGCGCGTGGACGAGGAAGAACGTGAACGAGGCCACGACCCAGACCATCACCGCGCCGCCGGCCAGCTTGGTCAGAACGGCGCGGACGAGTCCCTTCACGTTCATCACCTCCTTTCCGGGTGTGTGATGCGGTGGGTGGGATGCACAGGCGGACAGGGCGGCGGCTGTGCGGCTGCCGCCCTGTCCGATCGGCTGGGATCGCCTACTTCTTGGGCTGGATGTAGCCCTGCGCCATCCACATGCCGGGGAAGTTGCCCAGCAGGTCGTCCTGCCCGTTCTTGGGGAAGTTCGTGAAGTTCTTCTCGTTGTAGAACTTCACGTTGGTGTAGTCCCAGATCGGGATGACCGGAACCTCCTGCGCGGTGACCTGGGCGAGCTGGTTGATGATCGGCTTGGCCGACTCGTTGTCCAGGCCGGCCAGCTGGGCGGTGAGGTTCCCGGGGTTGACGCGCTTGCCGCCCACGGTGACGTTGACCGGGCCGTGCATCCAGTTGCCCGAGCCCTTCTTGTCGGTGTGGGAGGCCTTGTCACCGTTGGCGGTGAACCCGTCGGACTCGCCGTACAGGCGCTGGAAGTCGCCGCGCGCGGTGGAACCGACGGCGGTGAGCCACCACCCCACGTCGAACTTCTCCGCGGCCATGTCCTCCTGGTACTTGCCGAAGTCGGCGGACAGCTGCGGCTTGGTGTCGATGCCGGCCGAGGAGAGCTGGTTGGCGATGACGGTGGAGGCGGAGATCCAGTCGCTGAAGCCGTTGACGGTCTGCAGCGTCATCGTCCACTGCTTGCCGTTGGCCAGATACCACTTGCCGCCCTTCTTGGTCAGGCCGGCCTTCCTGAACAGCGCTTCGGCCTTGGCCGTATCGTGAGCGTAGGGTTCCAGGGCGGAGGACTGGTCCTTGGTCAGCCAGGCCTGGGTCATCTGGCCGACCATGCCGGTCGGCGCTGCGGCGGTCTCTCCGCCCACCGGCTGGCCCACCTTGGTGGCCGCCGCGCGGTCGAGGAGGTACGCGAGTCCCTGGCGCACCTCCTTCTTGTCATAGGGGGCGCGGCTCTGGTTGAAGGCGAGCGACGCCTGCACGTAGCTGACGCTCTCGGTGCGCCGGTAGCCCTTGCTCTCGATCTGCTTGAGCACGTTCTCGGGGATGGCGGTGAACGGCGCAGCGTCCAGCTCGCCGTTCTTCATGAAGCCCCAGATCTGTTCGTTGCCCGAGTAGTGGCGTACGACGACCTGGCTGGGGCCCACCTTCTTGGCGGCGTAGAAGTTCTTGTTCTTGTCGAGGATGACCGAGCCGGGGTTGAGCTTGCGCACCACGAACGGGCCCGCCGAGATGTCCTTCTGGGGGGCGAAGGCCGAGACCTGCTTGCCGACCCCGGTCAGTTTGGCGGCCGCGGCCTTTACGTCCTTCGCCTTGGCCGGATCGACCTGCTGGCTCGCGTGGATGATGTCCCACATGTCGGCGGGGACCAGGTGGCCGTAGACCTTGGCGTTGACGATGACCTGGCCGAGGACCTGCTTGGTGAAGGTCAGGTTCTTGGTGCCGGGAGCCTGCTTGAACGCGAAGGCGCCGGCGCCGGCCGGCTCCACCGAGGACACGTTGAGACCCTCGGTGAGACCGCGGGCTCCGACCGCGGCGGCGCTCTGGGTGTAGCCGAGTGCCATCGACAGCTTGAGGTCGTCGAGGGTCACCGGCGTGCCGTCGGACCACTTGGCGCCGTCCTGGAGGTGGACGATCAGGGAGTCGCCCTTCATCTCCCAGCTCTTGGCCAGGCCGGGGAAGTTGTCGTTGGGGTTGAGCGGGTTCTTCTTGTCCCAGCCGAGGCGCATCGTGTTGAAGCTGACGAAGCTGTTGCCGTTGGCGTTGTACGGGTTCATCGGCGCGCCGGGCGTGATGGGGTTGTTGGCGTCGACCGTGGTGAAGACACCGCCCCTGGCGCCGTTCTTGGCACCGGAGTCCGGTGCGCAAGCGGCGAGCGATCCGAGCGTCGCCAGTGCGGCGGAGGCTGCGACGAAGTGCTTGAACCGGACCATACGCGTGGTCTCCGATCGGATGACAGAACAAGGCGGAAGGAAGGCCCTGAAGGTGAGCAGACCGTAGGAGCGACCCTGTGGGCATGTCAATAATTTGCGTTGGCCGAATCCTGTTCGTAACTTCCCGCCTACGGCGCCGTACTGACGGGCCGTACGGAGCGATGGCCGGGGCTTACGGGCGATGCGGGAGACACCTACGTGAAAAAGTTACGTACAACCGGCAACCCTTGTGGCAAAGTTGCGCCGCGCTGATCCCCCGCTCGCTGACCGAGAGGACTCCACGATGCGCCCGCCGCGTGCCGAACGTGTCAACGCTCCTACAGAGACCCGGAATCCCCGCACCCGTGAGATCGACGACATCCCCACTCTGGAGGCGTTGCGCCTGCTCAACGCCGAGGACCGGATCCCGGCCCTTGCTGTTGCCGCCGTGCTGCCCGACCTGGCGCGGCTGGTCGACGAGACGGCACGGCGGATCCGGGCAGGCGGCCGCTTGCACTATTTCGGCGCGGGGACGTCGGGCCGGCTCGCCGTGATGGACGCGGCCGAGCTGATCCCCACGTTCGGCATGCTGCCCGGCATCGTTGTGGCCCATCACGCGGGCGGGCCCCGCGCGTTGGTCGAGCCCGTCGAGGGCGTGGAGGACAGCCCGGACGCCGGCGCGAGCGATGCGGCGCAGGTGGGCCCCGGGGACGTCGCGATCGGCGTGGCCGCCAGCGGCCGCACCCCCTACGTCGGCGGGGCCCTGCGCGCCGCCCGGGAGGCCGGTGCCTTCACCGCCCTGGTCAGTGCCAACCCCGCGGCGGAACTCGCCGATGAGGTGGACGTTCACCTGGGCGTGGACACCGGACCCGAGGCCATCGCGGGCTCCACCCGGCTGAAGGCGGCCACCGCACACAAGCTGGTCCTCAACAGCCTGTCCACGATGGTGATGGTCGCGCTGGGCCGGACCTACTCGAACCTGATGGTCGATGTGACCGCCACCAACGGCAAGCTGCGCGGTCGCCTCATCACCATCCTCGTGGAGGCCACCGGACTGGACGAGGAGACGTGCGCCGCCGCCCTCGCCGCATCGGGCGGGGAACTGAAGACCGCTCTGGTCGGCCTGCTCGCCGCGTGTTCACCGCAGCAGGCGCGAGCGGCCTTGGCGGACAGCGGCGGACGCGTCCGTGCGGCGCTGCGTCTCCTGGACTGAGGGCCGCGCGTCGCACCGGACATTCCCGCCGGGCCGGACCGGCGGGAATGTCCCGTTCACCCCTTCGAGCGCCGCCGGTGCACCGCGCTGTACGTGCGCTCCAACGCGCGCGTCGTGCGGCTGCTGTTGTGCTGGGCCACGCCGACGAACAGGCAGTCCACCAGCGTCAGCGCGGCGATCCGGCTGGACATCGCGCCGGTCCTGAAGGTGGTCTCGCGCGCCGCGGTGACGAGGACGTGATCGGCGACCTGGGCGATCTCGGAGCGCGGGAAGTTGGTGATGGCGATGGTGGTGGCCCCGTTGTCCGAGGCCTCCCGCATGGCCGTCACGGTGTCGGCGGATTCGCCGGTGTGCGAGATGCCGATCGCCAGATCGCCCCGGCCGAGCAGGGCCGCCGACGTGACGGCGCCGTCCCGGTCCGGCCACGCGGTCGCGCGGTGCCCGATGCGGTGCAGCTTCTGCTGGAGGTCCAGCGCGATCAGCGCGCTCGCACCGACCCCGTACAGGTCCAGGGCGCTTGCGCTGACGACAGCGTCGATGGCCCGCTCCAGGACGTCCAGGTCGATCTGGGCGATGGTCTCCTCCACCGCGCGGGCGTCGGCGAACCCCAACTTGCCCACCACGTTGGCCAAGGAGTCGTCGGGCTCGATCTCGCTGCCGGCACTCGACCAGACCCGAGCGCCGTCCTTGCTCCCCGCGGCCGTGGCCAGCGCGATCCGCAGATCCGGGTACCCCTTGAGGCCCACGGCCCGGCAGAACCGGATCACGGTCGTCTCGGATGTCCGGCATTCCGCGGCGAGTTCGCTGATGGTCCGCCCGGCCACTCCCACCGGATCGGCGATCGCCGCCTCGGCGACACGCTGCTCCGACGGCGGCAATGAGGGCAGGAGTGCACGGATCTGCACCAACACGGACTGTGTTGGTGCGGTGCGTTCCGCGCTGGGGGCACGACGAAGGTTGTCGCCTCGTACGTGGTTCCGGTGACGTGAAGCAGCCATGTGGGAATCCTACGGTTTCGGTGGGGAACGGGGAGTGGGCCGAGGGATTCGTCTGTCGGAGTCGGGTTCGTCCGTGGCGTGCACGGTCGGTGCGACGGGGGCGGCAAGGTGGTCAACTGCCGTGGGAAAGGGCCGACTCGGTCCGGGCGACGGCCGCGTGGACGGCGCGACGCAATGTCTTCGCCCGCGCGCCGCGCCCGTAGTGCACGGCGTTGGTCAGCAGCACCACCCAGATGCCGCTGACCGGGTCGAGTGCCAGGCTGGTCCCGGTGAAGCCGGTGTGCCCGGCGCCGGACGAGGGCCAGTGCGGGGACATGTGGTCCCAGTGGTCACCGGGCAGCGTCCAGCCCAGTCCCCGGGCGCCGTTCAGGCCGCGGGTCTGCAGGTTCAGAGCCTCGGTGCGTATCCGGCGGGAGAGCACCGATTCCTCGGAGAGCCAGCAGGCTCTCAGGTAGTGCGCGAGGTCGGGTGCGGTGCCGAACAGGCCCGCGTGTCCGGCGACACCTCCCAGACTCTCGGCGTTCTCGTCGTGGACGACGCCCCACTTGGGCTCGCCGCCGGACGCGGCTTCGGTCGCGGCGGTGTGCGCACGCCACTCGGCGGGCGGCAGGTAGCGGACGGTTCCCAGGCCGAGCGGGTCGAGTACCAGGTCCCGTACGGCGCTGTCGAGCGGGGCATCGGCGACTCGCGCGACGATCTCACCGAGCAGGATGAACCCCACGTCGGAATACTGCACGACCGTGCCCGGCGGGTGCTCGAGGGGCTCACGCAGCACGGCGCTCAACCGGTCGGCAGGGTCGCCGGGAAGCTGCCAGTAGTCCCGGTGCGGGGGCAACCCCGAGGTGTGCGACAGCAGATGACGAATCGTCACCTGTCCCTTGCCCCTCCCGTGGAAGCGTGGAAGGTGACGGCGGACCGGGTCGTCAAGGCCCAGGTCTCCGCGATCGGCGAGCCGCAACACGGCCGGCAGGGTGGCCACCACCTTGGTCAGCGAGGCCAGGTCGAAGACGGTGGCGGCGGTGACCGAACGGCCCGAAGGTCCTGACGCGGTGACGCCGTAGGAAGAGGTGCGCACCTCACCCGCGGTCCCCCGCCCCGTGATCAGGACGGCGCCGGGCACCGTACCGTCCTCCACCGCACGGCGTACGAGGTCCGACGGATCGGTGATATCTGCGACGCCTTCAGCTGCGGGCATCATGGTCCTGCCTTCCGGTTGGGTACGGGGGGCTGACAGGCCGATCATCTCGCTGGTAATTTTTCGCCGCAACAACGAACTCAAACGTTATTGATTTACGTGCGGTGTCTCCACCGACCCCCGAGGTGAATAGCGATGACGACCCCTCACTCCATCAGGACCGCAAGCGAGAGCGACCTTCCGGCGCTGCGCACGCTCGTCCAGGCAGCGCTCGTGCACGATCAGGACGCCGCTGATGTGCTCGACCTTCTGTGGACGCAGGCGGCGTCCCGCCCCCAGTTCCGGCTCGTGGCCGAGACCGACGGGCAACCCGTGGGCCTCCTCGTCGGCGCGCTGGGACCGGCAAAGGCAGACGCCCCCGCCACCGGCCACATCGACCTGATCGCCGTGCACCCCCAGGCGCAGAGCCGGGGCATCGGACGGACCCTGCTCGCCCGCGCCGAGGAACTCATCACCGGTGCCGGTGCCACCCGGTTGATGATGCGAGGCAGACCGCCGTACTACGCCTGGCCCGGTATCGACATCCGCTACACGCGAGCCGTCTGCCTCGCCGAGTCCAGCGGCTACACCCGTGGGCGCGACGGCCTCAACATGAGCGTCGACCTGCGCACCGCGCCGCTGGACACGACAGCCGACGAAGCGCGTCTGGCCGCCGCCGGAGTGCAGGTCCGCCGCCTGACCGCGCAGGACGAGAAGCCGTTCCTCGCGTGGATGACCCGGTGGGGCGGCACGTGGGACGGCGAGGCCGCACGCGCCCTCGCCTATGATCCGCCGCGCGGCCATGTCGCCGTCCGCGAGGGTGCCGACGGAGTCGAATACGTGGGGTTCGCCTGTCACGGCGTCAACCGCCGCTCCTGGTTCGGCCCGATGGGCACCGAGTCCGCCCTGCGCGGCATGGGTGTCGGAACCGTACTGCTGCGGCGCTGTCTCGCCGACCAGCTCGCGGCCGGGCTCGACGAGGCCGAGATCGGCTGGACCGCACCCGTCCACTTCTACGCACGCGGTGTGGAAGCGCGGCTCGGCCGGGTCTTCTGGACGTACTCCAAAGACATCTGAGCCCCACGACCACACCCGAGAGGATCTGTCATGCCGTCCGTCCGCACCGGCCAGCCCTCCAGCATGCTGCTGACCCTCGCCGACCAGGTGCTGCAGCCCGGCTTCCACGGCATCGCCGCCCCCGACTGGATCCGCCGTCGGCTCGGCGACGGGCTGCGCTCGCTCCTCCTCTTCGGCCCCAACATCCGAGATCGCGCGCAGACCGCCGAGCTCACCGATGCCCTGCGCGCCGAAAACCCCGACGTACTGATCGCCGTCGACGAGGAAGGCGGCGACATCACCCGCCTCGAAGCGACGACCGGCTCCTCCTATCCGGGCAACCTCGCCCTCGGCGCCATCGACGACACGGCAGTGACCACTGCCGTCGCCCGCTCGATCGGCGCCGAACTACGCGCTGTCGGCATCGACATCGACTACGCACCCGACGCCGACGTCAACTCCAACCCCGACAACCCGGTCATCGGCACCCGATCCTTCGGCGCGGACCCTGCACTGGCCGCCCGGCACACCGCCGCCTGGATCCGCGGACTGCAGAGTGCCGGAACCGCCGCGTGCGCGAAACACTTCCCCGGCCACGGAGACACCGACAAGGACTCCCACACGGACCTGCCCGTTGTCACCATGGACCGCGACCGGATCGCCGAACTGGCCCTGCCGCCCTTCCGCGCCGCCCTGGCCGCCGGCGCCCGTGCGGTGATGACCGCTCACCTCCTCATCCCCGCCCACGACGCCGAACACCCCGCCACCGTGAGCCCGCGCCTGGTCACGGGACTGCTCCGCGAAGAGCTGGGATTCGACGGACTCGTCGTCAGCGACGCCGTCGAAATGCGGGCCGTGCGCGCCCGCTACGGGCTGACCGGCGCCGCCGTCCGCGCGCTGGCCGCGGGCGTGGACCTCGTCTGCCTCGGCAACACGTCGGGCGAGGCCGAGTTCACCGCCCTGCGCACCGCCATCGCGCAGGCGGTGGCGCACGGCGAGCTCTCGGAGGACCGGCTGGGCGAAGCCGCTCGCCGCACGGCCGACTTCACCGCCTGGCAACGCGAACTGGCCAAGACCGCCGCCATCGCGCCGCCGGACCGGGGGCTGGGACTGGCCGCTGCCCGTCGTGCCCTTCGTATCACCCCACCCGACACACCCGCACTGCCCCTGGAGAAGGCCCCGGTCCTGGTCGAGTTCGGCATCCCCGGCACAGTCGTTCAAGGAGACGGCGTTCCGTGGGGCCTGGGCCCTGCCCTCTCCTCGCTCCTGCCCGGGACGGTGCGCGTCGCCCTGCCCGCAGTCGCCCCGTACGACGCGGCCCGGACCCATTCGATCGTCGCCCAGGCCGCAGGCCGGCCGCTGGTCCTCGCCGTTCGCGACGCGCACCGCCGCCCGGCCGTGGGTGACTGGCTGCGCGCGCTGCTCACCCGCCGTCCTGACGCGATCATCGTGGAACTCGGCTTCCCACGACCCGGCTTGGACGGAGCCGTCCGCATCGACACACACGGAGCCGCCAGGGTCTGCGGACAGGCCGCCGCGGAGGCCCTCGCCGGACGGACGCTGACCGGCACCTGATCGGCCGACGGCACGGCGACAGGACGCGTCGTAACGGCGGACCGCCCGGACCCGTCAGCGAAGAGATTCCACCAAGAGTTCGCCCTGGTCGCTGATGACCTTGACCTCGACATCCTTCGGATTGGAGCCGTCCCAGACGCGGCAGTCGACCTTGTTGCCCACCTTGACCTCGACGGAGACCGGGCAGGTCACCCCCTGAACGGACGCCTGTTTCGGGCCGAGGACCTCCTCGGCCACCTGCCGCTCCAGCGCGTCCTGGTTCAGCACCCGAGTCGGTTCGACGGCTATGACGTCGGTGGCCATCACCTTGACCGTCACCGCTACCGCGCAGCAGGCGATGACGGCCGAGGAGATCGCCAGGACGGTACGGGCGAAGTTTCGTTGATCTGCCACGCGGACAGTCCTATCGACCGGACGAGGGGCTGACAAGGCCTCCCGCTCCTGCACCACTGCCCATGGGGAAGTCCAGCGGGGCCATCCGTGGCTACCGCGCCGTCGTCGACCCGACCTCGGGTCGTGGCTAGCATCACGACCATGCCATCCGACACGGATCCGTCGATCATGAACCCGCTCGAACAGTTGACGATCGACCAGTTGCGGGCCCGGACCAGCATGAAATGGACCACCTTTCCGGCCGACGTCCTGCCCCTCTGGGTGGCCGAGATGGACGTGCCGCTCGCCCAGCCGGTCGCGGCCAGGCTGCACGAGGCCATCGATGCCGGCGACACCGGCTATCCCAGCGGCCGTGCCTACGCCCGTGCCCTCCAGTCGTTCGCCGCGGACCGCTGGGGATGGCGGGGCTCCGAGGCCGAGCAGACCGCGATCGTCCCCGACGTGATGATGGGCATCGTCGAGGCGCTGCGGCTGATCACGTCTTCGGGCGATGCCGTGGTGGTGTGCTCGCCGGTCTATCCGCCGTTCTACGCCTTCGTCACCCACGCCGACAGGAAAGTGATCGAAGCACCGCTCGGACCCGACGGCCGACTCGACATGGAGACGCTCAGGGCGGCGTTCGCCTCGGCCCAACACGTCTCGGCACGAACCGTCCTGCTGCTGGCCAATCCCCACAACCCCACCGGAACGGTGCACACAAGGGCCGAACTCGTCGCGGTTGCCTCTCTGGCCAGGTCCTTCGGAGTGCGAGTCGTCTCGGACGAGATCCACGCACCCGTGGTCCTGCCCGGTGCGCAGTTCGTCCCCTACCTGACCATCCCCGGCGCCGGGGACGCGTTCGCCCTGCACTCCGCGTCGAAGGCCTGGAACCTCGCCGGTCTGAAGGCGGCCCTGCTGGTGGCCGGACCGAACGCCGTCGACGACCTGAACCGACTTCCGGAGGAGGTCAGCCACGGACCCAGCCACGTCGGCATCCTCGCCCACACCGCCGCCTTCGAGCACGGACGGCCCTGGCTGGACGCGCTGCTGCGTGGCCTCGACACCAACCGGGCGCTCCTCGCCGACCTCGTGGCCGAGCGACTTCCCGGGCTCGCCCTGATGTGGCCGGAGGCGACGTATCTCGCCTGGCTCGACTGCCGCACCCTCCGCCTCCATACGACGTCCCCGACGGTTGCCGTTCCGGTCGTCAGCGACATCGCCGGCCCCGCTCGGTTGTTCCTCGACCAGGCGCGGGTCGCATTGAGCTCAGGGCACGCGTTCGGCAGCGGGGGCGCCGGATTCGTACGGATCAACTACGCCACCTCATCGGCGATCCTCCGCGAAGCCGTGGACCGCATGGCCGCCGCGGTGTCCGGTCTCGAAGCTCGCTGACCAGCCGAGAAGAGCACCACATGTCCAGGTCCGTGACCGACTGCGAGAAGTCGGCCACGGCGCCGGCTGGAAGACCGTACTGTCCGTCAGAGAATGCGCACCGCGCCGCGGGCCCGCGCCGTCGAGCTCGTCCCCGCGTACACGTCGACGCGGCCGCGCTCCACGACGTATGTCCCTGCCGGGTCGTTCGTCCAGAAGCCGAGGTCCTCGGCGCCGAGCCGGAAGCGGACCGTGGTGCTCTCGCCCGGCTCCAGCGTCACCCGCTCGAAGCCGCGCAGCCGGCGCACCGGCTGGGCGATGCTCGCCGCGACGTCGTGGATGTACAGCTGGACCACCTCGTCGCCGACGCGGTCGCCGGTGTTGGTGACCGTCACCGTGACCTCGAGCGTCTCGCCCGCCGCCAGCTCCTCGCGGGTGATCTCGGTGCGCCGCAGCTCCGGGGCGCCGGTGGCGAACGTCGTGTAGCTCAGGCCGTACCCGAACGGGAACTGCGGGGTCTCGTCCAGATCCAGGTACTTCGAGACGAACTTCGGGTCGGCGCCGGGGGCATGGGCGGGGCGGCCGGTGTTCTCGTGGTTGTAGTAGACCGGGATCTGGCCCACGGCTCGTGGGAAGGAAACGGGCAGCTTGCCGCCGGGGTTGACCGTGCCGAACAGCACGTCCGCCACGGCGTGCCCCGCCTCGATGCCCGGGTGCCACGCCTCGAGTACCGCCGGCGCGGTGTCCAGCCAGCCGCCGATCGTCAGGGGCCTGCCGTTCAGGAGCACCACGGCGTACGGCTTGCCGGTCGCGGCGACGGCGGCGATCAGCTCCTCCTGCCCGCAAGGCAGTGCGATGTCGCTGCGCACGGCCGCCTCGCCGCTGAGCGCGGGGGGTTCACCGACCACGACGACGGTGACCTCGGCCTCCCGCGCCGCGGCGACCGCGGCCGCGACATCGCCATCGGCGTGAGTGACGCGGGCGCCGGGGGCAGCCGTGCGCACCGCGTCCAGGATGCTCACGGACGGGAGCTGGAAGCCGCCGGGGCCGGCCCACGTGCCGTGCAGGTCAGTGGAGTTCGCGAGCGGGCCGACCACCGCGATCGAGGGCGTGGTGCGCTCCAGGGGGAGGACACCGTCGTCGTTCTTGAGCAGCACCATCGACCGGGCGCCCGCGGCTCGCGCCGCCTCCCGCGCGGCCGGCGTCGGACCGGCGATCTCGGCGGCCTCGTCGGTGTACGGCTGGTCGAACAGGCCGAGGGCGAACTTGAGGCGCAGGATGCGCGTGACCGCGTCGTCGAGGCGGGACTCGCCGATCAGGCCGTCGGCCACGAGCTGCTCACCGTGCTCGGTCACGTTGGTGGAGACCATCTCCATGTCGAGCCCGGCGTTGAAGGCGAGGCGTGCCGCGTCGGCACCGTCCTCGGCGAAGCCGTGCGCGATGAGTTCCTCGACACCCGTGTAGTCGCTGACGACGAACCCGTCGAAGCCCCACTCCTCCTTGAGGATCGTGTTCATCGTGTGCGGATTGCCGTGTGCCGGTACGCCCGCGACGGTGTTGAACGCTGCCATCACCGTGGCCACGCCCGCGTCCACGGCGGCCTTGAAGGGCGGCAGGTAGTGGTTGCGCAGCCGCTGCTCGGAGACATCGACCGTGTTGTAGTCGCGGCCGCCCTCCGCCCCGCCGTAGGCGACGAAGTGCTTGGCGCATGCCGCGATGCGCTCCCCGTCCGTCAACTCGCTGCCGTCGTCGGCGCCTTGGTAGCCGTGGACCTTGGCCACCGCGAAGGCGGCGTTGACGTACGGATCCTCGCCGCAGCCCTCCGCGATGCGGCCCCAGCGCGGCTCGTGGGTGACGTCCATCATCGGCGAGAACGTCCAGCGCACACCGTTCGAGCGGGTCTCCGCCGCAGACACCTCGGCGTCCCGGCGGGCCACCTCCGGGTCGAAGGACGCCGCCTGGGCCAGCGGAATCGGGAACGTGGTCCAGAAGCCATGGATGACGTCGAGGCCGAACAGCAGCGGGATGCCGAGCCGGGACTCCTCGACGGCCATCCGCTGCAGCGCGTTGGTGTGCGCCGCGCCATGGATGTTGAGCACCGAGCCGAGCAGACCGGCACGCGCCGCCGCCTCGATGTGCGCGGTCTGGCCGCCACCGGGCCCCGTGTCACCGGTCCAGGTCAGCTGCTGCAGCTGACCCAGCTTCTCGGCGGTCGTCATTTGGTCGAGAAGCACCTTGACCTGGTCCTCATACCGTCGAAGCATGCGAGCCCCTCACCGCTCTATTGCCGCATCACCCATGCGAAGTTAACGTGTGCGCCAGTCATGTAAGCGCATTCAGGAAGCGCATACAAGTGGGTGGAGGTTTCTGATGGCCGACCTCGGGACTCCGACGGCCGGGGACGGACTGCACGTCATGAGTTTCAACCTGCAGGTCCACTGGGACAACCCGCCCCACACCTGGCCCGAGCGCAGACGGACGGTCGCCGACCTGCTGCGCCGCGCACGTCCCCACCTCATCGGCACCCAGGAAGGCCTGCGGCACCAAGTGCACGATGTCGAGGCCGCCTTGAGCGAGTACGGTGACGACTACGGCTGGATCGGCGAGGGCCGGGAGGGCGGTGACGACGGCGAGTTCATGGCCATCTTCTACGACCGCCGGCGCCTGACTCCCCTGACACACCGTCACTTCTGGCTCTCCGGCACACCGGACATCCCGGCCTCCAACACCTGGGGCGGCGGCTGCCCCCGCATGGTCACCTGGGTCCACTTCCGCGACCTGGCCACGGGCGGAGAGCTGTACGCCGCCAACACCCACTTCGACCATGCGAGCGCCCACGCACGAGAACGGTCCGCGGCCCTGCTCGCCGAGCGGCTGAACACTCTCGCGCCGGACGTCCTGACCATCGTCACCGGCGACTTCAACACCCCGGCGGGACCGAACAGTGCGCCCTACACCCGCCTGCTCGCCGACGCGGGTCTCGTGGACGCCTGGGACGCGGCCGAGGAACGCGGCCCGGACCTGGGCACCTTCCACGACTACCGGCCCCCGGTCCCCGACGGCGAGCGCATCGACTGGATTCTCGTCTCACGCGGCGTCCGGGTCCGCTCCGCACACGCCAACACCTTCGCGCCCGACGGCCGCTTCCCCAGCGACCACCTGCCGATCGAGGCTGTTCTGCACACCGCACCCCGACCGTCCTCGGAGGACCCCACCCCATGACCTCTCGCCGCCCCGCCACCGAGTGGCTCGCCGACGCCGTCCTCTACCAGATCTACCCGCAGTCCTTCGCCGACTCCGACGGCGACGGCATCGGCGACTTCGCCGGTGCCGAGGCCAAGCTGGACCACCTGGCCTGGCTCGGCGTGAACACCGTCTGGTTCAACCCGTGCTTCGCCTCGCCGTTCCGGGACGCGGGCTACGACGTCAGCGACTACCTCACCGTCGCTCCGCGCTACGGCACCAACGACGACCTGGTCAAGCTCGTCGACGCCGCCCGGAGCCGCGGCATCCGCGTCCTGCTCGACCTGGTCGCAGGCCACACCTCCGACGAACACGCCTGGTTCAAGGCATCGGCGGACGACCCCGCCGACCAGCGCTACATCTGGGCCGACACCGAAACGGCGCCCCCGGGCTTCGTCGCCTCGCCCGGCACCCGCCCCGGCTTCTACCAGCCCAACTTCTTCGAGTCACAGCCCGCCCTCAACTTCGGCCACGCCCGCAGAGACGCGGCCGAGCCCTGGCGCCTGCCCGTCGACGCCGAAGGACCCCGGGCCAACCGCCGAGCCCTGCGCGACATCATGGACCACTGGCTCTCCCTCGGCCTGTCCGGCTTCCGCGTCGACATGGCCGCATCGCTGGTCAAGGACGACCCGGGCCACGCCGAAACCGCCAAACTGTGGCGGGAGCTGCGCGGCTGGCTCGACAACAGCCACCCGCACGCGGCACTCCTGTCCGAATGGGGCGACCCGGCGATCTCTGTCCCGGCCGGCTTCCACGCCGACTTCTTCCTCCAGTTCGGCTCCGAGAACGACGGCCTGTACCTGCGCTCCCTGTGGAACAACTTCGCCGGCACGGTCAGCGAGCCCTGGACGCCGCTGGCCCCGTACTTCGACGCGTCGGGCGAAGGCTCCACGCGGACCTTCCTCGACGGCTGGCGCGCGGCCCGCGACGCCATCGGCGACGCCGGCTTCATCGCCCTGCCCACCGCCAACCACGACTTCTCCCGCCTGGCCTGCGGGCCGCGCACCGCCGAGCAGCTGCCCGCCGCCTTCGCGTTCCAGCTCACCTGGCCCACGCTGCCCGCGATCTACTACGGCGACGAGATCGGCATGCGCTACGTCCCCGGCCTGCCCGACCACGAGGGCAGCCGCCTCGGCCCCCGCTACAACCGGGCCGGCTCACGCACCCCCATGCAATGGGACGACACGCCCAACGCGGGCTTCTCCACCGCCCCGGCCGACCGGCTCTACCTGCCCCTCGACCCCGACGCGAACCGGCCCACGGTCGCCGCCCAGCAGGCCGACCCCGACTCCCTGCTGAACCTGGTCCGCCGCATCATCGCGCTGCGCCGCGCCACCCCGGACCTCGGCCCCGCGGGCAGCACCGAGGTCCTGCACGACGGCTACCCGCTGGCCTACGTCCGCGGAGGCCGCTACCTCGTCGTCGTCAACCCGAGCGGCGAACACGCGGACGCAGCCGCACCGAAGGACACCGCCACCCCGGTGGTGGCCTCCGGGGTCACGGTGAGCGGGGGCAGGATCAGCGCCGACGGCTTCGGTTACGGCATCTTCGAGCTGTAGCCCGACCTTCGAGCTGTAACTCACAGAAGAGGGGCCGCACTGCCGTCCGGCGGTGCGGCCCCTCGTGCGTCGACGGCGTCAGCCCTTGCGGACCGTGAACTCTCCGCGTCGTACGCGCAGGATCGTGCGCCCGCCCTCGTACGAGGACTTGGCGCCCTCGCAAAGCGCCCGGCCATCGACGGCCACGACTGCCTCGTCGCCGAGTGAGCGGAAGGTGACCCTGCCGTCCGCGATCCCGGTGATCTCGGCGGTCGCGTACGCGATGTGGAGCCCGCCCGCCGCCAGGCCCAGCGGCAGCATCGCCGCGCTCGCCCCCGCCAGGTGCAGCCGCTCACCGCCGAACAGCGCCTTGCCCTTCTCGGCGACCGTGCAGAACTCGGCGTAGCCGGAGGTGACGTTGAAGGCGTGCAGCAGACGGCCGCCGTGCTCGTTCTTCGTGGTGAGCATGAACACGCCCGCGTCGGTCGCGCTGTGGGTGATCGCGGGCGCCGCGCCCAGGATCTTGAATGCGCCGAGCCAGAAGTCGAGGTCGCAGCGGTACGCCGTGGTGATCACGACCGCCCGCCCCTTGCCGACGGGGATGTCGAAGCCGCAGCCGTCGCCCGTGGACACCTCACGCAGCACCGTCTCGCCCCGACTCGCCGAGCACAACTGGGCCTTGGACACCCGGATCTCGGCCCGCGGCGCCGCCCACCCGTGCGCGGTCGCGGACAGCCAGAACTGGTTCGCGTCCGTGAGGGTCTTGCCGGGCGTCAGACCTAGTGCGTCCCGCAGCACCGTGCAGGACGCGCCCGTCATGTCCTTGCCCGGCACCTGCCCCGACAACAGCAGCCGCCCGCCCGCACGCAGGTACCGCACAAGACGCTCCTGCACCATGCGCGCCAGGTACTGCCCTGTGGCCAGGGCGAGGACCGGCTGCTTGGCCGGATCCAGGTCTCCGGCCTGCAGATCGACGCTCCGGTACCGGAAGCCGCCGAGCAGCATGGCCCGCGAGAGGGCGCCACGCGGGCCGAAGCCGCGGGTGCCTGTCACGTCGTCGACCACGGCCTGCACGGCGTCGCTGTCCGGCGGCCGGTACTCGGTGAGGTAGTGGTCGGGCACGAAGCCGAGCACCACGTCGTCGTACTCCGCCTTCATCGGGGCCAGCGCCGCGGCCAGCCCGCGGACGGCGTGCGCCGTCTCCTTGGTGGGGGCGAAGCTGACGCCGGGCCTGCCTTCGGGGTCGACGGGTGCGGCGAAGCCATGGCGTTCGCCCGTGATGCCGATACGGTCGTTGCCGTCGCCGACCGGCTTGTCGAGCTTCGGGTTGAAGCCGCCCGCGAACAGGTAGTAGTTGATCATCTTCGCGCCCTGGGCGACGCAGAGCCGCGTCTTGAGCCCGACCGCTCCACGGCCTGTCTCATTGCTCAGGTCGTCGCCGTAGTCGGCGTGCCCGGCGTCGAACTCCAGGGCCGTCAACGGCTGATCACTGTCATTGACGGCGTCCATGAACGCATTGACCAGATACAGGTCCGTCACGTTGCCGAGGGTCAGATCGCCGAGGTAGAAGTCCGCGCCGGAGATCATCCCTGGCTTGCCCGCATAGGACTCCATCAACTGGCTGACACCGATCGGGAAGTTCTCAGCACTGCCGCCGCCCGTGCCGTGGATGTTGATCAGGAACGGGATGCCGCGGACCCCGCCCGCCTCCGCGTACGAGCGCAGCCGTGCCGCGTAGTCGGCGATGGCGCCGCGCATGTACGTCCCCAGGTCGTGCATGAGGGCGGGTGCGTAGCCGTCCTTCGGGGAGCGGATCGCGGCGTCACGCTCGGCGGCGCTGCCACCCGCGAAGGGATAGCGCTCGGCCAGATCCTGCCGGTACGTCGAGTCCAGCCAGGCGTTGAAATCCCGCAGACAACGGTCGGTCAGGATGGGCCCGTTGCTGACCCACGGCAGCATGCCGATCTCGTTGTCGAGCTGGCAGGCGATCACGCCGGGCCTGCCCTTGCGGTGCAGGCGCTCGGCGATGACCGGCATCACCGCGTCGTACCAGCGCCTGGCCTCCTTGAGGTACGCGGGCGCCAGGTAGTCGACGGCGGCCGTGGTGGCCTTGTCGCCGTTCCAGCCCTTCGGCACGATCTCCGGGTGGTCCGTGCGCACCCGCTGCGGGACACCCTCACCCTTGAGCTCGGCCATGGTGAACGGGCCGGGCCTGGCGATGACATGGAAGCCGTTCTCCCGGCACAGATCAAGGAACGCGCCCAGGTCGCGCTCGGGCCTCGTCCGGCCGGTGACGTCGATCGAGCCGTCCGCCGTCTCGTGCCACATCCACGGGATATACGTGGCGATGGCGTTGAGCCCGGCGTCCTTCGCCCTGTCGAGCCGTGACTGCCAGTCGGCGCGCTTGAGGCGGAAGTAGTGGATCTCACCAGCGAGGACCACAGCCGGTTCGCCGTCGATGAGGAACTGCTTGTCGCGGTACGTGACCGAGGCAGGGGAGGCCTCGACCGGCGGCGAGGTCCTACCGGTCGCCACCGCGGTGTTCAGCGACCCGGAAGCCGCTGCCAGGGCGACCCCCGCGCCCAGGCCGCCCAGGACGGTTCTGCGCCGCGGAGCGGAGGCGGTGGTGGCGGTGACCGGCACGGACTGCTGCTTCATCGCGGCTCCTCGGTGCTCACGTGCTCCGGTGTGTCCAGGTAGTGCAGTTGCAGCGCGGTGAGCTGCGCCGTGAGGTCCTCGACGACCTGCGCGTACTCGGGGTCGTCGTACCGGTTGTGCAACTCGTCCGGATCCCGCTCCAGATCGAACAGCTCCCACTGCGGCGCACGGGTCTGCGGCGACGCCCCGACCTGCCCCGAACCGTGGCCCGGGTAATGGATCAACTTGTGCGTCCGCGTACGGATCCCGTAATGGGCCTGCACGCCATGGCACACGTCCAGATGCTCGAAGTAGCGGTAGTAGACCGCGTCACGCCAGTCGTCCGGCCGCTCGCCCCGCAGCAGCGGCAGCAGACTCCTGCCCTGCATCCGCTCGTGCGCGGGCACGTCGGCCAGGTCGAGGATCGTCTGCGCGTAGTCGACGTTCGCCACCAGTTCGTCGCACGACGAACCCGGCTCCACCGCCCCCGGCCAGCGCACGACCAACGGGATGCGCAGCGACGGCTCATACATGAACCGCTTGTCGAACCAGCCGTGTTCACCCAGATAGAAACCGTGGTCGGAGGTGTACGCGACCGCGGTGTCGTCGGTCAGCCCGCCGACATCGAGATAGTGCAGGACTCGGCCCACGTTCTCGTCGAGCCCCGCGATCACCCGCAGGTACTCCCTGATGTAGCGCTGATAACGCCACTCCCGCTCCTCCCGCTCCGAAAGTCCCTCGGGCACCGGCATCTTGAGGTCCTGCGGCAGCAGATCCGACATCCGCATCCGCGCCTCGGCCGCCGCGCCCGCCCGGTTCGCGTAGTCGTCGTGGAGCGTGGCCGGGGCCGGAATCTCCTCGTGTTCGTACAGGTGACGATGGCGCTCGGCCGGCTCGAAGGCGCGGTGCGGCGCCTTGTGCTGGATCAGCAGCGCGAACGGCCGCTCCGGATCCCGCCGGTCCAGCCAGTTCAGGGCCAGGTCGGTGATGATGTCGGTGACGTAGCCGCTGTACTGGTGCTCACCGTCGGCGGTCAGGAAGGTGGGGTCGTGGTACTGGCCGTGCTCCGGAAGGATCTCCCAGTGGTCGAAGCCGCACGGGTCGCTGACGCCACCGTGGCCCAGATGCCACTTGCCGACGATCGCTGTCTGATAGCCCGCCGCCTGCAACATCTCGGGGAACGACGGCTGACGTGCGTCGAACTTCTGCCCGGACTGCTCCAGCGTCGTCATGCCGTGTACATGGCTGTACGCGCCGGTGAGGAGCGTCGCACGGGCGGGGGAGCAGATCGAGTTCGTACAAAAGGCGTTGTCGAACCGCATGCCTTCGGCCGCGAGACGGTCCACCGCCGGGGTCCGGTTGATGACACTGCCGTATGCGCCGATGGCCGGCACGGCGTGGTCGTCGGTCATCATCAGGATGATGTTGGGGCGCCGGACGGGGCGACGGTCCTGTCCGTGTCCGGTGTCCGTCATATCCCGAAACTCTCCTTCGCCAGCAGCGGCCGCACGCGCCGCGCGAACCCTCCGCTGCGGAACGGGCCTTGCAGCAGCCCCGGCTTGAGCACTTGGGCGAGCGCCGCCGCGATCATGCCCTGATCCAGCGCGAGCATGTAGTCGCTGACCCGGCCCGTGTTCACGTCGACCGAGTCGCGGAAGCCCAGGCCGTCCTCGTAGGCCCCGAAGTCCCGGGCGATGCGCAGCAGGTTGGTGACCGCCTCGTCGTGTGCGAACGGCATCGCCAGGAAGGACGCGTGCGGAGTGACCACGCCGCCGGAGGTGTAGCCGTCGACCGCCATGCCGAGGGCGTCGACGCCGTACGTGGCATAGCCGCCCGCGGGGACGTCGGCAGGGGAGAAGCCCCAGTAGCCGTAGGCCTCCTCGACCATCCCGTGCTCGATCTGACTGCGCACGTAGCGCTGGTGGTTGAGCCCCCACGCGCCCGGCGACCACGCCGCCTCCGGCACGAACAGCGGCACCATCAGCGCCTCGAACATCGACCCGCCCCACGAGGGGACGATCTTGCGGCCTCGGTACGTGTAGTGCCCGCGCCACAGCCGCACACCGTCGACCGTGACCCACTCACCCTCGGGCCGCTGGTCCTGCTCGGCGCCCGGCTCCAGCGTGCGGAACGTGTGCCAGTAGTGCTCGCCGGGCAGCGAGCCATCGGCGATACCGAGGTAACTGGCCATGCGTGGCTCGGTGTTGAGCGCGCCGTACCAGTGCGGGGTGAAGGACTCGGTGGCCGTGGAGTAACCGCCGTGCAGCTGGCCGGGGTTGGCCGCCGGATCCGAGGCGTCGTACGGCGTGTAGTAGAACGACCAGTCCGCGTCCGCGAGCAGCCGTGCCACGCGCGGGCGCAGCTCCGCGTCGGCGTCGGCGGCGATCCTCAGGCCTGTGACCAGCCAGGCGTTGTCGACGGACGACAGGAACGGGTCGACCGGGTCGCCGCTGCCCGGCCACGTCGTGAGGGTCTCGCCGGTGTAGGCGTCGTACCAGTTGAACCAGAAGCCGTGGGCGCGCTCCAGCCGCTCGACGGCGGTGACGGTGCGGGAGAGGCGGCGGTGCATCGTCGTGGTGTCGATGACCCCGAGCCCGCCGGCCGCGACCGTCGCCCACAGCCCGCAGCCGATGTTGGTCGGTGAGGTGTTGACGGACGGCGTGAGCGTGCCCGCGGTGACGTTCATGGTGTCCGCGGCCAGTCCGAAGTCCGTGGTCAGGGCTTCGATGGAGCGATACGTGTCGCGGAACCAGCGGCGCAGCAAGGCGTCGGTGTCGGCGCCGGCGGCCGTGCCGGTGGCGCCGAGAGCGAGGGCGGTGGAGGCGCCCGCAGCGGTGGCGAGGAAGGTGCGTCGTTTCATCCGGTCTCTCCTGTGGGGGCGTGGTCAGATACGGGACAGGTGGAGCGAGCGCAGGCCCGGCAGCGGGACGTCGAGTGACAGGGATGCGGTGCCGTCCGGTGTCGTCGTCAGCGTCGGGAGTGGGTCGTGGGGCAGAGGGTTGCCGAGTGTGTCGCGGGCCGTCTCGGCGTCGGTGGGAACGGTCTCCGAGCAGTGCAGTGAGGCTGCGTACGAGGCGTCCGCGGCGAGGCCGGTCACCCGCACAACGGCCGTGCGGTCCAGCGCTGCCGAACCCGACGGCGTACCGGTGCGGTCGGCGGCCGTGTTCCAGACCACGACGTGCACGTGCGAGCCGTCGTCCGTGTGCCGGGCCACGGCGCGGACCAGGGCCTGGGCGCCGTCGCCGGTGACATGCGGGGGTACGGCGCCGGTGGCGTCGACCGTGACTGTCACGGTCGCGAGGGTGATACCCCGGGCCTTGACGCACCCGGGAACGGGCGTCGGGGTCAGCGCGCCGGGGCTGTCGTCGGTTCGGGCCGCGACCTTGTACCAGTAACCCCGACCGGGTTCGGCCCGGGTGTCGGCGTACGGAGGGCGGGGGAGGGGCTGCCCGGGCAGGGGCTCGTAGGGGCCCTCCGCGAACGGTGAGCGGTGCACCACGTATTCACGGGCGCCCGGCACCGGCTCCCAGGTCAGGAGCACATGACCGGTGCCGTCCTCGGCGCGCAGTCCGGCGGGCGGTGGCAGAGTGATGTCCTGTGCCGGGTGCGAGGGGTGGGGGGTGCGCCGCGTGGCGATCCTCGGTGACATGGTGGTCCGCCTCTCGAATGGATGCGCATACATTCTTGGCGTACGGATTCACCGGTCCCCGCTCCCGTGACACGGGACGGGAACCGGCCGGTGGAAAGGGCTACTTCAGCCCGGCGGTGGCGATGCCCTGGGTGAAGAAGCGCTGGAGCAGGACGAAGACAAGCAGCACCGGCAGCACCACGAGGAACGCCCCTGCCATCAGGACGCCGTTGGAACCGTCCGCCTGGGTCGGATCCGTGGCGAACGTGGCGAGCGCGACCGGGAGTGTGTACTTGCCCGGGTCGTTGGTGGCGACCAGCGGCCACAGGAAGTTGTTCCAGGAGCCGAGGAACACGAAGATCGACAGCGTCGCGAGGGCCGGCTTGACCAGCGGCAGCACGATCCGCCAGAAGATGTACCACTCGCGGGCGCCGTCCATCCGCGCCGCCTCGAGCAGCTCGTCCGGGATGGCCTGGATGAACTGCCGCATGAGGAAGACGCCGAAGGCCCCGGCCGCGAACGGCAGGATCAGCGCGGCATAGCTGTCGATCAGCCCCATCGCGCTCATCATCACGAACATGGGCAGCAGCATGAGGTTGCCGGGCACCATCAGCGCGCCGAGCACGATGCCGAAGATCGGCCGCTTCCCGGCGAAGTTCAGCTTCGCCAGGGCGTAGCCGAGCATCGAGCAGAACAGCAGATTGCAGACGGTCACGAACACAGCCACGAGCAGGGAGTTGAAGAGCGCCTGCCCCACGTCCATCCTGTCGAGCAGTTCCCGGAAGTTGTCCAGGGTCCACTCGGACGGCCACCACACCGGTGGGCTCGCGCCCAGCTCCCGCTGCGTCTTGAACGACGACAGCGCCATCCACAGGAACGGCGCGACCGTCACGATCAGTCCGACGGTGAGCAGGACGTAGACGAGTGTCCGACGGGCCCGGGCCGCCGGGTCCCGCCGCGCCTTGCTCGCCGGGGCCGCGAGCGGGGCCCGGGTCTCAGTCGTGCTCATGACGTCTTGTCCTTCAGGAGGCGGAGCTGGAGCGTGGTGATCGCGAGGACGATCACGAACAGGACGTACGCCATGGCGCTGGCGTAGCCCATGTGGAAGAAGTCGAAGCCCTCGCGGTACATGTGCAGCGAGATCGTCAGGGTGCTGTCGTTCGGGCCGCCGTCGGTCATCACGAACGGCTCCTCGAAGACGTTGAGGAAGCCGATCGTGGTCATGACGGCGACGTAGAGCATGGTGGGCCGCAGCAGCGGCACCGTGATCCTGCGGAACTCCTGGAAGATCCCCGCGCCGTCGATCCGTGCCGCCTCCCGAACCTCCGTCGGAATGGCCTGCAGACCGGCGAGGAAGAGGACCATCGCCGAGCCCATGTTGCGCCAGACGGCCATCATGATCAGTGAGGGCATCGCGAGTGTCTCGGAGCCGAGGAAGTCCGGTGTCTGGATGCCGAGTTGGTGGCCGAGGCCCGCGATCAGGCCCTCGCTGGGGTCGAGGACGAAGCGCCAGATGACGGCGACGGCCACGATGGCGGTGACGACCGGCGCGTAGAAGCCGACGCGGAAGAAGGTGCGCAGCCGGTCGATGCCCGAGTTGAGCAGCACCGCGGCCGCCAGGCCGCTGCCGATGGTGAGCGGCACGCCGAGGATCACGAAGTACCCGGTGTTGAAGAGCGCCTTGACGAACTTGTCGTCCTGGAACAGCTTCGTGTAGTTGTCCAGGCCCACGAACTGCGCCGACAGCGGATCAGTGACGTTGCGCAGACCGAAGTCGGTGAAGCTCATCAACAGCGTGGCCACGATCGGGAACGCCATGAAGGTGAGGAACAGGACCAGGAACGGCGTGGAGAACAGCCAGCCGGCGAGATGGTGGCGGGACAGCCGGTCCCGACGGCGCCGGTCGGGACCGGCGCCGTCGTCCTGGGCCTTCGGCACCACTGCGTCCTGCCCGGCACCAGGCGTACCGGCCTGTGCGGTGGTGGTGCTCACGGGGTCAGCCCACCAGCCCCTCGGCCGTCTTCTGCAGCGCCTTCGCGGTCGCCGCCGGGTCCGCGCCCTGCGAGATCTTCGCCAGGGCGCCCTCGACGGCCGCGGCGAACTCGTTCCACTTCTCCAGCGGCGGGATCGCCTTCGCCGTGTCGAGCGAGGTCTTGAAGGTGGCGAGCGAGTCGCCGCCGCCCTTGAGGGCGGGCTCGTCCCAGGCGGCCTTGTTGGCCGGCAGCGCCTTGTCCGCCTCGTACCACTTGGCCTGCGTCTTCGGCGTGGTGAGGTACTGGGTCAGCTCCTCGGCCGCCGCCTTGTGCGCGCTGTTCTTGAACGTGACGAGGGACGCGCCGCCGACCCAGGAGGTCGAGGTCTTGTCCGCCGGGACGGGCACGACCTTGTACTTGCCCTTGATCTGCGGCTGCTGGTCGTCGATGTTCGCGACCATCCACGGGCCGGACTGGAACATCGGCCGCTTGCCGGAGGCGAAGTCCTTGGTGACGTCGTACCCGGGCGTGAAGGTCTTCTTGGCCAGACCCTTCTTGAAGTAGCCGGCCCACTCGGTGAACGCCCGGATCGCCGCGGGGGAGTCGAGGGCCGGCTTGCCGTCCTCGCCGATCAGTTCGCCGCCGGCCGAGTACAGGTACTGCACCCAGCTCTGCCAGGCGCCGGTGCTGCTGGGCTGCAGGTCCGTGCCCCACTCGGCGCCCGCCTTCTGGTAGGCGGCGGCGAGGGCCTGCTGCTCCTTCCACGTGGTGGGGGCCTTGTCGACGCCGGCCTTCTCGGCGAGGTCGGTGCGGTAGTAGAGCGCGCGGGTGTCGGCGTACCAGGGAACGCCGTACGCGGTCCCGTCCTGGACGTTGCTGTCCCAGGTGGCGGGGAAGAAGTCGGACTTCTTGAACGTCTTGGTGTCCACCGGCTCCAGAGCGTCCAGGGCGATGAACTCGCCCATCATCGTGGAGCCCATCTGCGCCATGTCCGGGGTCTTCTTGGCGGCGATGGCCGACACCAGCTTCTGGTGCACGACGTCCCAGCCCACCGGGGTGACCTTGACGGTGATGTTCGGGTGCTGCTTGGTGAACTCGTCGGTGACCGCCTTGAGGCGGGTGCCCTCCTCGCCCATGGCCCACACCGTGAGCGTTTGCTTCTTGTCCGCTGCCACCTGCTCGCCCCCGCCGCTTCCGCAGGAGGTCAGGGCGAGCGCCGTCACCACCACGGTCGCGGCGACGCTGACGGACTTGGTGCGTGTCATGGGGCCCTCCAACACATTCATGTATGCGCTGTACGTAAGCGCATACATGACCCTGTAGTACGAGGCGGACCGACTCAAGGGGTCTGGAGGTAACGCTTCCGTAAACGTGCGGAAATCCGCGAACGCATAGCCTGCAAAGGGCGGTTACGCCCCGCTCAAGCTGTGCGTTCCTCTGCACATCCGCAGCTCGCCCGGCGCGTCACCGTCACCGGCAGCACGCGTACCTCGGCCGCCCGGTCGCGCTGGTGGAGCCGGGCGATCAGCAGCTCCACGGCCACCTCGCCCAGGCGCCCGGTCGGCTGCCGCACGGTCGTCAGCGTCGGCCGCACCAGACGACTCAGCGGGATCCCGTCGAAGCCGGTCACGGCGATGTCGTCCGGGACGGCAACACCGCGCGCCTCCAGGGCGTGCAGCGCGCCCACCGCCATCTGGTCATTGGCGAACACCAGGCCGTCGGGCATGGCCTCGTCCCGGTCGAGGAGCTCCAGCGCGGCCTTGCGGCCCGCGGCCTGGGTGAGGTCACCTCTGGTGTCGGGTGCCTTCGGCAACGGCAGTCCGGCCTCCAGATGGGCGGCCTGGAAGCCACGGAAGCGCGCCTCGCCGTCAGGTGAGTCGGCCGGGCCGCCGGCGAAGGCGAGACGGCGCAGCCCGTGGTCGACGATCAGGTGCCGCGTCAGCTCCAACTGGCCGTCGAAGTTGGCCACTTCGGCATGGTCGTAGCCGGCGTGCCGCTCCCCGGCCAGCAGGACGACGGGCTGCCGACGCCCCACGACGTCGAGATCCTCTTCGGTCAGCGACTGCGCGAGCACCGCCAGACCGTCCACGCGCCCCGCCACCTCGGCGAGTTGCCGGCCGGCCTGGTCGGCGTGCGCGGCCGAGATCAGCAGCGCGTAGCCCTGACGCCGCGCCGCGCGCTCCATGCCGCGGATGACCTGGTCCG
Organism: Streptomyces sp. NPDC055140; assembly: GCF_053607285.1. NCBI lineage: Bacteria > Bacillati > Actinomycetota > Actinomycetes > Kitasatosporales > Streptomycetaceae > Streptomyces > Streptomyces sp. NPDC055140. The sequence continues at coordinate 19,581 of NZ_JBSGTG010000021.1, read as the reverse complement.
AGTAGAGCACCAGCTCGGCGTCCTCGGCGCCCGGCGCGTGCTCCGCCTCGGTGTCATGGAAGTCGGGGAAGCAGAGTCCCAGCACTCCGGTCGCGCGGCTGGCGAGCCCGCGGGCGCTGCCGCTCGGCACATAGCCGAGTTCGCGCGCCGCGCCCAGGACCTTGTCGCGGGTCGCCGCCCGGACCGCGTCGGGATTGCGGTAGACGCGCGACACGGTCGCGATGGAGACGCCCGCCTGTTCGGCTACGTCGTACACCGTGGGAGTGGTCATCTTGCTGTCTCGCCTCGCCCCTTCGCCCGGCACCCTGTGGCGTGCCCGGCTGCCCGCCGTCGTTGCTGAAAGCGCATTCAGCCTACGGTCGGGCCGGGTGCCGGGGCAACATACCAGGTGCTGGTGCTGGTGCTGGTGCTGGTGGCGGTGGCCGCTGGCCTGGGTGCCTGGGTGCCTGCGCGTGCGGTGTCGTCAGCGGCGCGCGTCGTACAGCACGGGGTTGAGCAGAGTGTCCGGGACCTGGCCGATCGCCGTGCCGGGCATCCAGCCGCGGTCCGCGGCCTGGTGGTCGTTCGTGGCCTCGGCGACGCGGATGTCGGCGTCCATATAGATCACCGTCATGACGCGGCGCGGGACGGCGGCGCGGTTGGGCCCCGCGTGGTGGAAGGTCCACCCCCGGTGGAAGCTCGCGTCGCCGAGCGCGAACGGCTCCACGACGTCCTCGAAGTTCTGCTCGCTGACGGTCTGCTTGAGGCGGGCCTCGGACTCGTCGGAGATGGGCAGGTCGCGGCCGTACGCGAAGTGGTGGCTGCCGCGGGCGAAGGCGAGCGGGCCCATCTCCATAAGGGTTTCCTGCAGCGGCAGCCAGACGGTCACGCAGCGGTCTGAGGACAGCGGCCAGTAGTACTGGTCGGCGTGCCAGGGCGTGATGCCGCCGGACGGCTCCTTGTACAGCGCCTGGTCGTGGTAGAGCCGCACCGCGTGCACACCGAGCAGCTCGGCGGCGATCTGCGCGAGACGCCGGGAGAACACCAACTCCTTCACCTTCTCGTTGTGTTCCCACAGGTTCGTCACCTGAAGGAACGCCTTGCCATAGGTGTCACGCTCCGCCAGTGGCAGGTCCTGGGTGTTGAGCCGGATCACCTCCGAGGTGATCGTCGGCTCGTACGCGGCGATCGTCTCGGGCGTGAGCACGTTCCGCAGATGCGCGAACCCGTCCCGGTCGAAGTCCGCCACGGCGTTCGACGGCAGGCCGTCGTAGGGGCGGTCGAGTTCCGGCATCGGCGACGTCGCCGTAACGGTCATGGCGGACTTCTCCTCGCTGTATCGGCGTGGTGCTGGTCCTGCGGGAGGCAGGTCTCCACCGTCGCAGCGGACGCCCGCGGGGGCTACGCCGCCAATGACCCGTTCCGGTACTCAGTTGCCCCGCAAGCGCCGGGCCCGCCTGCGTTAGTCTCCACGCCGTGAAACCGCGCCACGAACGATGGAGTCTCCCCGAGGACACCACCTTCAAGAGCTTCATCCGGCGTGAGAGCGCCTTCGACTTCGGCTGGCACTATCACGCCGAGTACGAGCTGGTGCTGATGACCGAGGGATCGGGCACGCGCTACGTGGGTACCACCGTCGAGCCGTACGCGCCCGGGGACCTGATGCTGATCGGCCCCGACGTCCCCCACACCTTCGTATCGCGGCCGCACCCCGACGGCGTCGCCGAGGCCGCCGTCGCCCAGTTCCGCTACGACTTCCTCGGCCCGGACTTCTTCGCGCTGCCACAGTTTCGCGCTGTGCGTACGCTGCTGGCGCGATCCGCCCGTGGCCTCCTGTTCACCCGCACCTCCGACGCCGTGCGCACGCGGCTCACCGGCCTGCCGGAACAGCGTGACAGCGCGGCGGCCACGGTCGCTCTGCTGGCCGTCCTGGGACGTCTCGCCCACCACGTCGACGACGCAGCCCTGTTGACCAGGCCGGGGTACGCACCCGCTCCCGACACCGAGGCGCGCCGCCGCGTCGACGACGTCTGCCGCCACCTCCAGCGGGCACACACCCGACCGGTCGAGCTCGTCGAGATCGCCGCGATCGCGCACATGGCACCGACCTCGTTCAGCCGCTTCTTCCGCCGCACCATGGGCCGCACCCTCACCGACTATGTCAACCAGCTGCGCACGGAGACCGCTTGCCGACTGCTGGCGTCGACCGAGCTGCCTGTCACGGAGGTGGCGGCCCGCAGCGGATACCAGAACCTCTCCAACTTCAACCGCCGCTTCCTGCAGCTGCAACGCATGCGGCCCAGCGAGTACCGGGCAGCTCATCTGCCCAGGTGAGCCTGGGCCGGTCCGACCCGCCTGTTGCTTTCCAGGCCGTACCACGCCGGCCGCTTCGCCCGGCTGCCGACTGTGCCGTCACGCCGGTCGTGTCGGCTGGTCCCGCAGGTCGCTTCCGGCCTGGTCCCGAAGTGCTCTTCCAGGCAGCCGCGCAGAGCGCCTGACGAGGCACTGTCCTGCAGCCACAACAGCGTGCCGTTGACAACACGAACGGCGCCGAGTCCGGGTGATGTGCCGCCCTGGGGCTGGCTCTTGGGGCTGGGCCTGGGGCCGGCGGGCCGCCCCGTGCCGCGGGCTGGGCAGCCCCGACGAGAGGGGTCAGGCACCTTCCGCCAGAGTGGCGACGCCGGGGCCGTGGAGATCGCCGAGTGCCACCCGGCGCCCCATCACAGCCAGAAGCAGAGAAAGCGCAGATCCGTTGACCTCTGGCCCGGTTCCGATCGTCAAGTCTGCGTCCATCGCGGTGAGTTGGAGGCGCGTCAGTAGTTCCTTGGCGCCGCCGAAGGACGCCGGGGTGCGTGTCTGCAAGCGGAGTGATCTGACAACGGCCTGCGCGGGGTAGGCGCGGGTGAGGCCGAGGGGCCGGCGGATGTCCTCGCCGTGGACGATTTCTTCGACGAGCCGGCTGTCGAGGGGCGCCGGAGGGGTCGATGTGCGCGATGCCACCTGACGGAACCGCTCCAGGGTCTCCTGCGGTGTGCTCCGGCGTTCGCGTTCCACGCCACGGGTGTTCTGGCGATTGAAGTCGAACCGTGCGAGAGCCAGGTCCTTCACGAAGCCGAGGCGTGTCGTGCGGGCTGTGTCGACCAGATGGGCGAGCACGTCGTGCACGGTCCATCCGTCACAGAGCGACGGCTTCAGCCACTGATCGTCCTCCAGGTGCGCGAGGTCGTCGATCAGCGCCGCACGCTCGGCGTGCACGATTGCCCAGACATCGTCCGTCACGGCTTCTCCTTCATCGGCCCAGCCTCTGCCGGCTAGGACTTCGGGGACGGCGAGAACTCATCGTCCGGCCTGCGGGGCATCCGTTCCGCGACGAGCGGTCCTGCGGTGTGTCCCACCTGCTCGCAGGGGCTGGCCAACTTCGATTCTCTAACTAAAGTCAGAGGTATGGATGTGACGCAGATCGACGCGGTGCGGCGGTTCAACCGTACGGTCACTGAACGTGTGGGCGTGCTGCACGATCACTACCTGGGCCTCGATCGACCCGTCGCCGAGGCGCGGCTGCTCTGGGAGATCGGCGTGCAAGGCCGGGACGTACGGTGGCTGCGCGAACGCCTCGGGCTCGACTCCGGCTACGTCAGCCGGCTGTTGCGCTCCTTGGAGACGGACGGCCTGGTGACGGTGGAACCGCAGCCGCAGGACAGGCGGGTGCGCACCGTACGTCTCACCGATGCGGGTCGCGCGGAGTTCGCCGTGCTCGACCGGCGTAGCGACGAATTGGCCGGCTCTCTCCTGGAGCCGCTCAACACCGACCAGCGCGCCCGGCTGGTGGCGGCCATGGCTGAGGTCGACCGTCTGCTGACGGCCGCGACGGTCACGCTGGACGTGGTCGACCCGGACCGCCCGGACGCCCAGCACTGCCTGCGGTCCTACTTCGCCGAAGTGCGGGAACGCTTCGAGACCGGATTCGACCCCGCGCGGAGCCTGCTGCCCGACGCGGGCGAACTCCGGTCGCCGCACGGCCTGTTCATGGTCGCCCGGCTGCACGGCGAGCCTGTCGGCTGCGCAGGTCTGAAGCTGCCGGCCGGCGCCCCGGCCGAGATCAAACGCATGTGGGTCGATCCCCGCACCCGGGGCCTCGGTCTCGGCCGCCGGTTCCTGGCCGAGTTGGAGGCGAGGGCCGCCCGGCGCGGCTGCGACGTACTGCGCCTGGACACCAACAAGGCACTCACCGCAGCGATCGGCCTGTATCGGTCCTGTGGCTTCCAGGAGGTCGCCGCCTTCAACGACGAGCCGTACGCCCACCACTGGTTCGAGAAGCGGATCAGCACACTGCCGTCGGGTTGAGGACTGCGGGGCTGGCGGGTTGCGTGCCGGATGGTGAACACGCCTGGTGCGTGCGAGTAACTGCGCCGTGTGGACCACCTGCGCGTCGGCCGGTTGTAGCCTCGCTCCCATGAGCTGGCTCCCGGATGACTTCGTCCACCCCGTCCATGTGCCCGTGCCCCGTACTGCGCTGCACCTGCGGCCGATCCGCGAGGCCGACACGGCGCTCGACTACCCGGCTGTGATGGGCTCCCAGAAGCGGCTGTGGGAGATCTTCGGTCCGGCCTGGGCATGGCCGAACGAGACGATGACCTATGAAGAGGACCGCATCGATCTGTTGCGCCACGAGAAGGAGATAGCAGCGCACCAGTCCTTCAACTACGCGCTGCTGGACGAGGAAGAGACGGCTGTCCTCGGCTGCGTCTACATCGATCCTCCCGAGCGCACCGGCTCCGACGGCGAGATCTCCTGGTGGGTGGTGGACGATCTCGTAGGCAGCGAGGCGGAGCGCGCGCTCGACGCGCTCGTGCCCGAGTGGATCGCCGCCGGCTGGCCCTTCCGGAAGCCCCGCTATCTGGGCCGCGACATCACCTGGCAGGAGTGGCTGTCGCTGGCGCCCGCCACTTGACCAACCTGATGGTCCGACGCGGCCGGACCAGGCGGGGAAACGGCTGCAAGGAGGCGGTCCAGGGAACCGAACGGCCGCGTACGGGAACGAGTCACTGCCCGGCCCTGGCACCGACCAGGCGGGTGGGAGAGCGGGTGTGGCCGGTCAGGAGCTGGATGACTGTTGTGCCAGGTGTCGGTGCAACTCCTTGACGGCGGGCACGAGTTCGTCGACGGGGCCCTCCACCTCGACCGAGGGAGCTACCTCCTGGATGGTCAGGCTGCGCACGGGTGCCTGGGGGCGGCCCCATTCGGCTAGCCACCCGGACAACTGGGCCGAAGACGCCACGTACACGATGCGGCCCAGCCCGACCCAGGCGTGCGCGGCCGAGCACATCGGACAGTGTTCACCCGAGGTGTAGACGGTGGCGGCGGCACGCTCCTGAGGTGAGAGATTCCCGGCTGCCCAGCGGGCGAGTTCGAACTCGGGGTGGCGGGTGGCGTCGCCGTCCGCCACCCGGTTGCGGTCCTCGGCGCGGACGGTTCCGGTACCGTCCACGAGCACCGAGCCGAAAGGCTCGTCCCCGGCCTCCAGCGCCTCGGCAGCCAGCTCGACGCACCGGCGCAAATGGTCCAGCTCACGTGTGTCCATCAAAGCCCTTCCGGCGCTCGACACGGATATGCGCACGCCATGCTCACACGGGCTTCGGGGCCAGGCCCGCACCGGTGCTGTAGTCGGCGGGTCTGCGGCTGCGCGACGCGCCACCGAGCGGCAGTTGCGGCGCGATCGTCGGCACGGCAGCACCGTTGGGCCCAGAAATAGGTCAGGACGGGGTCGTTGCAGGAGATGACCTGGTTGAGTTGTCGACAGCAGTCCCGACCAGCCGAACACGGCCTGGAAGAACGGGTAGAGGACCAGGGCGATCCCCGCCTGGACGCCGAAGTCCACTCAAACAGGGCATATGGGGTCGGTGAAGGGCAGGCTGAGTCGGCGCCGGAGCATGGTCGGTCGCCGGGTGGACGGGGCGGGCGGGCGGCTGCCGGCGCACCGTTTGATGTGCAGTGGGCCCGTGCGGGCCCCGGGTGTCAGGCGGTGATGGTGGTGCCGCCCTGTGCTGCGGCGAGGGCCGCGTCGGTGTCGGCGACGGCCAGGTGGGCGTTGATGTGGGCGCCGGCCAGGGCGCCTGCCGCGGCGGAAGCGCCGACCTTGGCGGTCAGGTCGGTGGCGTTGCCGGCCGCCCACACGCCCGGCACCTCGGTGGTGCCGGCCGTGCCGGAGGCGAAGCGGCGGCCCATGTTGTCGGGCAGGTCCTCCATCGGCAGCTTCAGGCCGTCGAGGCCCTCGGTGCGGGCCTGCATCCTGGTGGCGACCGCGAGGACGCGGCGGGCCGCGAACGTGCCGTCGGTCAGGCGGACTCCGGCGATGCCGCCGTCCTTGCTCTTCACGACGTCCTGCACCGGGGTGTCGATGATGCGGATGGCGCGGGCGGCGAAGCGCGCGCGGGTGTCCTCGTCCAGCTCGGTTCCGCGGGTGAAGTAGACCAGGTCGTCGGTCAGTTGGCGGAACAGCAGCGCCTGGTGCAGCGAGGCGGGGCCGGTGGCGAGGATGCCGATGGGCTGGTCGCGCACCTCCCAGCCGTGGCAGTACGGGCAGTGCACCACGCCGTGCCCCCAGTGCTCGGCGAGGCCGGGCACGTCGGGCAGCACGTCCCGCAACCCGGTGGCCACCAGTACGCGACGCGCCGTCAGGGTGCGGCCGTCGGCCAGGGTGAGCGTGAAACGCGGATCGCCCCCGCCACCGGGGGCGGCAGGCTCGGCGGAGGCCACCTCGCCGAAGACGACCCGCCCGCCGTAGTGGCGCACCTGCTCCCGGCCCTGCTCGAGCAGCTCGGCGGGCGGCATGCCGTCCAGCACGATGAAGCCGTGCATGGCCTCGGCGGGCGCGTTGCGGGGTGTGCCGCTGTCGATCACGACGACCGAGCGGCGGGAGCGGGTGAGTATCAGCGCACCGTTCAGCCCCGCGGCACCGCCGCCGATCACCACGGCGTCGACGGTCGTCCGGGGCAGCGCGTCGGTCGCGTACGCAGAAGCCGTCACAGTCATGTCCTCGCACCCTTTCGCTCAGGCGTGACCCCACCTTTCCCGAGTCACCGCATGAGCGAACGTAACCCTCGGTTGCATCACAGGCATACGATGTTGCCCATGACGCAAAATGATGGCGAGCTGGACAGCCTCGTACGCAAACGGATCCGCGCCCTGCGCGTGGCACAGGGCTGGTCCCTGGAGGAGCTGGCCACCCGCGCCAACGTCAGCCAGTCCACGCTCTCCCGCATCGAGAACGGCCAGCGCCGCCTCGCTCTGGACCAGCTGGTCACTCTCGCCCGCGTCCTCGACACATCTTTGGACCAGCTCGTGGAGACCGCGTCCGACGACGTCATCATCAGCCCGAGGATCGACGCGGCCCACGGCCTGATGCGTTGGCCCGTCAAAGGCGACCCGGGAATAAGCGTCATGCGTCAGCGGATGACCGAACCGCCCCCGGACGACCCCTCACGCATGCGTGCACACCCCGGCCGGGAATGGCTCGTCGTCCTGTCCGGCACCGCGACCCTCATGCTCGGCCACCGCCGCTTCCGGATCGAGACCAACCAGGCCGCGGAATTCCCCACCATGCTCCCGCACGCCATCGGCGCCGAAGGAGGCCCCTGCGAGATCCTGGGCATCTTCGACCGTGACGCCCGCCGCGGTCACCAGCGCGACAGCGGCAGCGATGGCAACAGTGATAACGGCAGCGGCAGCGGCAGCAAAGGCGTCGGCGGCGACTGCGGACCCGGTGGCCCCCGCCCCTGACCTCGCGCCGCGGCAGGCGATTCACTGCACCCCCACCAGTGATGTCGCCGGCTCCGGCGGTCAGCCGGACACCCTCGACCCCGACGCGGAAGTCCCCCAACGGTCCGCTGACGTGAGGCTGTGCCACTTATGACGGCCGGAGCATCCGGTGGATGTGCAGATGGCTGTGCAACCAGTGAATCTGCGGCCGTGAGGCGCAGGTCGGGCCGGTCGCCCGGCTTTCGGTACCGGGACCGGTGCCTTCTCAAGGTGACGTGCGGCGGATACGGAGTAGCGTTTAGTGGAGAGCCGCAACCCGGACGCGCCACATTGGCGAAGTCTTCTCGCGGTGGGCAGCGCGACTGCTGCTGCGGGGCTCGCGCGTGGAGCCGTACACGGCCGGCACGGCCGGTGGATGGCCACGGCGCGTTTCTCAATTTCCAAAGCGGTGTCATATCGACCGCGCGCCCTGTCCTTCTTGCGTGCGCGGCCATCCATCTCGCGCTCGGGTGCGCGAGAGACGATGGAAAGGAGAAAGGTCTCATGCGAGCACTTCGCGTGAAGCGCATCTTCGCGGTGACAGCTACTGGCGTTCTGATGGCTGGTGGCGCCGCGATCGGAGCGGCCGGGACGGCGTCGGCGAACACGGGCAACCACTCGAGCCACCACGGCTCCGGCTACAGCGACTCCTACAACAACCACCGCTGGAGCTGGTACAACGACAACGACTGCTGGTACGGCGGTCACAACTACAGGCACGGCTACCGCGGATTTGACCGCGGTGACTACGGTCGCGGATTCGACCGCGGCGACCACGGACGCGGATTCGACAACGGCCGCGGTGGCTTCGGTGACCACGGACGTGGATTCGACAACGGCGGTGGGCGTGGAGGACGTTGACCGTTTGTGTGTCTGACAGCGAGGTGTGCGGACCCCGGTTATAGCCGGGGCCGCACACCGCGTTGAGCTCAGCACACCCGGCCTGACCTGACGGGGCATCGGGCCCTTGCGGACTCGCCCTAGCGCTCCGCCTTCGCCCACGGTTTTACCCCGAGCTCTCCGGTGGTTCCGAGGTCGAGGTGCGGGGTTACGGTCACGGGGTCGGCACCGGCCTTCGCCCGGACCCGCACATGGGGAACGTTCACTGCCGTACCGGCCTCGGTGGTGTTGCGCCATACCAGGCCGGCTGTTGCCGACTCGCCGGGCTTGAGTGTGATGGGCCGTGGCGGCTCGTCGGGCCCGGCACCGGTGGTGATGTCGCCGCTGCCGTCGAGGATCTGGACGCCGTCCACGGGGTCGAGATCGTCGTCCAGAAGTTCCAGCAACGGGTAGCCGTCGACCGTGTAGTTGCGCTTGCCGCAGTTGTCGAGATGCAGGCCCACGACGCGCAGTCCCATGGCCGCGTCGCCCTTGTCGGCGCTGACCCGGATGCCGGAGGCGGGGCACGTGCCCGGCTCTGCGGGCGCTTCGCCTGCGGGGACCGTGGTCACTTCGAGGACCTTGGCCTGCGTCACCCGCGGGGCGGCGGGCGGCAGTTCCCCCGCCCGGATCGTGCCCCGCACGGTCTTCCCGGGGCCGACGTCGCGCACCGTCGTGGTCTGGTTGGTCACGGCTCCGCCGTCACTGCTCATGAAGGTGAACACGACTGAGTAAGTCAGGCTCTTGGTGCCGTTGTTGGTGACCTCGTAGGCGGCAAGGACCCCTGAGTCCGCGGGGAGGCTGTCGGCGGAGACGGACGTGCTTCGCGTGGGCGAGGGAGAGGCCGACGGGAGCGTCAGCGATGTGATGCGTACGCCGTCCTTGCCCGGGTCGTCGACCTGCGTGCGGGGCGGCGGTTCGGCCGCGTCGGCGCCGGTGTTCCCGGGGCCGGCGTGCTCGGTCCCGCAGGCGGTGAGGAGCAGGGCGGTCGCGGCCAGAACAGGCAGAAGGGAAGCGGGTCTTCGCATTCGATCACCTCAGCAGGGCCTGGGCCACGCGTGTATGACGGAGGCCATAATTCCGGTCACGAAAGTGCTACAGGCGGGCGCTTGCTGAAGCATTGTTCTACGGCGTTGCACGCCGCCGTTCAGTCGGTGACGGGGCGGTGCGCCCGCCGCGGGACGCAGAAGAGCGCAAGGGCAGCGGCCGTCAGGTACGCGGCAGCGCCGATGGCCATGCTGGTCCGCAGCCCGGTGGTGAAGTTGCCCGCGGCGGCCAGCAGGGAGCCTCCCAGCGCGACGCCTGCGGCACTGCCGACCTGACGGGTGGTGTTGAACAGGGCGGAGGCGGTGCCGGAGTACTCGTCCGGGGCAGCTGCCATCACGGTGGTGGTGGCCCCGGTGAGGGCGAAGGACGTGCCGAAGCCCGCCGCCATCATCGGCGCCACGAGCAATGCGTAGTCCGGGTTCGGTCCGGCCGCGGCCCAGCCGGCCAGCCCCGCTGCTCCAACGAGCAAGCCGGTGACCACAAGCGGGCGGTGCCCGGTGCGGCGTGCCAGCCGTCCGGACAGGACGGAGGCGAACATCGTCATGGCCACCGCAGGGAAGAGGGCGAACCCGGTGCGCAGAGCGGTCAGGCCGCGCTGATGCTGGAAGTACAGGCTGGCGGTGAAGATCATGCCGTAGAAGGCGAAGTTGAACAGCAGGCCGATGGCCGCTCCGCCGCTCATCGGGCGGGAGCGCAGCAGCCGCAGGGGCAGCACGGGGGTGCGGGCCAGGTGCTCGCGCAGGACGAACGCGGCGGCTGTCAGCAGGCACAGGCCGGCTCCGGCCAGAATCAGCGGGTCCGTCCAGCCACGCCGTCCGGCCTCGTTCAGTACGGCGGTCAGCAGGGCCACCGTCGCGATGATCGCGCACTGGGCCGGCCAGTCCACGGGGCGGTCCGTGCGCCGGGCCGAAGCGGGCACTCGGCGCAGCGTGAGCAGCAGGCAGACGCATCCGACGGGCAGGTTGATGAAGAACACCCAGCGCCAGCCCACGGTCGTGACCAGGAGGCCGCCCAGGAGGGGGCCGGCAGAGGCGGCGATGCCGGCCATGGAGCCCCACAGGCCGAAGGCCCGGGAGCGCTCGGCGGGTGAGGGGTACGCCTGTTGGAGGAGAGCGAGGGAGGCGGGCACGATCAATGCCGCGCCGAGTCCTTCCACCAGCCGGGCGGCGATCAGGGTCCCGGTGCTCCGGGCCAGTCCGCAGCCGGCCGAGGCGGCGGTGAACACCACCACACCCGTGCAGAAGATCCGGCGGTTGCCCAGCCGGTCTCCCAGCGCGCCGCCGGTGAGCAGCAGGCCGGCGAAGATCAGGGTGTAGCTGTTGGTGATCCACTGGATCCCCGTCAGCGAGGCCGACAGTTCCCGCCCCATCACCGGAACGGCGACGTTGATGATGGTCACGTCCAGGATGACCATGAAGTAGCCCGCACAGACCGCGAGCAGCGGGGCAAGGGACCGGCCCGAAGCCGCAGACCTGTCCGGACCACAGGCCTTGGGACCACCGGCACGCACCATGGCAACACGGTAGTTCAGGAACACGTCTCCCTCGGGAGCCCGGCACCGTGTCAGGCTCTCACGCTGAACTGCGCGCCGCATCGGACCAGGACCGCACCCGATGCGGCGCGCAGATGGACCGTCGGCCGAGTCACGCCATACCGCACCGGAGCCCGGGTTCCCTCACGCGGGCTTGTTCTCCGCAGGGCCCTTGACGCACCGGGCCGCAGGCCCCAAAGTCGGGCAGTGGCTCCGCCCGGACGCAGCGACGCCAGGATCCCCGGCGTCCCGGGCCGGGCCGTGTGACGCCCGCGTCGAAGCGTCCCCCACCGGTACACACCACTCCGCCGGGGCCTTCGACCTGCCGGCGCCGACCCCTCCGCGAGCCCCGGTTCCGTCCGGGCTGCGCCCATGGGACCTCACCATCGATCCGCGCAGCCCGCGGACCTGCGACGGCTGACGCCGTCCTGCGCGCCCTACGTGGGCCGGTCACCCGTTCCTATTTGCAGAGGTCGCACGGTCGTCCACACCGTCCACGCCCACTTGGTCTTCACACCCAAATACCGGCACGGACCATGACCGTTCACCGACGAGATCCCTCGACGCTGCGAGGACGTCATGCGCGCCGTCTGCGCGGACTTCGAAACAGAGCTGGTCGAGTTCAACGGCGAGACCGATCACGTGCACCTGCTGGTGCACTACCCGCCGAAGCTCTCCCCATCCCGGCTGGCCGGCTCCCTCAAGGGCGTCTGTGCCCGCAGGCTCCGCCAGGAGTTTCCCGGACATATCCGCAAGTACCTGTGGGGCGACCACTTCTGGTCGCCCTCGTACTTTGCCGCCTCGTGCGGGGGCGCCCCGCTGTCGATCATCAAGGAGTACATCGACAACCAGAAGCGTCCCGGCTGAGGTCAACCATGCGGACCCGTGAGAACCTGCAGGTCAGAACAGTCCAGAGAAGCGCTTCCTCCCGGGCGGTGAACGCCCGGGGTTCCGCGCTAGATCCTGCTGAACTCTTGGGGGCGACCCAGTTAAGGTCGTTCGATCTTGGCTCCGATGTGACGAATTCTGACTAGTCTCCGCCGTTATGAATCACATACGCGCAGCAGGCGGGCTCTGTCTCGTACTGCTGTTCCTCGTGCTGGGCGCCGGCGCCCAGCCTGCCATGGCGCATGTCTCGCGCGAGCATGCCGAACTCGTCGTCACCACGGGGGTAAACGTAACCAGCGGCCGTCTCATCGTGCACCGCGATGTGGTGTCCGCCGCCGATGCCGGTGCCTGGGCATCCAAGGTGCTGCCGGCCGGCTGCCCGGCCACGGGCTCGGGTGTGCCCGGTGACGACGGTGGGGTTCCCGGCGGTGTCGTGATCGAAATGGCGTGGAGTTGCCGTCTCGACGCGCTCGACCTGAGCACGCTGCTGAAGAAGGGCGGACTGAGCCAGGTCGTCGTCGAGTTCGAGGGCACCGCGGCCGACGCGTCCGCGGCCACGCCCCTCGTGGATGCCAAGGGCGCACATGCGCCGCCGGAGTTCCCCTGGCTCACCGTCGTGCTCGTGGCGGCGGGCGGTGTCGCGCTCGTACTCGCCGCCCGGTCATTGCCGTCCCTGCTCCGTGGCCTGCGTACAGGCCGCCGTTTCCACGTCGTGACCGCCGGAGCCGTGGCCCTGTCCTGCCTCGCGCCCCAGGCCGCGTTCGCCGACGGCGCGGCACCGCCCACCGTCACCGTGAAGGGCGCCGTTTTCAGGGACGGCAACGCCAACGGCAAGCGGGACAAGGGCGAGCGGGCCATGCCCGGCGTCGATGTCACCGACGGTGCCGCGTGGACAACGACCCGCGCCGACGGCTCGTACACCCTGGAGATCGATCCGGCGCGACGCGAGACGGATCTCGTCAGCATCGTCTCGCCCGACGGATACAACCCGGCTCTGCGCAAGGACTACATCCCGCGGTTCTTCCACAAGGTCCCCGAGACCGGTGGCACCGGCGTCGACTTCGCGCTCGTACCGGACCGTAACGCCTCTCGGCCCACCGAGAAGTGGGTGATGAACTCCGACCCGGAGGTCGGCAACCGCACCGACGCCGAAGCGCGCACGGCGCTGCCCCAGTGGACCGGCCAGGTGCGGGCGATGTCGGAGGTCGACGGTGCGACGATGCAGATCGCGACCGGGGACCTGACCGTCACGGACTACGCGGAAGAGCCGCGCCGTCAGGGTGCGTACGACCTGTTCAGCAAGGGACTCGAGGAGGGGCGGCTCGGGCACCCCTTCTACCCCGTGATGGGCAACCACGATGTCGGCGGCACGGCCACGTCCAAGGGGTATGCGGGCAGCCTGGAGTACTACCGCCGCAACCTCGCTCCCGAGTGGTACAGCTTCGACCGCAACGGCCGCCACGTCGTGGTGCTGGAGGACAACTACGACGCGAGCGGGCTCGGACCGCAACTGGAGTGGCTGCGCAGGGACCTGGCCCAGCACGCGGTCGGTAAACAGGTGTTGGTCTTCGCGCACCGCTCGCTGTTCACCCAGTGGGGCCCCGGCGCGGGGCTGCAGCCGACCATCGACGAGCTGGCCAAGTACGACGTGCGGATGGTCGCGGCCGGGCACAACCAGCAGGCGGAGTTCCGGCGGGGCGCCTTCAAGAGGGCGGTCGAGATCAACAATCAGGGCACGTACGGCATCGACGGAGCCCACCCCGACTACAAGGTGCTCGACTTCAGCGGGATCACCGACGATCCGCGCACGAGCCGCAACGAGGACACCGGTCATGTGACGGGCATCCACCGGCAGTTCGACATCGATGACGACTCCGCCCTGGTCAGCCCCGGGCAGGGCAGCGTCCACGGCACGCGGGCCGGGGTGCCCGTCGAGGTGTACACGGAGGACGACGGCCGTACCCCCGCGAAGGCCGAGCTGACCGTGCGGGACGGCCGGGGCCATGTCGTGAAGCGGGCGAACGCGCGGTTCGGCACGGGTGCCGCCGAGCCCGGCATCCAGAACTGCTACACCCCGCCCGGCGGCAAGGCCGAGCCCTGCCCCGCCGCACGCGGGGCGTGGACCCGGGCGAGTGGCACGCCGCTGCGCGGGCTACGGCCCGGCACCTACACAGCCGAGGCGACGGCGTACGACACAAAGGGAAAGGCGTTTCCGGTGCAGAAGAGCACCTTCGACGTCGTCCCCGACTCCGAGCTGACCAAGCCGCGAACCGGGCAGGACTGGCTCAGGCAGGGCGGTGACGAGGCAGGACGTTCCGCGAGCGGCGACAACCCGGGCCACCGGCTCGACCTCAAGTGGACCCGGCACACCGGCGAGCAGTTCAACCTGAACGGCTCGGTGATCGCGGACGGCAGGCTGATCGTCTCCTCCCGCGCCTTCGACTCGCCCTACAGCATGATGCTCGCGTACGACATCGCATCCGGCCGGGAACTCTGGCGTACCTACCTGGACGGCGACGCCGAGTCGGCGCCGACCCTCCACGGGGGACGGGTCTATCTGACGACCGGCGTCGGTCGGATCTATGCCCTGGACGCCAAGGACGGGCATGTCGCCTGGGAGTCGATCGACCGTGAGGAGACACACGGCGACACAGTGCGCCGCTACGGACGCGCGGGCGGACCGGTGAGCGTCTTCGCTCTCACCGGCCAGGACCGTACGGTCGCCGTCTACCAGGACGCGAACATGATCCGCTGCCGGGACGCCAAGACCGGCGTGCCGGCGCCGGGCGGCTTCGAGGCCGCGTTCTCCTGGGGCCAGGCGCACAGCACCGCCATCCGCGAGCCCGGCTCCAACACGGCCTATCTGCACTCCATGTCGAGCAACACCGTCATCGCGATGGACCTTGCGAAGTGCACTCAGCTGTGGGCGAAGGACACCGCAGGGGACATCGACAGCCACTCCTCGCCGGTGCTGACGCAGCCCGCGTCGGGCCCGGCGAAGCTGGTGACGTTCACGGCGTACGGCGTCCGCGGGCACGATCCGGAGACGGGCGCGGTGACCTGGGAGTCCAAGGTCGGCGGCGGCAGCGTCTGCGAGCCGGGCCGGGCCCCTCTCACCAGCCCCGCCGTGTGGGGCGACATCGCCTATGTCGCGGGCCGCGACGGTGTGGTCCGCGCCTACGACACGAGTGCGTCCGATCCGTCGAAGCCGGTGTGGGAGACCAAGGCCGGGTATCTGCCGGGCAAGAGCCCGCTGGACGACCCTTGGCGCGTCGCCATGGGGTGCTCGGCCGGCGCGGGATCACCCACGATGCACCCCTTGGTGACGAAGTCTTCGGTGTACGTGGGGACATGGGACGGCCGCCTGCTGGTTCTCGACCGTTCCACCGGCAAGCAGCAGGCCGCGTACAACCTCGGCGGGGGAGTGGCTTCGGCGCTCTCCGTCAGCGGTGACTGGGTCTTCGCCCTCACGGACGACGGCACGGTGCACGCGCTGGCCGCGCGCCGGGACTGAGAGGAAGCACCATCGTGCAATCACTCCGCACCGGGGTGCTGCTCCTGCTGGCCGCTGTCCCCGTGCTGCTCTTCGGCAGCGCGGGGACAGCGCAGGCGCACCCCTTCGGCACCCCGCCCGTCGTCAGGATCGAGGCGAGCGGACATGTCGTGGACGCGGCCTGGTCCGCGCAGAAGGACGACATCGCCGTCGTGAAGAGGCAATCTGGCGGCGACGTATCCCGCTATCTGCGCTCGCACATCGTCATACGTCAGGACGGAGCCCCCTGCCGCGTCGCGAAGGCGGACGGCATGACGCTCCGCTTCGTCTGCCCCCATCCGGTGGACCGCATCAGCCTGACGGTCACCGCGCTGACGGACGTCAACCCCGTCTACCGCACGCTCTCCGTGACAGACCAGGGCGGCGGCGGACTGCACACGGCGAAGGAGCCGACGCGGGAGCTCTTCCTCGTATCGGGCGAATCTGGTTCAGGCACCGGCTCGTCGGCTGCGGGCGGGACGTGGACGACCGATCTGGCGTCGCTGCTGGATCACAGCGCGGCGCTTCCGACGGCGCTGCTCGTGGCTGCGGCCGTGGGCGCGCTCCATGCTTGTGCCCCCGGGCACGGCAAGTCGCTGGCCGCCGGGTATCTCGTGGGTGGCCGGGGCCGGCCCCGCGACGCGATGTGGCTCGGCGGGGTCGTCGCTGTGATGCACACGTTCTCGGTGGCGGTCCTGGCGGTCGGCTGGTGGCTGATGGCGAAACGCACACCGGACGTGGCGGCGCTCACGGGTTGGCTGCAACTGGCCGCGGCGCTGGTGGTGGTGGGAGTTGGCGTGCGTCTGCTGCACACGCATCGACGCCACCGCAGGCAGGTCGATGCGCATGCACAGGCGCATCACGAACGCGGGCACGGCGGTGGCCATGAGCACGGGCACGGGCACGGCGGTGGCGATGAGCACGGGCACAGTCACCACATCCCCGATGCGCCGTCCCTGCTCACGTGGCGAGGGCTCGTCCTGCTCGGCGCGGCCGGCGGTCTACTGCCCTCGCCTTCCGCGTTCCTCGTCCTGTTGGCCGGGCTTCTCACCGGTAAGGTGGCCGTCGCCTTTGCGATGGTGGCCGCGTTCGGCGTCGGTATGGCCCTGACGCTCACCGGTGTCGGAGTGCTTGTGCTACGCAGTCGTGATGCCCTGCTCGACGGCCTGCTCCGCTCACGGGCACTGCGCACCTGGACCCTGAGGGTTCCGGTGTTCGCGGCCTCGGCTGTGGTGGTCGGCGGCACGGTGGCGTCAGCCCTGGCAGCGGGCCAACTCCTGTCACCCTGAATTCCGTTCAAGCGCCCCGTCCGGCTCGCTGCCGGGCTGGGCGCTCTCTTGCGTGGCAGTTCTGCCGTCGGTCAACTCTTGGAGCCTGCCGTCGAGTTGGCCCTTGCGCCATCGTGGGCGAGGGGTGATCAGGGGAACCCGTGATTCCAGTACGCAGGCACGTCGCGCTGGTATCAGGCTGCTGCTCGTCCTGGAGAAGCTGACCCCCACTGAGCGGGCCGTGTACATCCCTGCGCGAGGCCTTCGAATACACCTATGCCGATATCGCCGAGATGCTGCAATTCAACGTCGTCAACGTCCGCAAGATCGCAAGCCGGGCCCGCAAGCATCTCGAGTCCGAGCAGCGGGGCCCTGGCCTCGGAGGGTCATCGCGGGCCATCCTCGGGTTTCCATCCCCAGGCGGTGAGCATGCCGGCTGACAGAGCGGCGCATTCGTCGGAGTCCAGGTACCCGACCGCCGCGTCGACGGCCGCGTCATCGACCAGGCCGGTGGCGAGCATCGCCGCCCTGCTGCGTTCCCACGTGTCCGCCCAGAAGCGGCTGATGGGGCTGCCCGGCAGCAGCGGAGGCACATGGATCTCGGCGGCGACGGACCCCAACCCCGCCCCGCGCAGCAGCTGCGGGTAGGACGGAACCCAGGAGATATCGGTCCCGATGGTGGCCCGCAGTCCCTGCCACATCGCCCGCATCAGCGTGGTGTACGGCGTGTCGGGCGTCCGGTCACTCGTCAGATCGACAGCGTCGCTGAGCACCAGCACACCGCCGGGCGCGACGAGTTCGGCCAATTCCGTGATCAAGCGGTCCTGCTCGGGCAGGTGCATCAGCACGAAGCGCGCGTGGACGAGCCGGAACCGGCCGGGGGCGGCGAAGTCCGGGGCGGTGATGTCGGCTTCCAGCATGTCGAGCCCGGGCACGGGCCGTGCGCTGAGAAAACGCACGTCGCGGTCCACGGCAAGCACACTTGCCACCCCGGCCTCGTCCAGCAGCCGGCGGGACACCGTGCCCGTGCCTGCACCCACGTCGAGGCAGCGCCATCCCGGGCCGACGCCGAGTGCTCGCAGTCGCGCCATGGTGATGTCGTCGTAGGCGAGGGCGCCGAAGTCGATGCGCTCGCCCTCGCCCGCCTGTTCGGGACGGAAGACGGCCTCGCCGTAGCGACTGCCGCCCGGCACGTCTTCGCGCGGAGTGGCGCTCACGTCGCGGTCGTGGGGGAGATGCCGAGCGTACGGTCATTGATGAGTTCCAGTGCCTGGTCGGCGAGGGGCTGGAACGGCGGGTCGTCGAACAGTTTCATGGCCGGGCCTCTTCGTCGGTGGGGCGGCAGTGCCGGGCGACCCGTCCCGAGGCCGCCGCGCCATCGATCCTCCACCGGCGGCCACCGGCACAGCCGAGGCGCGCCGTGCTGTCTGAGCCAACCGGCCCAAGGGGGCTGAACACGAAGCTGCACTTCGACCAGGCTGAAGAAGCTGATCAGCACCGGCCGGGGGCACACGCCGCGTAAATGGAGCTCCATATCGACGTCCCCTGGACTCTGGAAGTCGCCCAGATCGCCGGCGCCGACGACCCCGCCTCCGAGGACTACGGGGTGCCCGTCGCCGCCGTCGCCTGCCATCGCGCCGAGCTCCTCGAACACCCCGTCTACCAGGGCCATTACGCCCGTGCCGCCGCCCTTGTCCACGTACTGGGCCGCTGTCGCTGGCTGGAGCGCTCCGATCTCGCCGTCGCCGCGGGGACCGGTGTGATGTACCTGGAGGCCTCCGGCGTCCAGGTCGAACCCACCCGCGACAACGCCGTCGCGCTCCGCGACCTGCTGCGCGATCCCACCTGCACCGTCGAGAAGATCCCGACCTGCTGCGCTCCTGGCCGACAGCGGGCTGACCGGGGCCCCGGTCGCCGTGGTGTCCGTGCACACTGGTCAGGAAGTCCGCCTCCACGTCTGGCAGTTCGCTCCCCGGCTGACATGTTCAACGTGATCTAGCCAGGAATCCCGGCCCTTTAGGGCTCGGGAGGAATGGCTTCTCTGGACTGATCTGACGCCCGCGTTCCAGCGGGCGTTGCCGCTGCTCGATGTACTCCTTGATCACAGAAAGCGGTGCTCCGCCGGCGAAGGCCGCGAGGTACGAGGGGGACCAAAAATGCTCGCCCCACAGGTACTTACGGATGTGGTCGGCGTACTCCTTGCGGAGATAGTGGGCGCAGACGCCCTTGAGGCTGCCGACGAAGGCGGACAGCTTGACCTGGGGGGTAGCGGATGACGAGGTGCACGTGATCGCGTTCGCCGTTGAACTCGCGTAGCTCGGTGTTGGCCTTGGTGCAGACCTCCCGCATGATCTCTTCGCAGCGGTTCAGGATCTCGTTGGTGAAGACTCCGCGCCGGTACTTGGGTACGAAGACAAGCTGTGCGTGGAGAACGTGTACGACGCTGCGACCCCTGCGGATATCGGGATTGATTCCCATCGGGGTGTCATAGACACGAGCTACGGTGCTCGTATGAAGCTTGTCGTGCAGGTTCGCCTCATGCCGACGCCTGAGGTGGCGTCGGCGCTTGAGCGCACCCTGTGCGCGGTGAACGATGCGGCGAACTGGCTGTCGCGCCAGGCGTACGAGCGGGGGGAGACCTCCCGTAAGGCGTTGCACGG